>JAPDJF010000001.1 GCA_029259185.1 Hadesarchaea archaeon
GTATTGCCCTCCGAGTGTCTTTATCGCATCGACCTTGCCAGCGTAGATCCACTTCTTCATCGTGTTGAAATGAATACCCAGCAGTCTGGCGGCTTTGCCGGTTGAGTACAGTTTTTCCTCGCGCATTTCCATTACAGTATTGTTTGGTATAACTTGTATAAAAATGTATTATTTTAGATAGCAACTACACCCCACACACGTTAGGCAATTCGGATCCCTGCGAACCTCGATTTCCTCAACTCTCATTTCTCTTCCGTCGAAGAGAAGCATCACAGTATCTACCCTAACACGCGAGTTTAGTTTCTTTAGCTTTTCTAGCGGGCCCCACTTTTGATCTTTCCACATCACGATCCCAGTGGAGGATTTGTCGGTTCAGATCGTTCACGAGCTGAGGGTCTACAAGCGTGGCATGTCTGACTCCACCGTCGCGAGGTAAGCTGAGATGGAGGATCCTAGTTCCCCCCGACCTCTCCTCCCAAATCCCTCGATGAGGATCTGGTAATCGTATCTCTCCCACTCCCTCCGCATGGATCCAAGATAGGAATCCCCACCCGCTCTTATAAAACATTCAACAGCTTCGGAGTCCATCTGAGCACCGACCGGAGAGGTGTGGGATCTCAAACTTGGATGGCGGGCCCGGCGGGATTCGAACCCGCGACCTACAGGTTTCCCCCTGAGACCGAAGCCTGTCGCGCTGTCCTGTCTGCGCCACGGGCCCCTTTCTTCATTTACTCAAGAAAGATTTAATTTGGTAGCCAATCTGATTTTTTTTGATTCTCCGAGTGGAAGTGTTTCGGTTGAAAGCCCTCCTAGTGGTATGTGATGGACTTGCGGATCGCCCGATGCGGGAACTCGGGGATCTCACCCCTCTTGAAGCGGCAAGGAAACCGATAATGGACGAAATAGCAAAGAGGGGAATATGTGGACTCATGGATCCGATCGCCCCCGGCATAGCCCCGGGTAGCGATACCGCCCACCTCTCTCTCTTGGGCTACGACCCATTCGAAGTGTATTCGGGAAGAGGCCCTTTCGAAGCGGCTGGAGCTGGGATAGATCTCAAACCTAGAGACATCGCGTTCCGCGTCAACTTTTCGACCGTGGATGAGAAACTCATTCTGAAAGACAGAAGAGCGGGACGCATCCAGAACGTAGATGAACTCGAACAACTCGTCCAGAGAGTGAAAATTCCGAATGTCAAAACGATTTTCAAAGGAACCTCTTCTCACAGGGCCGTACTCGTCCTGAGGGGGAAAGGTCTTTCTCACGAGGTTTCCGACAACGACCCCCACGTAACGGGTGTCCGGGTGCCGGAAGTGAAGCCCCTCAACAGAAGAGCCGTAAAAACTGCCAAACTTCTCAACTCGTTTTTGAACAAATCACACCAGCTTTTGAAATCCGCCCCCCTGAACCTGAAACGAATAGAAAAAGGATTTCTCCCAGCCAACTATCTCCTCCTCAGGGGAGGAGGGATCGCCAGAAAACTTGAACCTCTAGAGAAGAGATTTTTTCTCCGAGGGGCTTGCATCGCTGCCACCGCTTTAGTGCGTGGTGTCTGCAAGCTGGCAGGAATGGATGTCATCCGTGTTCCCTCTTCCACGACTGGAGTAGACACCGACCTAGACGCTGAGGTAAACGCCGTGCTTGAGAGTCTTGAAGAGCACGACTTCGTCCTATACTCGATAAAGGGATTTGACGAGGCCAGCCATGATGGAGACGCTGAGAAAAAAATAGCCTTCATCGAACAGGTGGATGAAAAACTCAGCAAGTTGATGGATGAGGTTGATTTTCTCATCCTCACGGCCGATCACACCACAGCCACTAGCACCAAAAAACACGTAGCAGATCCGGTACCCGTAGTGATCATGGGGCCAGGAGTTAGAACCGATGACGTCACGAAATTCGATGAAAGATCCTGTGCGAAGGGAGGGCTGTGCCGGATCAGGGGAATGGAACTTCTCCCTATCCTCGTCAATTTTATGGGAAAAGTTAGAAAGTTCGGAGCGTGAATTGAGAGGAGGAGATAGCGACGTACCTAGTACTCGGAGCCAGCGATACGGGGTTTGAGATAGCCAGCCGCCTGAGGAAACTTGAAAAGGAAGTCATGGTTGTAGTACCCGATCAACGAAGGGCCAATCTCCTCGCTAGGAGGACTTTTAAAGTCCAAGTCGGGGATTTCACTTCCGAAGACCTGTTCAAACAAATCAGCACAGAGGAGATGAAAAAAGTCGAAGTCATCTTCATTGCGACCACCGATTACCGTATCGTCGAACGGACATTGGAAACCCTCAATAAAGTAAAAAGTGAACTTGAGATATCCCCAATCGTGTTCACTTTGGTTCCTGATGAATTGCTTGAGAAGGGTGCAAAAGATAAGGGGGCGGATGGTGTTTTACCGGTGGCTCAATCCCTAGCCAAACAGGTCATCCCAAAACTCAAGGATCTCGAGAGGAGGAAGAAGGAAAAAACGATGAGGGAACTCATCTGTAGAAAAAGGGGAAGGATGCTCATAATAACCCAAAACAATCCCGATCCCGATGGTATAGCCAGTGCGGCCGCCCTTAAGAGATATGCCCAAGCATTTGGCATCGAAGCCGACATAGCCTGTGCGGGGGAGATCAGTGGGTATTATGAGAACAAAGTTATGAAAAACATTCTCGAAATAGAACTCCTAGACCTCAAAAAAGTGAACTTCGAGAGGTACTTCACCATAGCACTCGTGGACGTTTCAACCCGCACCAACTGCTCTCTCCCGGAAAAAGTCTTTCCGACCATAGTGATAGACCATCACTCAGTCCCCTCCAGTGAGGTGGAGGGAAGATTCAAAGACATAGAACCCACGGGAGCAACATCCACCCTGCTAGCTAACTACCTATGGTATGCGGGGATTGAAATAGACCCCCCACTCGCCACCGCTTTAGCCCTAGGTATAATAACAGACACGATGCACTTCACAAGAGGAGTCACACCCCTCGACTTCGAAGTGTTCCAACGCCTCCGAGAAAATGCTGATTTAGACCTTCTCCGGAGACTCCAAATCCCGCTCGTCTCGAAGGAGGCCTTTGACTCTCTAGCGAATGCGATTAAAAAGGGCAAGCTCGTGGAGGGTTGTTTCGTCACCAATATTGGGAGGATCGAAAATCCAGACGTGGTCCCACAAGTGGCTGATCTTTTGCTCCAACGAGAGGGGATAGTTACCTCCTTCGTTTACGGTTTGTGTGGGGACGCGGTGCGGATGTCCGCACGAACCAAAGATAAGAGCTTGCACCTCGGGCAGCTACTCAGAGACCTTTTTCCAAATTTCGCCGGAGGACACGCCAGCATGGCTGCTGGGATGGTTCCTCTCAGTCGTCTCACCAAGTCACGTCGTTCCGAAAGATCTGTTAGGAGTGTAGTGGACCGCAAGGTAGCTCGCAGATTTCTGGAGATGATGGACCTAGCACCGAAAAAGCGTAGGAAAAGAGCCAAGCGATAGCCCATGGGCTACCTACAAAAAGTGTTAAGGGAAAAGCTACCCCCTGACGAACTCGACCTTTTACCCAAAAGTTTCACCCGCATAGGACATGTGGCGGTTCTCCACTTACCACAATCCCTGAGGCATCGGAAGGAGGAAATCGTTGACTCCCTGCTCAGACTGAAAGGGGTGCGAACCGTCGCGGCGAAAAAAGGTGGGATAAAGGGCAGGAAGAGGGAACCGGATCTTGAGGTAATAGGTGGGGATCCGAACACTGAAACGATCCACAGGGAGAATGGATGTTACTTCAAGCTCGATCCCTGCAGGGTGATGTTCTCCCCCGGAAACCTCTACGAGAGGAGGAGGATCCCCGAGCTCATCCAGCCAGGTGAGGTGGTGGTGGATCTGTTCGCTGGGATCGGCCAGTTTAGCATCCCGATAGCGAAGCTTAGCAAGGTGAAGAAGGTATATGCGGTAGAACTGAATCCCACAGCTTATCGGTACCTCTCCGAAAACATCAGGCTGAACCACGTTGGCTCTGTGGTCGAACCCATTCAAGGCGATTGTGAGAAGGTGGCTCCTAGGGGGATAGCCGACAGGGTTTTGCTCGGGATCCTCCACGTTACGCACAAGTATCTCCCCCTAGCCTTGGAGGTTCTTAAACCCTCAGGAGGGATCATCCATTACCACGAGAGCGTCCCCCTCTCCATCCAATTCAAGAGACCGATCAAGCGGATTCTGAGCGCCACCCGAGGTAGAAAAGTCAAGATCCTGGGCGTGCGGCGGGTCAAGAAATATTCTCCAAACGTTGTACACGTGGTGGTGGATGCCTACGTGGAATAACTTGGGATCCCTAATCCAGCGATAGATTTAAAGCCAGAACCCGAGAGTAAGGGGATTGGATGGGAAGGATATGTACCTCGTGCGAGAGACCCATCGTTTCTGAGATAGCCGTGCGATTCCCCTGTCCGAACTGCGGGGAGTTCCAGATATGGAGATGTGAAAAATGTCGCAAACTCAGCAACCCGTATGAGTGCCCGAAGTGCGGGTTCACGGGTCCATAGGTGGGCTCATGGGAAACGTGGCTGTCACGATGAGGGTCATGCCTGAGAATACCGAGGTGGACTTGGAGGCGTTGGCCAAGGAGATAGGAAAAATAGCTCAAGTAACTTCCATTTCCAGAGAGCCTGTAGCTTTCGGTTTGGAGGCATTGAAAGTCGTGGCGGTCGTTCCAGATGCCGCTGGAGGCACCGAGCCCTTAGAGAAAAGTATCGAGGGGCTTCCCGGGGTTGGAAGTGTTCACGTCGTGGGAGTGACGCTCATCTGAGGGGTTAAATTGAAGCTCGATCCACGTGTCGTAAAATTGTATCCTGGATTCATCGTCGGATACTCCATCGTTACGGGGATAACCGTGGAAAAGGAAGTGGAGGGACTCGAGGCTAAGAAAAGAGAAGTTCTGGAGATGGTGAGAAAGAAACTCATCGCTCATCCGATCGATGAGATGGAGGAAATCATACTCTATCGCTCCTTCCTCGAAAAAATGGGAAGGAAGGGAACCGCCTCCCAGCTGGAGACCTTAACCAAAGACGTTGAAAGGAATGATATTCCGTCCCATAACAATCTCTTGGACTCATGCGCGATCGCCTCACTCGAGTACATGATTTTGGTCAACGCTCACGATTTACAGAATGTTAAGGGAGAACTCGAGGTCACCCTTTCGAGTGGAGATAAACCCATTCAGCTTTTGGATGGAAGGAAGGAAGCTCCAAACGTGAACGAGGTGATCCTTAAAGACCAAGAGAAAATAATCTCCGCTTACGGACTGGGCAACGCCAAGTCCACGGGAATATCCTTTAAGACCTCCAACGCCGTGCTCGTAGCTTGGAACGCTCCGGGGATAAAAAGGGAGCGAGTCGAGTCCGCACTGAAAACCGCATCCATCTATGCTAGGAAATACTGTGGAGGACACGTTGAAAAAACGGAAATCTTGTGAAAATGGATCTTCTTCTACCCCTCGGGATTTTTCTGATCCTGATCGGTGCCCTTTTCGTCACCTTATCCTTGGCAAACGAACTCATTGACTTTTCCTCCCTCCCGTGGTGGCTCGTTTACGTCTATAAGAGGAACGGATTTTACTTCGTTACCTCCCCTGCTCTCATCCTGCTCGTCTCCATAATTCTGCTCCTAATGAAAGTTTAGATCCTCTCTTTCTTCTCCTTGATCCTCAGGATAGCCTCAGCCAGATCCCCACGTGTCTCCCTCAGTTCCTTTCTCGCCTCTCCTGCATCCGCCCCAGCTTGCTCCATTACGAGTTTCACATCCTCTTCGCTCGGTTCGTATTCTAACTTTTGCTCAATTTCATGTCCTGTCACTTGATAACTCTTCTGCCCAGCCACCTCCGTCACCACTACTCCCGCGTTGGGTATCACTATTTCCTTATCCACGAGTCTTATCCTCACCTCACGTACCCCTTGGAGTTCACGGGTTTTTATTCCCATCTGTCGCATCAACCGATCCAGCTGACGTCTGTCGATCCGCTTAGGAAACATCCTTCTGTCCCCGCCTTACTTTCACCGCCTTTCCTTCTTTAAACGCTTTCATCTCTTCCCCACTTAACACAGCCGTCCCGCTCGCAAGCAAATTTCCGTTTACATCAACGACAAGGACTTCTTCCGCCGGTCTTATCTCCGGATCGGCCTCTACCACATGCTTCGCAAAAACTGTCCTTCCCCTCCTCACGGCTCGTGCGACTTCCTCGGTTACCACTACCCGGAGCCTTCGGGCGGGAAGTACCTTATGGAGGATTTCCGCTCCCTTTCGGTTGAGTACGATGAACCCATCGCTCGCCCTCACCGCACAGAGGGGTTCATCTCCAATCCACACCTGTCTTATCCTCCCCCTACTCGACATCACTTTTATGGTGGGGGGAAAGAGATGTTCACCCACCCCCATCTCAAACTGATAGTCTGCTACCGCCCGAAGTTTCGCGAGCTCCTTTCCGGAAGGTTCTCTCAGCTTCACATAACCTCCCCCGCGCCAACCACACCCCTATTACCCAGATTGCTCGATGCGTTGTAAGATTTTGCCGAACCTCAGATGTATATGTTATCCTCTTCTCGGACGGGGAACTCCGACCCCGAGGTCGTCCTCAGATCCGGGATGCTGGCTCCGTATTTATGAAGGTTTTCGACCCTCAAATCAAATCCATATACCTCTGAGAGGAGCCGGAGAATCTCTCCCGCTGCATCCATGTCTACAACCCCTCCCCGGGTGGCCCCCATCAAACATATTCCTCTCCACCCGCGCATACCAGCTAAACCGACCACAAGCCCGTTCATTCCCACTATCATCCCTCCATCCAAAGCTATCGCTCCTTTTTCCCAAAATTTTTTGAACCCCTTCGGGTCGGTAGCTGCTGCGAATACCCCCCTTCTGAATTCCCGCTCTGGCAAAACGTATGCCGCCATCGTCACCACGGTTTTGACTCCATAATCTTCCACCACGTTGAGGAACTCATCAGAAAGCTCATACTGACCGAGTGGTGAGACCGCTTGGGCATCTGATGTTGCCAATATAATGTCTTTTCCCGCTGCCTTCGCGTGGTAACATCTTATCATAAAAGCTTTCACCAGAGCTTTCTCTCGGATCACCCATTCTGGAAAGTAGCTAGAATAGAGCTCTAAGAAGGGCTTCGCTTTGAACTCCCGGATGAGAAACTCCACTGAGATCCTTCCTATGTTAGCTATACCTGGGAACCCCGCAATCAGGAGAGGGGCCCTGAGTTTTGGATTCCCCACGGAATTTACACGAAACATCCGTGTTCCTTACATCTCTCGGGTTTATAGGGTTTAACTACGTTGCGGATTTCCGGCCAAGGGGTTAAAGACTTGTCCCACCTTCGTTGAATGATACGGTGAAATCAGTTCCGATAGGAAGCGGTGAAATACGAATATTTCCCCTAGCGTTCGAGAGCTTAGGGGTGAGAAGCATGGCTACCTATGTAGAGACTTGTGATGTGAAGGTGGTGATAGATCCGGGTTCAGCCCTAGGTCCGAGGTTCAACCTCAACCCACACGAGCGAGAGTACCGGGCTCTCTCGCGCTCTAGGGAAACCATCCTAGAAGTAGCGAAAGAGGCCGATGTGTTGACCGTGAGTCATTTCCATTACGATCACTACCTCCCCAGCTTCGAGAACTGGATGTGGATATGGAGTTCGCCTGAGTTGGCTGAGAGGCTCTACAGGGGGAAGCTCGTGTTGATGAAAGATCCAAGCTCACATATAAACTTGGCTCAGCGGAAGAGGGGATATCTGTTCAAAAAGTTCTGTTCAAGGGTTGCTAAGGAAGTCCACATAGCCGACGGGAAGACATTCAGGTTCGGAGAGACCGTGCTTGAGTTCTCAAGTCCCGTCTACCACGGCCCGGAGGGCTCGAAGCTTGGATTCGTTCTGATACTGACCGTTCGAACTGAAGGATGTTGTTTAGTTCATGCTCCCGATGTCCAAGGACCGATGTACGAGGAGCCACTGAGAATCATCCTGAAACAATCTCCCGATGCTGTTATCATCGGTGGACCCCCCATCTACTTAGAGGGCTTCAAAATCAAGGTTGAGGAGCTAGAGAGGGGGAGGAAGAATCTCATGGAACTCGCCAGACGAGTTCCCCTCCTGATCGTTGATCATCACCTGTTGCGATCTTCGGAGTATCGCGAGTATCTCTCCCCTGTGATCTCTTCGGCAAGAAATGAAAGCAACCGTGTGCTGACGGCTGCAGAATTCATTGGAAAAGAACCGGAACTCTTAGAGGCCAAGCGGAGGGAGCTACACGCCAGGGAGCCGGTGAAGAAAACGTGGTATAAAAGGCTTGAGAAGGGGATCTTGGAGACGAGCCAAGATTAGCTCGGCTACCCGTGAAGCTCACTCGGGGAAAACCACGACCTTGAGCTGACCGGGTTTGAACGATCATCCCTTACCTAAGTACTCGCGCACGGGGGTGAATATCTCGATCAACGCCTCCGCAACTGCTGATTTCAAATCCGCTGGGTGGAGTTCTCCAGCTACGTACAATTTCTTGAGTTCATCGCTTTCCCTCACGTTAAGGGTTCCTCCATACTTCTCCGGCCTGCGGATTTCGAGTTCTCCGAGCCTCGGCAACACCACATGTTCTGCATATTCTATGATCGGGTTTCCCTCCACTACCCTCATGGGACAGAACGCTTTTTTCACCTTCCTCCTCACCTCATCCGGATCCTCGTCAACAGCTATGAAATTCCCCTTTGAGGAAGACATCTTAGCATCTCCATCCAGCCCGTGGAGTAAGGGCATGTGCACACACACCGGCTTCTTGTAGCCGAGCTTCTCCAATTTTTCTCGAGCAATCATGTGAACCTTTCTCTGATCGATCCCCCCTATCGCCACATCAACCCCCAAGTAGCTCATATCCACCGCCTGCATTAACGGATAAATTACCTGTGCCACATCTGGATTCTTCAAGTGGCGAGCTATCTCCGCCATGGACCTCCTCGCCCGCAAGAGGGTGGTTTCGGTCGCCATCCGGAGGACATCCATAGTGTATTTGGACTCAAGCTGGAACTCTGATCCAACCTTGAACTCAATCCGCTCCGGGTCTGCACCCATTCCTATGAAACACTGCTTGTTGTACTCCACCATCTGTTCGATCTCTTCTCGGCTTCCCTTATCGTTCAGATACGCGTGAAGATCTGCCAATAGTAAGATCGTGTGTGCACCCACCTCCTGAAAATCCAACAATTTCCAAAGAGTAATCACGTGGCCGTAGTGGATCTTACCCGAAGGTTCATAACCACAATACACGACCGGCCTTCTCGCTGTCAACACCTTGCGGAGTTCTGTCTCTGTCACCACCTCGATTGTTCCCCGCGTGACCAGTTCGTACTTTTTCTGCATCCCATTAGACTCAGACAGATTACTAAAAAAACCGAGAGTTTAGCTCCTACCCCTTGATTTCCACTCCAGCACTTTTCTCTTCCATCTCTCAAATTGTTGACATTTTACCTTGGTTTTGAGTTTCCCGCTCAAGTATTCCGTTAAAGCGATTACATCTTCCTTCCTTCTGACTTCCCACCTGTGTAAAATACCACACTTTCTCACTTCCCCACATCCCATCAGATTATTGATCAAGTCTAACGGTTCTCTTTCCACACTCGTAACATAAAAGACGGGGTTTAGATACACTCGCTCTTTCCCAGACCCACTCACGTATTTCACTTTATTCAACGTGAAACATCCTTTCGCTTCGATATATCCTAAAACCCATTCTTTCATGTATAATTATAACAAAAATCTCTTCCTTTTTATAAATTTTTGTTCCAGTGGAAATAAGGGGGGCCCGGATATTCGTTTGTAAAACTTTTATTAATGGAATCCCGTAGAAACAATCTTGAGAAGAGCCCATGTTTGAGGACGAGTTCTTTAAGAGGATTCGAAAAGTAATCGAGGAAAGGATAGAAAGGGAAGAGCGAGGCAGGAAGGAAGAATTCTGGGGCAAGTTGGGCCTCCGGGGAATCTCCATTGAAATAAGAAATGGGGAGGGGGAAGAACCCCAAGTGAAGATTAGGAGGATAAGGGAGCGACCGAGGAGCTATCGTGAGAGTATCAGAACAAAAAATATAGGGACGGAGAAAAGAATAACTAAGATGCTCGATTCGAGTTGCGTGAGAATCGAGAAACCTCGAGAGATCCTTTTCAGCATGCATATCCCTGGAGCAACTGGCGAGAGAATTGAGATCAGGAGATACGGAAACGCGCTGGAGGTGCTCGCTAGGAAAGATGATGGAAAGGCGTATTTTTCCACTTTTGAATTACCCTCCGATGCAGTTCCCGAGGAACGCGTGGTGAGGGTGAAGGGGGACATCCTTACTATAATAGTACCGAGACGAAGGAAGCAATAGGGAAATCCAGAGGTGGGCGCAATTCAAGTCAGGCTGGAGATGGAGCTAGAGGATATACCCGGACAACTCGTTCGGGCACTTGAGCCCATATCGAGGTTTGGAGGAAATATAAAGAGCGTGGTTCATCGAAGGGAGAGAAAAACTCAGCTAGGAATGGTCCCGGTGACCGTGGTTTTGGAGGTGGGAGAAAAAGAGAGATTCAACAGGATCCTTTCAGAACTCAAATCCATGGGCGTGAGGATAACCCATGTAGGGGAAAGGGAGGAAATGAAGAAGAGGGTAGTCCTGATATCTGGTCCTCTAACGATTGAAGAACTGGATGAGATCACGAAGAGGGTTGGGGAACTGAAAGGCACAAAGATCTCGGACGTGAGCTTGGCGATGGAAAGCGTAGGGGGTGGAATGGCAGCGCGCTTGACGATCAGCGGAAGGAGCGATCGATCCTTGGATAGTGCTTTCTCCCTGATCGAGTCGATTGCGGAAAAAAAGAGATTCCTTTTGATGAAGTCGGTGGAGGAAGGTGGTTGAAGCTCATATTGGTTGGATTCGGAAATGTGGGGAGAGGTCTCGTTCGAGCGCTCGTGCAGAAAAGGAATTTTTTTTTGAAGGAGCATGGGATGTCATGTGAAATCGTTGCGGTGGTGGACGGACACGGGGCGGTGGTGGATGAGAATGGACTGAGCTTCAGACGGCTCCTCAGGATGGTGGAGGAAGGAAATCTGATCGGAAGTGAAAGAAAACTTGGGGTTGAGATCATCCGAGAGGTGGATGCCGATGTCGTTTTCGAGCTCACACCCACCAACATCAAAACAGGAGAACCAGGGTTGACGCATATCAAGACAGCAATGCGTACGGGAAAGAGCGTGATAACTTCCAATAAAGGCCCATTGGTGGTCGCATTCAGGGAGCTTGAAGAGTTAGCCAAGAAGAGAGGGGTAGAGTTCAGGTATTCTGCTTCGGTGGGTGGAGCCGTGCCCGTGATAGGATTGGCCAAGAGGATCTTGATGGGGAACGAGGTTCTGGCGATCAGGGGGGTATTGAACGGGACGACGAACTACATCCTCACCCGAATGGCCCAGGAGGACGCACCCTTCGACATCGTTTTGAAGGAGGCTCAAGAGCTAGGAATAGCAGAAAAGGATCCGAGCCTAGACATCCAAGGAATAGACACAGCTTGTAAGATAACGATTCTGGCCAATTCGGTCCTAGGAATCGACGCGAAACTCGGAGAGGTGAAGACGAAGGGGATCTCCGGAGTTACCCCGGAGGCAATCAGGCTCGCCCGAGAGGCAGGATTCACCGTTAAGCTGGTCGGGATTGCGAGTAAGAGGACATTGGAAGTAGGGCCCAAGCTCGTTCCGATTCACCACCCGCTGGCTGTGAGCGGGACTTTAAATGCCGTGACCTTCGAAGTCGACTTGGCTAGGGAGATCACCATCAGCGGATTTGGTGCTGGGCCGAGGGAGACTTCAAGTTCTCTACTCGGTGATTTAGTGGATGTATACCAGGCGATCAGTCAGAGGGGTTGACCGGTCTAGAGAACTTCGTGATTGGCGTGTGGATGGGTAGGGTTGGGGATAGGATTTTCCGCGATCACCGGAAAGCTCGTTTCGGAGATAGTGTTGGATGGAAAGCCGTCCATACCGATAGACGAATTCGGTTACCCTAGACCCATCGGATAGCGTTCTCTCTCTCATCACGCATAGGCTATTAATCGGTTAAACGTAGTGGAATGGATGAGGTCGTGGTTCGAGTATGAGTGTATAGATTGCGGTAAGAGACAGCCTCCTGAGAAGAGATTTTATGTCTGTCCTGAGTGTGGAGGATTGTTGGAGATAGAGCTAGACCTCCAGTATATCTCAGAGCGTTTGGATCGGGAGGCGCTTGAGAGGAAACCCCTGAACGTGTGGAGGTATCGACAGTTTTTGCCGATCGTGGATGAGTCCAAGATAGTCACTCTCCAAGAAGGAGGGACACCACTGTACAGGTGTAGACGATTAGAGGAGAAGCTCGGGATAGCAGAGTTCTACGTGAAGTACGAGGGAGCTAATCCTACCGGATCCTTCAAAGACAGGGGGATGACGGTAGGGGTCACAAAGGCCCTCGAGTTTGGGGTGAAGACAGTGGCTTGTGCATCCACCGGCAACACCTCAGCCTCACTCGCGGCTTATGCGGCCAAAGCTGGGCTGAAGTGTTTAGTGATCCTCCCTAGCGGAAAAGTAGCCCTGGGGAAACTGGCACAGGCGGCGATTCACGGGGCACGCATAGTAGCCGTTAAGGGAAACTTCGATCGGGCACTTTCACTCGTCCGGCAGATATGTGAGAAGCGTGGGGACATATATCTACTAAACTCCCTCAATCCCTTCAGGCCGCAGGGACAGAAGACGATAGGGTTCGAAATAGCCGATCAACTCGGGTGGGGCGTTCCGGATCGATTAGTGGTCCCGATGGGGAACTGCGCTAACATATGGGCGATATACAAGGGATTCTTTGAGTTAAAAGAGGTGGGCATGATAGAAAACATACCGAGGATGGTGGGGATCCAAGCTGAAGGGGCTAAACCCATAGTCGATGCGGTGAGGAAGGGGATTGATAAATTCATTCCAGTTGAGAACCCGGAGACGATAGCAACGGCTATCCGTATAGGCAATCCGGTGAACGGTTCGAAGGCGATCCGGGCCATAAAGCGCTCGGGCGGTACGGCTGAGAGCGTAACGGATGAGGAGATAATAGAAGCCCAGCGTGAACTAGCTAGGTCAGAGGGAATAGGTGTCGAACCCGCCAGCGCGGCAGCGATAGCAGGGATTAAAAAGCTCATAGAGAGAGGGGAAGTGGACAGAGATGAGAAGGTAGTTTGTGTGGCCACGGGTAACGTGCTCAAGGATCCGGAAGAAGCAGTGCGGGTATCTGAGAGCCCCTTGGAAACGGAGCCGGAGGAGGTATTGAAGGTGGTAGGATGAGACTGATGCATCCGAGCGAAATCCTTAATCGAACATTTGAACTCCTCAGGAAACATCACGAGTGGATGAAGGGGACTGTAAATCTGATAGCTAGTGAGAATGTAACGAGCGTTGCCGTTAGGGAAGCGTTGATAAGTGATTTCCAGCATCGATACGCCGAGGGCTGGCCGGGGGAAAGAGTTTACGCGGGTTGTAAGTACATCGACCAGATAGAGCTCATGAGCATAGACTTAGCCAAGCAGCTCTTTAAGGCGGAGCATGCCAACGTTCAGCCGACCTCAGGAGTGGCGGCAAACTTGGCAATGTTCACCGCACTCACTGAGCCAGGGGACACGATGATGTGTCTCTCCATCCCATCGGGGGGGCACATAAGCATGGGAAAGAAAAAGCTTGGAGGGACAGCAGGGGCAGTTCATGGCTTGCAGGTGGAGAACTGGCCCTTCGATGAAGGGCGCATGAACATCGATGTGGATGCAGCGATAAAGAAAGTGAGAGAGGTGAGACCGAAACTCTTACTCTTCGGTGGGAGCGTGTTCTTGTTCCCCCATCCTGTGAAAGAGTTCGCAGAAATCGCAAACGAGGTGGGAGCACACATCGCGTATGATGCCGCTCATGTGGCGGGCCTGATAGCTGGGGGACAGTTCCAAGATCCACTCAGGGAGGGGGCGGACGTGATGACTTGTAGTACCCATAAAACCCTGCCCGGACCCCAACACGGGATGATCCTTTGCAAGCAGGAGCTTGCAGAGAGGATAAACAAAGCGGTTTTCCCAGGTGTGGTGAGCAACCATCATCTCCACTGTGTTGCTGCGTTGAACGTAGCGCTGGCGGAGATGTTAGAGTTTGGGAAGGAGTATGCCATCCAGATAATCAAGAATGCGAGAGCACTCGCTAAAGAGCTCTATGAAAGAGGATTCAGTGTGCTGTGTCCGGATCAAGGGTTCACTTCTTCTCACACGATTCTCATAGACGTGACGAAATACGGTGGGGGAGGGATCATTGAGAAGAGGCTAGAGGAGGCTAATATAATCATAAACCGCAACTTGCTCCCCTGGGATCTACGAGAGGGCAGACACTACGTGAATCCAGGTGGTATAAGACTGGGAGTCTCAGAGGTCACCAGGCTTGGTATGAGAGAAGGAGAAATGAAGGAAGTGGCAGACTTCATCACAAGAGTGGTAGTGGATGGGATCTCACCTACTCGAGTTGCGGTGGAAGTTCAGGAGTTCAAGAAGAGGTTCACCAAGCTTCACTATGCGTTCGACTCCATGGATGAGGCATACGAATACATAAGGATACGAGGGAATCCCCCCTCATCCGGATAACTTTCAACGATCTCTCTGAGAGGTGCTTTTTTCTGGAGTGATGGCCGTGTAGGTTAGAGATGGCACGCTTGTCTCTTCTCGGGAGAAGAAAAATAACACAACATATTCTTAGGGGAGTGCAAAAAATTTGCTTCTTTTTAAACCATGTGAACCAATGGACACCGATTTGGCTAAATAGCTCCCACTTCCTCCAAGGGAACCGGAGGTCAAGGGGGGTAATTTCTGGAGGAGATAGGTCTCTCCGTCGATGAGGAAATAAAGGAGAAGCTTACAGGATTTTTCCAGAGCAAGCGGATTTTGAAGGAGGTATATGCAGCTTCGTCAGCGGGGCGGGATTCGCTCGTGATAGATTTCGACAATTTGGTTGAGCACGACATTACACTAGCAAAATACTTGTTGGAGAGCCCCCATCCCTTTTTCAAAATAGCCAACGGGCTGCTTGTTGAACTGACTGGAAACCCGAAAATACAACTCCGGGTTAGGGGGGCGGGGGGCCTCACCAGGATAAGGGAGCTCAGGGCCACCCATGTCGGAAAGTTTGTCCAAGTGGAGGGGATCCTCACCCGTGCGAGCGAGATAAAGCCGGAGATAAGGGAGGCCCTCTTCAGGTGTCTCCATTGCGGGGAGCTTAATCCGGTGCCCCAGAGCGACGAGGTGTTCAGAGAGCCGTTGAGTTGTCAGAATCCAAATTGTAGACGACGAGGCCCCTTCAAACTGGAAGTGGAGCAATCGGAGTTCAGGGACTGGCAGAGCCTCCGTGTTCAAGAGAGACATGAGGAGCTCAGGGGGGGACGCATGCCGATGATGCTCGATTGCATAGTCAGGGACGACTTGGTGGATGTAGCAGTTCCTGGAAATCACGTGATCCTGAGTGGCGTGTTGGAGGTATTCCAGGAGAGTTTCAAGCAGAGACGAAAGACTTTCCGCAAGATCCTCTATGTTTCCTACCTAGAGGTAATTCAGAAGGGCGTCGAAGAAACGGAGCTGAGTGAGGAAGACGAGAAGCAGATAGAGGAGATGGTAAAGGACCCTTGGCTCTACAATAGGGTGATTCAGTCCATAGCTCCGAGCGTCCACGGGTATGAAGCCGTCAAGGAAGGAATAGCTCTCATGCTTTTCGGATGTGATCCTTTGGCCCTCCCAGATGGTACGCGCGTGAGGGGAGATACCCACATCCTGCTAACAGGTGATCCGGGGGTGGCGAAGAGCATGCTCCTGACATGGGTGGCGGGGGTAGCGCCACGCGGGCTCTACACGTCTGGGAAGAAGGCGACGGGGGCAGGGCTTACAGCCACAGCCGTTAGAGATGAACTCGGCGGGGGATGGACACTCGAAGCTGGAGCTCTCGTGATAGCCGATGGGGGGGTTGCTTGCTTGCATCCCTCAACTCACATAATTTACAATGGGAGGATCGTTCGGATAAGTGAACTCGCTGATGGAGTGAACTTCGAGAAAGCTTGGTCTGGGGGGGAAGAGGTTGAAGTTGGAGCCATCGATGGCGAGGTTCCTTCCCTAAACTTGAGAACTTTAAAGGTTGAATACACGCCGGCCGTCCTGATCCGGCGGAAACGTTACTGTGGAGAGATGGTGAGAATGAGGTTCAGATCAGGGTTTGAGATAAGTGTCACTCCAGACCACCTCTTGTTGGACGGAGATACGTTCGGGTGGAAGGAGGCATCGGATTTTAGAGAGCTGGATCGAGTGGTAGCACCGTCTCACATTCCGAGCTACAGGGGAGAGGTTTTCCTGTGGGATATCCTACCCGAG
This sequence comes from Hadesarchaea archaeon, assembly GCA_029259185.1. Taxonomy (GTDB): domain Archaea; phylum Hadarchaeota; class Hadarchaeia; order Hadarchaeales; family WYZ-LMO6; genus JAPDJF01. The sequence continues at coordinate 16,431 of JAPDJF010000001.1, forward strand.
GACTGCTTGGTCTACCTAACCCCAAAGGAGAAAAATGAATTGGAACGGCTGTTGAAGCAGAGATTCAGAACGTTGGCTACTGCCAGTAAAGTGCTTAGTATCCCGTGTTTGCCTGCATTTTTCCATGGGGGGGTACATCCCCTCCTTGGGGAACTCAGAGCGATGGTAAGGGCGGTGGGCGTTGAGTGGGAGTGGAGAGTCAAGCCTCACCGGTACTTCGGGTCGGAAACAAAAATCGCAAGGTTGACATGGGAGCTAGGGTACCTTCTAGGATTCATCTTCGGAAGCGACACGGTGGAGAGTGAACCCGAGGCAGATGTCCCTCCGAGTCGATCGGTCAAGTCGCGAGCGTGCATTGAGAGATTCAGAGACTGCTGGAACAGGGTTTTCCCAGAGTTTTCGTACGGGGAATTGGGGAGACGATTCCATCCGAGGAGTGGGAATAACCGTGAGTTAAGGATGCTGGCTTGGCTCTACAATTTCTCCTTCGGAAACGATTTGAAGAATCTCCCATCTCTATCACCAGAATTCATAGCGGGAGTTTTTGCTGGCCTGACGGATTCACATGAAGGTAATCTAGGGTGTGGGGGGGAGGGGGAAAAACTCGTCCGTAACGTGTCCGAGGGGATCAACCGATTGGACTTGAATTTTTTGCTCGCCCTTCGGATGATCGACCGGTACGGAATCTGTGGGGGGTGTGTGAATAATGTTGTACCTTCTGGAAAGCGCGATTGTCAGGGGTTCGAACAGGTCGGCTGTTTGGTGGAGGTGTCCACCGAGGTCGGGAGGAGAGGTGGTTCAGAGTTCAGCGTACGAGAAAGAGAGCGCGGAACTTTCCCTACAGGGGAAGGAAAAGATTGGTTCAGTCCTCGAGATTCGATCCGCTTCGATTGTTTCTTAGATCAGTTAGTCAAAGTGGAACGGGAGAAGTATGAAGGGTACGTGTACGATATCTACGTGCCCCATTCACATAATTTCATCGCGGAGGGGGTGTTCGTCCACAATTGTATAGATGAGTTCGACAAGATGAGCGAAGAGGATAGGAGCGCAATACTCGAAGCACTTGAGCAACAAACGATAAGTGTGGCGAAAGCAGGGATAGTCGCAACGCTTAATGCACGCACCTCGGTGCTTGCAGCCTCCAACCCGAAGGCTGGAAGGCTCGATCGGAGCAGGAACTTAAACGAACAGATAGCACTGGACCCCGTGCTCCTTTCGAGGTTTGATCTCATTTTCGTAATGAGGGATGAACCTAGAGGGGATGTGGATAAGAGGATCGCTAGACACATGTTGGAGCTCCATAGAAAGCCAGAGATCGCGAAGCCCCCGATCGATGCTGAAACCCTACGTAAACTCATAATTTACGCGAGGAAGTACATCCATCCAAAACTAACCAGCGAGCGCGTGATAAAGCGCATAGAAGATTTCTACGTGAGGAACAGGAGTGTGGCCGAGAGGGGTGAAGCACCGATCCCCATAACCCCGAGGCAACTGGAGTCCCTGATAAGACTAGCCAAGGCGAGCGCCCGGATGCACTTCAGAGAAGAGGTGACAGAGGAAGATGCGACGCGGGCAATAGAGCTGATCAACCGATACCTTAGGGAAGCGGGATTCGATGCGTCTACGGGCAAAATAGATGTGGACATAATACTCACGGGTAAGAGCAAGTCTCAGCGAGATAAGATCCAACGAGTCATGGATATCATAGCTAAGCTTGAAACTACCCACGGTGGAGCGGCACCCTTGGAAGAGATCAAGAGGGTAGCCGAGGAGGATGGGATAGAACCCAACTTCGTCCAACGGGTGATAGAGGAGGAGATGCGCAACGGCTTCTTATACGAGCCCAAACCGGGGCACGTGACTAGGGTGATAAAGGGATGAAGATCAGGGCCATCGTTCGAAAGGGGGTCGGTGAAGTGGAGATCGCGGGGAGGAAGTTGGGCCCGTTCAGGGAGGGGGAAGAGGTAGAGCTGGAGCACTGGGAGTTAAGAGTCTTGAGGAGACATGGGATGGCTGAACCTGCTCAAAGGATGGGCATTGCCGAGTTGCGGAAGGTGTTAATCTCGGAGGGAAAGCAAGCGGAGCTCTCCGTTTTGCCAGAGTGGTTTTATCACTCGGTTGCTGGAGAAATAGAGAGTCTCCGGAGGGAGGGAAAAAACGAAAAAGCCAATGAACTTCGGGCGGCGCTGGAGAGTTTCATAGAGATGCGGTTACACAAACTCGTGAAACTCGCACTCTCTCCCTCGGAGGCCAAGGGGGCACTCCCTGAAGAACGGATGCTTTTGTCTCGTCTATCCTCTTGTGTGGAGGAATGGATCGAATGGTTGAATGAGCGTTTCGAGAGAAAGGAGGTGGGGGGAATTGGAGCACGAGGGAATATTCCGAATGTGGTTGGAGAGAAAACCGATATTTAAGAACAGGGAGTACCTGCGACCAACCTACACTCCCGAGAGACTCCCGCATCGTGAGGAACAGATCCACCAACTAGCTAGGATCTTGGTCGCCCCGCTTCGGGGGGAAACCCCGTCCAACATCTTCATTTACGGGAAGACGGGGACGGGAAAGACGGCGACAGTTAAGTACGTGATAAAGGAGCTGGAGAAGGTGGGAAAAGAGCTCCAGCGGAGGGTAGAGGGGATTTATGTAAATTGTGAGATGGTCAACACACGCTACAGGGTACTAGCAACCTTGGTGAATTGCTTGGTGGGAGGCGATAGGGGGGCTCGAGGCGTTCCAATGACTGGGTGGCCAACCGATGCGGTCTATGATTGCTTCCTCCGATCCCTTGACTCAACGGAGCGCGTGGTGGTGATAGTTATGGACGAAGTGGACAGGCTCGTTGCCAAGAACGGAGACGATGTGCTTTACGACTTGACCAGAATAAACTCAGAGCTTAGGAGCACTAAGGTGAGCGTCATCGGGATCTCAAACGATGCTAGGTTCACGACTTACCTTGATCCGCGGGTGAAAAGCAGTCTCGGAGAGGAGGAGATAGTTTTTCCTCCTTATAACGCGATCCAACTCAAAGACATTTTAGAGCAGAGGGCGTCGGAGGCTTTCAACCCAAGGGTCTTGGGGGAGGGCGTGATTCAGCTTTGTGCCGCCCATGCAGCGAGGGAGCATGGGGATGCGAGAAGGGCTCTTGATCTGTTGAGAGTAGCCGGAGAACTTGCGGAGAGGGATAATACTGGAATGGTGACGGTGGAGCATGTGAGGAGGGCATACGAGAAAGTAGAGCAGGACAAAATGATGGAGCTCATAAGAACTCTCCCGAGCCAGTCGAAACTCGTGCTCTACAGCGTACTCTTGTTGACCGAAAAGGGGAGGAACAGGATAACGACGGGAGAGGTTTACGAAGCGTACAGGAGGATATGCAGGTCCGGTGGGGTGGACGTCTTGACCCCCCGCAGGGTGAGTGACCTCATCTCAGAGTTAGACATGCTCGGAGTGATAAGCACCCAACTTATCAGCAGCGGGCGTTACGGTAGGACGAAAGAGATAGTCCTCAACATTTCTCCGGTTCAGCTTAGAGCGGCCTTGCAAGAAGATGACTCAATAAGCACTATCGACGTGCTCACGCTCCCACGTCAGCTGACGCTCATGTAGGTGGAGAAGGTGGATGGAGAGTTACTGGTTCGGAAATTCCGAGATGCAGACCTTTGCCTCACCCCGGAGGCTCTGGAGTTCCTCCTCAGAATGGAGGGCAAAGAGGTAGAGGAGCTCCTGGAGAAGCTGAAGAAGGTTCGTGATGGTCCTTTCGTTACTCCGGAGGTGTTGAGAAAAGCCCTAGGTCTTGAAGAGAAACCCTCCAAAGCGGAGGGAGAAGAGGGTGGAGCCACGGGTGGTCGCGCTCCGGAGAGAGGGTTAAAAGAGCTCTCTCATGGATCAAAACCCCTCGCGGCCGAGATAGATGCTAGGGTGGAGGTAATAAAGGACATAACCGGGAAGAGTTACAGCCGTGGGGAGATCAGGGATTTCTTGAGTCTATTCCGTGACCGTTACGAGCGTCTCAGCGCGCTTCTAAGGAGGCGAACAGATTTTCAGAATCCGGTTTATATTGAGGAGCTTGGGAGGATGGAAGGCGAGACGGTTACCGTTATAGGGATGGTAATGAGCAAGCGTGAAACCTCCAGCGGACACCTACTGATCGAAATAGAGGACCTAACGGGGAGGGCGGCGGTTTGGGTTTTCAAGGGGCAGAGAGAGCTAATGCAGAAGGCCGGTGAGGTGGTACCGGATGAAGTCATAGGAGTAGAAGGAAACGTTCGTCCAGGCGATAAGATCCCCCGCATCCTAGCCAGAGACATAGTTTGGCCCGACCTGCCGACTCCGAGAGAACCAACGCGCGCTGACGAGCCTGTTTGTGCTGTGTTGATCTCCGATCTGCATGTGGGGAGCAAAATGTTTCTCGAAGACGTTTTCATGAGGTTCATTAAGTGGCTGAGGGGGGAGCTGGGAAATGCGGATCACCGCGAGCTCGCGGGTAGAACGAAGTATGTGGTTATAGCTGGGGATGTGGTGGACGGAATAGGTATCTATCCAAAACAGGAGGAAGAACTCTTGATCCATGATATCTTCAGACAGTACGAGGAGGCCGCGAGATTGCTGGAGCAGATCCCTGATCATATAACAATAATAATCTCCCCTGGAAATCACGATGGGGTAAGACCCTCTGAACCTCAACCGGCTATTTCGAGGGAGGTGGGTGGACGATTGTATGAGCTGAATTCGGTCATGGTCGGAAACCCAGCTTGGGTTTCCCTCCACGGAGTTAAATTTCTGATCTACCACGGCAGGAGTTTTGATGACCTAGCGGCCACGGTGCCCGGGAGCAGCAGGAGCGATATTTCATCGATGATGATTAAACTATTACAAAAGAGACACATGGCCCCGGTCTACGGTGGGAGGGTAGCGGTGGTTCCGGAAGAAAAAGATTTCTTGGTGATAGAGGAAGTTCCAGATGTTTTTCACTGTGGTCACGCCCATGTTTACGGGCTCAAAAGCTATCGATCTGTCTGGGCGGTCAACTCGGGGACATTTCAGACGATGACTACTTACATGTGGGAGAGGGGGATAACTCCGACCCCCGGGATAATCACGGTGATGGATTTACAAAAAAATCAACCGAAGGTGATAAGACTTGCGTGAGCGAAGAATCGAAAGGGCCTCAGGATTCATCTTAGACATGGACGGGGTTCTCTACTTGGAAGACTCTCCGATCGAAGGGGCATCGGAGACCGTGAGGAAATGGCGTGAGAAAGGGAAAAAAGTCATATTCCTAACCAACAACTCCTCCCTCTCAAGGAGGATGTATGTGAAGAAGCTATCCAAGATGGGCATTAGGGCGGACGAGCGAGAGATAATAACCTCAGCTTACATGACGGCTCTCTATTTGCAGAGGAGGTGTGAGGAAACCTTATTGTATGTGGTTGGGGAGAGAGGGCTCAGAGAGGAGCTAAAGGAGGCGGGACTTGAGATGGTTGGAGAGGAGGAGGCGGAAACCGCTACCCATGTGGTGGTGGGAATAGATCGATCGTTTAGCTACGATAAGATAGCGGCCTCATTGAGCGCCCTCAGCAGAGGGGCCAAACTGATAGCGACGAACCCAGATCCAACCTATCCAACGGGGAGGGGACTCCTACCCGGAGCGGGAGCGATGGTAGCGGCCATCTCCAAGTGTTCAGGAAAGAGACCTCTCATCGTGGGCAAACCTTCTCTGAGGATGTATGAGTTCGCTCTCCGTATCTTGGGGATGAAACCGGGTGAGGTGGTAGCGGTGGGTGATAGGGTTGATTTAGACATCAAACCTGCGAAGAAGCTGGGGATGATCTCGGTGCTGGTTCTCAGCGGGGTGAGCGGGCGTGATTCGCCGATACCGAAGGAAGCTTATTTCCCTGACTATGTCGTTGATCGGATATCAGATTTGGAGGTGAATCGATGGAAGCGATGAGTTCGAGAATGAAGGAGTACTTTGACGAAATCGAGAGGAAGGTCGAGGAAGCGTATGAGATCGGGAGGAGAGCTCGCTCACTCGGCCTTGATCCCGAGCTGAGTCCAGAGATTCCGATCACGCGAGACTTGGCCTCCAGAGTAGAGGAACTCGTGGGTCCACCGGGTGTGGGTGAGGTAATCCGAAGGCTGGAGAAGGAAATGTCGAGAGAGGAGTTGGCACTCAAGGTCGCGGAGATGATCGTTGATGGAGAATTGAGTGGGGAGAGAAGTGATGAGAAAAGAGCAGAGCAAGCGATCCGAACTGCGCTCGCGATAATAACCGAGGGAATAGCGGTGGCCGCACCCCTTGAAGGGCTAACGCAAGTGAAGATACGGAAGAACTTGGATAAAACCCCATACTTAGCGTTGTACTTTTCGGGCCCGATAAGATCCGCAGGGGGGACAGCGGCTTCGCTTGCTGTTCTTACGGGCGACTTTGTCCGCAGGAAGTTGCTCCTGGAGCCGTTTAAACCGACGGAGGAGGAAGTTGAGAGATTCGTGGAAGAGGTTAATCTCTACGCTAGCGAGGTAGCCCATCTCCAATACACTCCTCCTTCCGCCGATGACATACGCCTCGCGGTGCGCAACCTTCCGATAGAACTTACCGGAGAACCCACGAGGCGGGATGTGATGGTGACGGCTCACAGGGATCTTCCTAGGATCGGGCATAACTTCGTTCGGGGCGGGGCGGTCTTGGCACTCGTTGAAGGGGTGTTGCAGAAGGCTCCGAAGATCCTGAAATACGTTAAAAAACTGGGGATCGATGGCTGGGAGTGGCTTGAGGAGCTGGTGGGCAGGATCCCGGCTACGGATGAGGAAGTGGAAGTGCCGAGGGGAGACAAATATTTGGAAGAAGTGATAGGAGGCAGACCGGTGATATCCCATCCAGGCAAACCTGGTGGACTGAGGCTTAGGTATGGGAGGTCTAGGAACACGGGAATAGCGGCACTGGGACTTCACCCCGCAACGATGGTGATTTTGGGTGGATTCCTAGCGGTTGGAACTCAACTCAAGATCGAGCGTCCAGGTAAGGGGGGAGCCGTGGCCCCAGTGGACTGTATAGAGGGACCAATAGTGAAGCTCGTGGACGGGTCGGTGGTGCAAGTCTCGTCGGTGGAGGAGGCCCAAGAGTTGGTTGGCAAGGTCAAGGAGGTGATTTCACTCGGGGATTTGCTCGTGGGGTTCGGGGAATTCTTGGAGAATAATCATCCATTAATGGTAGCGGGGTACTCTGAAGAATGGTGGGCTCAGGAGGTCGAGCGAGCGCTCACTAAACAGGCATTCGGTAGAGATCTCTCCCCTTACCTTTCTCCTCCTTATCCGAAGCCACCTGCGAGGCTCGCGATAGAAATTTCAGAGAGGCTTGGGGTTCCACTTCATCCAGCTTACACGTACTTTTTCCACGATGTGGGCGTCCCGGAGTTGCTTGACTTAGCTAGGTGGCTTGCTGAGGGGAAAGCGGAATTCAAGGATGGCGAACTACAAATGTTGGTTTTGTCGTTCAACGAAAGGGCTAAGCGGATACTGGAATTGCTCGGTGTACCCCATCGGGTTGAGGGGGGGGAGGTAAAAGTGGGGGAGCACGCTTTGCCCCTCTGCAGGTTGTTAGGAATGTTGGGAAGAGGTGAACTGACGGATGAAAAACTCAAGAAGTTGGCGAGGGAGAAGCCGGGTGTAGATGCAGTGGAGTTCGTCCAGGAGCTGGCAGGGTTCCCGATAAGGAAGAAGGCCCCAACCAGAATAGGGTGCAAGATGGGTAGACCCGAAAAAGCGAGTCCTAGGGAGATGAGACCTCCGCCCCACCTGTTATTTCCCGTGAGTTCCAAAGGGGGGCCGACGAGGAGTGTGGTGAAAGCGGCGATGAGCGATGAGGTTTGGGTAGAGATCGCCCACCTCCAGTGTCCCGCATGTAAAACGGTGGGATTCTCTAGGAAGTGTCCGAATTGCGGGCAGCAGATGGAGTTCGTAAAGACGTGCCCTAGGTGCGCCCGGCAATCGACGGAGGAGAGGTGTCCTACGTGCAGGGTCAGAACGGAGTACTTCAGCAAAAGGAGGGTGGAAATCGGTAAGCTCTTGGAAGAGGCTCAGCGGAGACTCGGGGAGAAGGCCCCGGCGGGACTCAAGGGGGTAAGGGGCATGTCAAGTGCTTGTAAGATCCCTGAGCTCCTCGAGAAGGGGATCTTGAGGGCAAAGCACGGCTTACATGTGTTCAAGGATGGTACCGTTCGCTTCGACGCGACGAATCTCCCACTAACCCACTTCCGCCCGAGGGAGATAGGAATTTCGGTGGGGAGGTTGATAGAACTCGGTTATACGCGTGACTACTTAGGACAACCACTTGAAAGAGACGACCAGATACTCGAACTCAAGGTTCAGGATCTAATCCTCTCAGAGAGTTGTGCGGACTACATGCTCAGGGCATCGAAGTTCGTAGATGAATTGCTCCAGAAGGTGTACCATCTTCCCCCTTATTACAATGCTTCCAAGAAGGAGGACTTGGTGGGCCACCTCGTGATCGGCCTTGCCCCCCATACTTCGGTGGGAGTGGTCGGAAGAATAGTAGGGTTTACCAAAGCGAACGTGGGATACGCACATCCATATTTCCACGCGGCGAAAAGAAGGGATTGCGATGGTGATGAGGATGCGGTGATGCTTTTGCTGGACGCCCTCCTCAATTTTAGCAAACGTTTTCTTCCGGCCACGCGAGGAGGATTTATGGATGCCCCCCTGATCCTCAATGTCCACATCAATCCTAGGGAAGTGGATAAAGAGGTACACAACATGGATACGATGTTTAGATATCCGTTGGAGTTCTACGAGGCTACCCTCAGGTTCGCCCATCCGTCTGAGGTGGTGCACCTCGTGGAAACCGTGGAACGTCGGCTCGGGAGCGAGACCCAATATGAGGGGCTGACCTTCAGCGTCGATACCTCCGACATAGCTAAAGGGCCCCTCGTCTCAAGTTATTCGATTCTCGAGAGTATGGAGGAGAAAACATTAGCACAGCTGGAGCTCGCAAGACGAATCCGGGCCGTTGACGAGCGAGATGTAGCCGAACGTGTAATAGAACACCATTTCATTCCAGATTTGAGGGGGAATTTGCGCAAGTTTTCGAGTCAGCAGTTCAGATGCACGGGATGCAATGCAAAATATCGCCGTATTCCACTTGGGGGATCTTGTCCTGAGTGTGGGGGAAACCTCGTTTTGACCGTTTCGAGGGGTACGGTGGAAAAATACCTAAACATGGCAATGAAGGTGGCTGATGAGTTTCAAGTCAGAGAGTACACTAAGCAGTGTTTGAAGCTCGTTGAGAAAGACATAAAATCTGTCTTCGAAAGCGATGCCCAAAAGCAAGTGAGTTTGGCAGATTTTCTGTAGTCGGTTCTGGGGATCGTCATTTATTTTTGAAGGGGAGAATTGTTTTGGCCGGGGTAGCCTAGCCAGGTAAGGCGACAGCCTCGAGAGCTGTTGACCCATCGGGTCTCGAGGGTTCGAATCCCTCCCCCGGCGCTGTAGCAAAGTGAAGGATATCCCCTTTGATGGGGGATTCAATGGGAATTTTCCTTCGGATCTTGAAATTCATTTAGCGCTACAATTAGAGCAGATGCCGGTGGGTTCTAATCTGGTTCAAAATTTACAGGATTATTTCGAAAAATGTTCTCCAATACCTAATTGCTGGCGGGGCTGTTCCCCGGCGTGTGGACACCCGTTTCATTGTAAAATACTCGAGGGGCCATGGCTACCGGGGGCTAACACCCCGCCAGCGATTATTTTGGATATAAAACATGTTTTAATCTAACGGCTAAATACTCAATCAGGAAACGTTAGGGCCGCCGTAGCTCAGCCGGTAGAGCGACCGCCTCGTAAGCGGTAGGTCGTGGGTTCAAAGCCCACCGGCGGCTCCAGATTTTGGTTACATCTTCTCCAACAGCTCGAAGAATTTTTCTCGAGTGAGCTCCGCCTCCCGGATTATCGCCCTCACAAGTGCTGGCTTGACCTCTTTGCCCGGATGAACTGGGACAACAGTGCGCATGTTCCCTTTCATCAGGATAACATGAGAACCCTTCCTTCTTACGACCTGAAATCCTTCATGGATCAATATTTTGATGAGCTTCTCAGCTGGAACGGGTCCGATTTTAGGTATGAACCTCTACTTTTTGTAATCCTACAACTGACTGAGCCATTTTGAGAACTTCTGATTTCTCCTCTTCATCCAAGGTTTCTAGGTAGAGCTCAATCGCTTCTTCAACGTTTTTCATCAACTCTTCGAGCGTTTCGCCTTGCGTGTGGCACCCGGGTAGGGAAGGAACAAACGCCACATACCCGCCCGTTTCATCTTTTTGAACCACGACATCAAACATCAATCTCTTGGCCATGCTCTCTCCAACCGCTACTTTATGTGAATCTGAGTATAAAATCTATTTCTGGAAGTTCTAGACTCTGAATATTGCTCAACTTCCAGTTTGACAAGCAATTATAAGGGGTGTTGAGCCAGGAGGCAAGTGGGAGAAACCTCTGTCCCTTATACTTCTGGTGAGAAACCCACCGGCGAAAAGGCTTTGAAGGTGCTCACCTACTTCTTTGAGAACCCGCGAGAGGAAGTTTACTTGCGGGAACTGGCGCGCCGGCTACGGATGAGCCCAGCAACTGTTATGCGAGCTCTGCGTCTCCTCATTAGAGAAGGCTTGATAACCAAGCGCCCGGAGAAGCACGCCACCTATTTCAAGGCCAACCTTAACAGTTATGTAAAGTAACAGAACTTCAAAGTTGTAAAGTATTTATATTTCAATAGGAAACGAGAGATAGGGCGATGAGACAGCTGTTTGTCAGAAGGCTCACCAAGCGGGAGAGGGACTTCGTTTACAGACTCATCGAGGACAAGCGGTACAGAGCGCGGGGGCTCGTGATCGCGCTGAGCTACGAGGGCTATCCTGTAGACATGATTGCTAGAAAGGTCAATATGCACCCGGTCAACGTGAGGAAGTGGATACGGAGGTTCAACCGATCCGGTGTCGAGGGCATTGCTCCCCAGAAGGTCGGGAGGAAGCCGAAGCTGGACAAGCGGACGGAGGATCGGATCGTCGCGATCGCGCTGATCGACCCGGAAGCGCTGGGGCTCCGATTCTCGACTTGGAGCCTGCGCAAGCTGAGCGCCTATCTGAGATCAAGGGGGATAGCCGACCTGAGCCACACCCAGCTCAGAACCATCCTGACGAGCAGGGGGTTGAGGTTCAGGCGGAGCAGGGCCAAGCTCATTTCCCGAGACCCCGAGTACGAGGCCAAAAAGCGCAGAATTCAGCGCCTGCTGAGACACCCCAACTGCAGGGTCATGTTCGAGGACGAGAAGCGTCTGGTGGCCAAGGAGTACGGCGGGTGAAGCTGGTGTAGGAAGGCAAAAGTGGTGGAGCTGAACCAGCGGACGCGGGGGAAGGAGATTCTCTTCGTCGCCTACGACCCGCACCGGCATCGGATCGTGAGGCGGTACACACCGAACATGCACGCGCGGTGCTTTGTCGAGTTCCTGAAGCTCCTGTCGCGCACGACCGACGAGGACATCTATCTGATCTTGGACAACCATCCATCTCATCGCTCGAGGGAGGCCGGGGAGGTGTTCGCGAAGGGCAAGATAAAGCCCGTGTGGTTGCCGAAACATGCGCCCGAGCTGAACGATGTGGACAAGATCATCTTCTCTCTTCTTCAGCGGGAGGTCATTCAGAACCGGAAGTTCAGGTCGCTCGATGAGATGGAGCGATGCATCGACCGATGGATAAGAGGGTTCAACTCCTCACACAGAATAAATCCAAGTTTACAAAATTGAAGCACAATTATTTTACAATACTCTTAACCCATGCTTCAGAGAGTTGAAGAAAGCGTATACGGTTTCCAAAATCTTGCGCTCCGGAGTCCTTGGACTCCTCAGCGAGAAATCGGTTGGTCTGAGTTCAATACTGCTCTACGGTAGCGCTGCTAAGGGTGAAGACGACCGAGAAAGCGATTACGACTTTTTGGTAATCGCCGCAAGATGTACCGCGAAAAGTAGTGAGCTCTTGAGGCTCCTAGGAAGAGAGGTCACCCTGCAGGTCTTCGACGCAGCGGGCTGGAAGCGAGTAGCAAAACGAAATCGAGCATTCTACCTAGACGTTATAAGCAGCTCCATTGTCCTTTATGGTGAAAAGCCGGTGATCGATTGACGCTTAGGGATTGTTTCGCGCTGACAAAGTGGCGGATGCTTACATCTGCAAGGTAACATCCGTAGGTCAAATAACCTTACCAAAAGAAATTAGAAAGGAGCTAAACATCAAAGGAGACGATTTCGTTATTTTGGAGAAAATCGGGAAAACATATTTTCTCAGAAAGGTCGGGATCGAGAAAGACATTTTGAAAAAATTAGGGCACGAGTGAAGAAGAGTGCCATAACGGGGAACAAATTGTTTAAGATCTTCGAGAATATTTCCGAAGACGTGTGGAGAAAAACTTATGAAAGTGTTCGTTGACGCGAACACTATTGTAAGTTTGGTGACATGTGGTGGGACTTTTTTCTCAATCCGAAACTCAACCACTTTTTTGCCTGTGGGAGAAAGGAGAAATGATGTCCAAGAAGAGGAGATGTGGGATAATCGCGGTTGGAAACGAAATCTTGCAAGGCTATGTTCGAGACTCGAATTCCTTTTGGCTTGCTAGGAGACTCAACAATTTAGGGTTCGATGTGGAGAGAATTTTCGTTGTCGGAGACGTGATAAACGATATAGTCGATGTCTTGGATTCAGCTTTGAGGCTAGGACTGGATTTGATATTCGTTTGTGGAGGAGTGGGCGGAACCCCGGATGATAGGACTGTGACCGCAGTGGCACAGGCCTTGGGTCTCGAGTTGGTAAGAGACGAAACCGTCTTAGGGGAGATCCAGAAAAAAATAGAGCTTTTAAAGAAGAAGAATTTCGAGATAGAACTATCCAAGTGGATTCTGAAAATGGCGTATATCCCTAAAGGAAGCATTCCGTTGAAAAACAGCCTAGGTTTTGCTCCTGGAATAATGATCGAGCTTCAGGGAACGAAGATCTTCGTTCTCCCGGGAGTGCCTGTTGAGATGAAGACGGTTTTCGCTGAGGAAGTTGAGCCTAAACTAGGTTTCGGTGAGAGAAGGGTGATGCGGGAAGTCAAATTAGATTCTGAAGAAACTAAATTCAGTGGGATCGTGGAAAGATTGGAGAAAAAGCATGAAGGCGTGACCATAGGCATGTATCCTCACTTCGGAAAAATGCAGGTGATAATTAGGATCATCGGAGACGAACGGGAAGTAAAAAATGTGGAAAGGGAGATAATCGAGAAAGCGAAAAGGCTTGGGGTAGGTTTTTCTTCGGTGACCGATGATTTCGAGTGAACTACCCCTCCTCACGGAAGGAGCTTCTCCGACCGTGCCTTCGCAGCTTGGGGAACTCCAGCACGGAACCCCTTTACGGAGACCTCTGTCCCAGAGGCGTCCCCGACAAAGAAATATCACCAAAAGTGTGTATATGAATTGCGGGCTCTCATCCCCTCCCTTTCGAACTTCCCGTCCGCATCGGTTAAAAGGCGGGTTCACACTCGACTTCAAAAGCTTCGCAAATGGATTCGATGTTCGTGCAGATTTTCTTCCAGTACCCCGAACCACTTGCTAGGAGGGCTGGGATCTGTTCTTTCATTCCGGGGTATTCTCGATCCAAGAAGGATCCAAGCCGGTGCAAGACCCACCTTCTCAAGTTCAGCTTGTCATATATGAGATAGCTATTCGTACTTTTAGCCACTTCAACGATTTGCTTGAAGTTTTCTTGGCTGTCGTTTACTCCGGGAATGATTGGTCCGAGGAAGAGCCAGGTTCTCACCCCTGAGGAAGAGAATTCTTCAAGGATGCGAGCTCTAGCTTCGGGTGGGGAGGCATTTGGTTCCAGCTTCTCGGCTAACTTCCGGTTCATGGTTGTTATGGTCACTCCGACCTCGAATCCATCAGGTTTGATCACATCCATATCGCGTAGGATCAGGCTGGACTTGGTCTGGATGCATACTGACAAGTTCCTAAACGACAGCAGTTCGATGCATTTGCGCGTGAGTTCGAATTTAGCCTCGGCCGGCTGGTATGGGTCACATGTAGTACCTAAGCCGACGACTCCGGCCGGTCTTCTCCTTAGTTCGGTCTCCAGTACTTCAGCGATGTTTTGTTTCACCTTAACGAGTTTCCCCCAGTTCAATCCCATCCATTCGTCGCGTAGGGTAGATGGGGAATAACAATACAGACAAGCATGTTCGCATCCGATGTACGGGTTGAGAGCATAACGTAGCCCTGGGAGCCTGCTCGGGGAGAGGGCTGACCTACACTTTATTATCGATATTTCTGCTCTCATGAGAACTCCGTGATCTTCTTCTGGAAGAACGCATTCCTCAGGAGGGCACTGTTTTCGACCCACTTCGACACGGGAACGGTCAATTTCTCGCTGATGTGTTTCATGACTTGTTGAAGGGAATCGAAAACATGTGGTTTGTTCCTAAGCGCTACTCGCACACATTCCCGCGTGAACCATACCCCAACCGGAAGCACATAGCCAGGATGAATTTCTCTCAAAGCCAACACGGATGCTTGTTTTCTTTCTCGGTTGAGTTTCTCAGCTACCGCTAGTCTGCACGCGTAGTAACATCCCCCGATATCAGGATAGGTTTTCCTTCCTTGATAAGGTTCCCAATCCCCCATGATCGCTGGGTTCTCTGCGGTTGGGGGATTCCATGTGGTTCCTGGAAACCAAGATTCGATCCACTCAAAGCTCCACCGTTCCGGCATCATGATAATCACAAACACGTTGTCCATTTGTTTCAAGTGATAAACTCTGTATTCGTTGATCGTCTCCCATTGTTTTATTCGTTCGATAAGTTTGGATGAGACGATCGAGTCTACAGCGGTGATACTCCACCTCGTCGGCACGAGTTTTCTGTTATGGCCCAGTCCGAAAATCCCTAGACTAAATGCCCGCTGGATTCGTGTGATGGTTACTCCCTCCTCATAGAGCTTTACGACGGCATCGTCTGCCCTCAGGTCTCGGTCGTAGAAGAGCTTCTCTATCCTTTTATCGACCTTGATGTCGGAGAGCTTTAGTTGGCGCATGGGGGCTGAGGGGCCGAATGGGGGAGTTTCGTGGCTTAGGGTCAGCACCGCCTTTGGTATTTTTGCCAGCAGGACTTCGGCATCGATCGGATGTTTTCCCATCGCCACTTCTTGTAAACTTTCCACCATCCTGTTTCCAGCACGTATTGCCCGGACATCGGTACACACACTCCCGCGAATCAGTGCGGATCGGTAATCCACTATTGCTTGGAGCGGCTTCCCTAACCAAAGTTCTGGTGTATCGAGGATCTCCGTGTTTCCCTTGTATGGAGGTACCATTGGCCCTACGAATACCTTGGGATATCCTATTCGTCCTACGAATACGGCAGGGGGAGTTGAACCTTCGATACGCGGAGAGTCGATTTGAACGGTAGCCTTTAGCAAAGACCTCGCTCTCAGGAGGATGGGGCACCTCAGCTTTCCACACAACATTTTTGCCCCCCTACACAGAAGGCAAATGGTCTCTCTTGTCCCTGAGACCCTGAGGTTGTTCGTGGATAGTTCCCTAGCGATCCGGAGGGGGAGGATTTCTCTCAGCCAATGAATGTCTTCGGTCACCATTCTAATTGTTTGGGATTTCGAGATTTAGAGGTTAGATTCAGAGACGACTAAGGGCTATGCACCTTATTATGTCACTAACATCTTCACAGTAGTCAGCCACATTTTCCATGTTGTCGGTGATCTCCTTCAGCAAGAGGGAGGAACCTATATCTCTGTTCTTCCTATACCATTCGAGGAGTTGGGGCATCAATTTTTCAGCTCGGAGGTCGTCTATCTCTTCTTCGAGTTTTTCCACTTGGTGGGATATGGCCACGGCAGAAGTTGGGTTTTTGCTCAGGACGAGAAAGTTCTTATATGTAGTCTTTGAAATCTCCACCAATCGATTCGAAAAAGTACACAGCGTCTTACGCAGTTTCTGGGGAAGACTCTTGGGGTCTATGAAGGTCAATTTTCTCGCCACGGCTTTGGCGTTGGAGGCCACATCGTCGGCAGTCATGACGAGTCTAACTATCTCATCCCTGTTTATGGGGTGAAAGATACCTTTCGCTAGATCTTCTAATATCTTCCTCTTTATTTCGTCAGCTTCCCTTTCTCTTTTGAAAGTACCGGAAAAGCCGTTTATGGTCTTCTTCTTGTTCAGATTGCATACCCCTTGAACGGCTTTGTCCATCTCAATTACGGTCTCCATTATCTTCTTCATGTGAATGTCACAACTCTTCAGAACCTCTTTCTCCCTTCCCTTCGCAACCCAGAAAAGAGGACCCGCGTGTCTCATGCTATCCCCAATCCATGTCCCAATAACACGAAAAGCACGATGCTTAATAAGGCTACGCATGGGATGGTCAAGATCCAGAACAACAAAATCTTTAGCGTAGTTGGCTTGTGGAGGGCGCCCATCCCCCCCCTCGCCAAACCCACCCCTATTATGGTCCCTATGCTGCTATGGGTGGTAGAAACGGGTATGCCGAACCCCATTAAGAAGGTGGGAACCACGGTGAATAAAAAGACGGTGAGGGCATTCGAAAACTCAGCTACCATCCCCATCAAGGGATCAAGTCTTGTCACCCTGTAAGCGCATGTGGAGATGACCCTGTATCCCCAAGTGAGACCTCCTATAAGTATGCCCGTGGCTCCCAGAATGCTGAGAAGAAACATGGTGAGAAGTGTTGGTTCTCCTATCAGTCGCTGGGTAGGAGTGACGAAAACTCCGGTTGCGTTCGCCATGTCGTTGGCACCGAAGGAGAGGGCAGAGAAACAGAGGGAAACTATGAGAAGGGAAGAAAGGACGAACTCGTTCTTGAAGGTTTTGTACTTCTTCCACATCGATGTGATAAGGATGGAGGGGGGGAGAAAAGAGATGGTCAGGCTACCGACCACTGCAGATAGCTTATCCCACTCGAGGAGTTTGTAGAGGACGGAGACTGAGGTGATGAAACTCAGGAAATAGGTGACGAAGTAAACTAAGATAACGTTTCCATGCTTTCTCTCCCTGCTGAAGTAGTTCCTCGCTGGACGGAAAAGACCGAACGAAAGCAGAATGGAGAGAAGGGGGGAGAGGAGGAGACTGAGGATCACGGTGAAGAGAACTCCATGGTTTATCAATCCGGGCGAGATGAGCAGACCGAAGCCTAGGACACCTCCTATCACCGAGTGGGTGGTGGACACGGGCATTCCCTTCCAGCTCGAGAAGGTGACCCAAAGGCATGCAGCGAGAGAGGCAACGAAGCTTCCCAAGATGAGTTTTTGTGTCTCGAGTTCTTCCCTCGCTATCAGTCCCCTATCGATGGTTTTCATGACGAAGGGACCGAGTATTATCCCTCCGGTGGCGGTGAAAATCGCAAAAAGGATAAAGGCTTTCTTCAAGGAGAGTACTCCAGATCCGACCGCACAATCGGTAGGATTGGCGGCATCGTTGGCCCCCATGTTCCATGCGTAGTAGAAAGCGAGAGCGATTCCAAGGGCGTATACGACCTCTAGCATTTTCCCCCTATAGAGGAGGGATTTATATAGTTTACTGAAAGGGAGACATATAGAGTTTAAATATAGAAAAATAATCTATATAGATGGAGAGCGAGCGAAGGAAAGTTCAATTGACGGGCAAATCTACCTACATAATCTCCATCCCGAAGAAGTGGGCCGTGGAGATGGGGATAAAGGAAGGCGATGAGCTTGTAATAGAAAAGCAAGATGGGTTATTACGTATCTCCCCAAAAGCGGTGAAAAGGGCCAACAAAACGGGGGAGGTTACCCTAAAGCTCTCCGCTACCGAGGATCCCCATGCGGGGGCTAGAAAGGTCGTCTCTCTGTACTTGGTGGGTTATAACGTGATACGACTTCAAGCGGAGGAGGAGAGGATATCCGCTCCCCAGAGGGAAACGATAAAACAATTCGTGAGGACGAAGCTCGTTGGGATGGAAATAACGACCGACTTACCGAACGAGATGGTTCTCCAAGTCCTCATGAGCTATCCCGAACTATCCGTCAAAGATGCTTTAAAGCGAATGTGTTTGATAGCCACATCGATGAAGAGGGATGCGATCAGCGCGTTGGAGAACTTCGATGAGACCCTCGCCAGAGACGTGATTGGGAGGGACGACGAGGTCGACAGGTTCGGTATGTACGTGATCAGACAGCTGAAGTCAGCGGTTCAGGAGCAGAGTTTAATAAAGGAGATAGGATTGGAGACACCCCGCGATTGTCTCGGGTACCGGCTCATCGCCAAGATAATCGAGAGGGTCTCCGATCATGTTGTCTTGATAGCCCAAAACATTCTCCAGATGAAGGGCAGGGTTGGACGTTTCCTCGTAAAGAAAATAAAAGAGATGGATTCCTTCGTTTCCGAGATATTCGAGGATGCGGTGAAATCGTTGTTTGAGGGGGATTACGAAATGGCAGAGAAAGTGATAGAGAGAGGAAGGGCATTGGTCGAGGTCGAGGAAGGTGTGGTTCGAGAAGTGCTTCGGAGGGCCTCACGGGAGCACCTGATAGCCCTGAGATTGATAATAGAGAGTCTAAGGAGGATAGGGGAATACGGGAGTGACATAGCAGAGATAGTGCTGAACCTGAATGCCACCAAAATGGTGGAAGGACGGTAGACGGTGGTAGGACGGAGATTTACGATTTCGAAGAGAATCGCGTGAGGGAGTTCCTCCGGAAGTATCGAGCCGAACTCGCCGCCATCCAATTACCTCCGGGGCTGAGGAGGTGGACTGCTAAGATCGGAAAAGTTTTCGAAGAGGAAGGAGTAGAATTCGTGATTCTCGGGAAGAGTTGTTACGGAGCCTGTGATCTCGCGGATAAAGAGGCGAAGCAGGTCGGTGCCGATGTGCTCGTACACTACGGACATGCGGACATGGGGCTCCCTGCCTCTTTGCCTGTTTTGTTTGTTGAGGCTAGGATGCTCGTGAACGTTACCGAAAAGCTCGAGCAGGGTTTTGAAGAGATCGACTCGAGGAGGGTGGGGGTAGTCACTACGGTTCAACATGTTGGTGAATTGCAGAAGGTTCGGGAATTACTGACTTCTCGGGGAATAGAAGTGGCGATCGGGAAACCCGGGTTCAGGGCGAGATATCCTGGGCAGGTCCTCGGGTGTGATATGGGCTCGGCAACCTCTGTGATGGGAGAGGTGGACGAGTTTCTCTACCTAGGTACGGGAAGGTTCCATCCCCTAGGAGTGGCTTTGGTCACCGGAAAGGAAGTTTTGACGATAAATCCCATAACTGGAAATTTTGAAAGGTGGTCGAGGGAAACGGAAAGCTTTTTGAAGAAGAGGAGAGCTCTCGTAGCCCGAGCAGCGTGTTGCAGGAGATTTGGGGTCGTGACGAGCACAAAGATAGGGCAGGCTCGGTTCAAGCTTGCAAGACATTTGGTGGAGAAGTTGACGAAGGCGGGAAAGGATGTACAGATGATATTGGTGGATGAAGTCACGCCTGAAACGCTCGGAGATTTCGGGTTAGACGCTGTGGTGTGCGCCGCCTGTCCCAGAATTCCGATAGATGATGCTGAGCGGTTTGAGATCCCTCTTCTGACTCCTTTTGAATTGTCGCTCGTGCTTGGTGAGAGGTGGGAGGGCTACAGGTTGGATGTGGTAAAGGCAATTGATTTTTAATAGTTGGATCCAAGTTAAATGGTGGTTTTCTGGAAGTGATAAAAACTGGAACTTTCGTAGTGCCTGGCGTCTTCCTCTCTACGGTAGAGGAGTTCATGCCTGGAGAAGGTGCGTACGAGGAGAATGGGAAAGTCTACTCTTCGTGTGCGGGTTTGGTGTTGGTGGATCTCCGAACTCGGAGGATCTCGGTATTTCCTGCGGCGGCACCGCCAATCCTGAAGCGTGGGGATACCATCATAGGTGAAGTGGAAGAAGTTACTCCTCAGAGGGCAGACGTGTCCATCGAGATTCTCCACGGACATGAAGGGAGGGAGTTGCCTCCTCCGAGGGTCGGAACGATCCATGTCTCTCACACGAGCAAGAGCTATGTGAGGGACGCGACGAAAAAGTTTAGGGTTGGGGACGTGGTGCGGGCACGTGTACTCAATGTCGGGCGGGAACTCGTTCAGCTCTCTACCGAGGGCGAGGATCTGGGGGTTATCTTCACGAAGTGCTCCAGATGTAGTACCCCGCTAGAAGTGGAAAACCAGAGGACGGGAAAGCTGAAATGTCCGATATGTGAAAAGGTGGAATTCAGGAAGCTCGCTAGGGACTACCGCAAGGGGGTGCTGTGGGGGGAATGAAAGGAAAAAAAGTTTTGAGTTTCAAGCTACCCAACTCCCAGAGTGCGGTAGAAGTTATGCGCCGGCTTGGTGAGCTGAGGGCGAATCTGGAGGCCGAGGCGAAGTTGAATCGGATAGTGTTAACGATCCATGGCCCCTCCTCTGAAATTAAAAAGGTGAGCAGAGAAGTAAGAGAGATCATCAAAGGCGTACACGGAGGGAGTTGAGTGAAAATCGAGGTAGTGGAAAGAGGGGAGAAAAGCATACGTGTGAGGATCATAGGTGAGGATCATACCTTTTGTAACATACTCAGGAAAATGATGTACGAAGATGACAATGTAGAGATGGCTCCCTACACCATAGAACATCCGATGTTGGGGCACCCAGAATTCTATGTGAAGGTCAGGAGGGGAAAACCCGAAGACGCGATGCTCAAGGCAGCTAAGCGCTTGATGGAGAGATGTGAGGAACTCCGCGAAAAACTCAAAAACAAACTGGAGACGCGGTAATCCAAGTGTCCTTGGGGCACGTTAAGTTCTGGGGCATCAAACCGGAAATAAGAGTACTGGGCCTCGACGACGGTTCTTTTAAACCTAGGGTCAGAGGTAAAGCTTTGGTCATCGGTGTGGTTCTTCGAAGTGGGCGCATGCTCGAGGGAGTGATGAGCACAAGTGTCGAGATAGATGGTACAGATGCTACTGGGAAGGTGATTGAAATGGTCAATCGGAGTAGACACAAGCCTCAACTGAGGGTCATCATGAGCGAGGGAATAACGCTTGCCGGATTCAACGTCTTGGATTTGGGAGAGATATTCAGACAGACGGGGTTGCCCATGATCGTAGTGACACGCAAGAAACCCAACATGTTGGAGGTAAAAAAAGCCTTAAAGCACCTCCCCTGCTGGCGCGAGCGATGGAGGATGATGAAAGCGGCTGGAAAGGTATACCCCGTGAGTTTCAGGGGAAGAAAGATCTACATGCAGTTGGCCGGCATACGGAGGGAGGATGCTGAAAAGATTTTAACCATCACGACCACGCACGGGGTGATGCCTGAACCTCTCCGGGTTGCTCACCTCATCGCCACTGGCATGACGAGGGGGGAAAGTGTAGGGAGGGTCTGAGATGGGGGGGCGGAAAGGGATCAAGAGAGTTTTCATCCCACTTGTGAAGAACGATTTTATCTATGAGGTACTTTCCTTCTTTCTTTGCATCGGTATCTTGTACTTTTCCCATCAGGGAATCCTGATGTTGGCCCTGGACTGCGATACCCCCCTCATGCCTGTCATCTCGAATAGCATGCAACACCACAGCGAGAGCTGGAAAGTACCATACGAGCAGATGGGTTATGACCCCTCCCAGTTTCCGTTTCAGGGGGGATTCGAGAGGGGCGATCTTCTTGTGATAAAGGGTGTAGATTCACCTAGTGAGATATCGGTCGGAGATGTGGTGGTATACCAGCGAGTGCCGGGTACGATACCGGTGGTGCATAGGGTGCTATCGAAGTCAGAAGACGGACAGATCATCGTCCTGAAAGGGGATGCGAATTCGAGTCCGGATCCGAGCATATCTTTCGAGATGGTTAGGGGAAAGGTGATATTGGCAATCCCTAACCTCGGTTGGTTCTCTATATCAGTTTGGAAGTACAGATGGCTTTGCACAAAAATTAGCCCCTGAGGCCAATTTCCGTGCTTGGGGGCTCGGAGTCCCCCTCAAGGGCCGAAAGCCCTACGGCCCCGTCCCTGAGCCAGTGGCCCAGGAACCTCTCTCCAATGTTTATGGCTCCGTTGAGGTCGGCGTTGTACTCGAGGCCACACGAGGGACATTTGAAGAAGCCTTGAGAGACCCTTCGTCCTTCGTTTCCGCAGCGGTGGCACGTTCGGCTGGTGTACGCCTCGCCGGCGTGCACCACGGGGATCCCCTCCCAGAGAGCCTTGTACTCGATGTACCTTGACAGCCGGTGGTGGGGCATCGAGTGCACGATGCGCCTGAACCTCCGCCCCTTTGCCCGCTTGCGGATTCCCTTCAGATCTCCTATCACGATAACCGAGTTCCGCTCCTTAGCTTCGCTGACGATAGCCCTTGAGATCTTGTGGCACAGGTCGTCTATTCGCCGGCGCTCCGTTCTGCCTATCCGCTTGATCACCCGCAGTAGCTTGCGCTCGCCGAGTCGCTTTCGGAGCCAAGCGTAGTGGCGCCTTATCCCCCTTGCTTCCTTCCCGTAGAGCTTGGGGGAGGTGATGTTGGCCTCCTTCTGCAGCGCCACAGACGCCGCGAGAAAGCGCTCCCCCAAGTCCACTGCGAGGACGCCGGAGGGACGCATCGGCTTGACCCTACGCTTGACCGTGAGGTGGAGGAAGAACCTCCCGTTGCGGTGGACGAGCTGTGAGTCGGAGATCTCAACCCTACCCGAGGAGAGAAGCTCCTCGTGGGAGCGCCACATCCGCAGCGGGCACCAGATGCGCCCGCCGGGGGTTGAAACGGATACGAAAAACCTGGCGAACCTGTTTCCGGTGTCGGTGAGCTTGAATGAGTCCTTATCGATGAGGATGGGAGCCTTCCGCCTGTCCCCGGCCTTCCAAGCTAAAGCACGGCAGTAGTAGGAGGGCAACCTCGTTTGCTCTCTCAGAGTCCGGTAGTCCCTCTCAAGGGCCTGGGCGCGATCCCACTCGGCTTGGAGGTCCTCCAGAAGCTTGCGCTTGAACCGGGTGAGGCCGTAGAGTTCAGCCCTTATCGTCTTGGAGACCAACATCGAACGTGGTCTGTCGGAACCATTTTAAGTTTTCCGGTATTTTTGTGCAAAGCGAGTACAGATGAAAGATTTATTGGTACCCAAGTGAGTAGATTTAGCTTGGAGGCAGGCGATGAGGTTCTGCAAGAAATGTGGTGGTCTGATGGTTCCCAAGAAGAGTGGGGGAAAGAACGTATTGCTTTGTGAGATGTGTGGAGAGACGGAGGAGGCCGATAGCTCCGGCTACACGTTGGTTCGAAAAGTTGAGGAAAAAGCGGAAGTGGTGGTGATTGAGAATGAGCCTTCTACCTTGCCGACCACACGCGCCAAGTGTACTAAATGTGGGAATGACAAAGCGTATTGGTGGATGAGACAGACGAGGAGTGCGGACGAGCCCTCTACTCGATTCTACAGGTGTACCAAGTGCGGGAATACATGGAGGGAATACGCATAGGTGGTTCAGGTGGATGAGTTTCAGCCCCGAAGGAAAGTGGCCAAACCGAGACGAATTTCGGAAATAAGGGTGGGGGAGGAGTTCGTGAGGGTCACCGGGTGTGTCGCCTACAAGAAGAACAGCGAGATAGTCCTAGATGACGGATCCGGGATGCTCACGGTTTTTTCAGACGATTCTGGGATGTTCCGCGATGTCGATATAGGCTCGAAGATAAGGGTTTTCGGCACGCCGTTAATAACGGAGGGTGGGCAAGAGCTTAAGGCGGAGATAGTTCAAAAGGTGGACGGGCTGGATCTCCAGCTCCTCGAAAAAGTTATGGAGGAAGTAAAAAAATTCGAGTCAGAAGTGAAGGGGGAAGAGAGTGTTCAGAGCTAGAATGTCGGATACGAGGGTTTGGAAAACTTGCGTCGGAGCGATAGTGAATCTGATCGAGGAAGCGGCTTTTAAATTCACGGGGGAAGGGGTCAGGATGAGAGCTATGGACCCCTCCCATGTCGCTTTGGTGGATTTCGACCTTCCCGCAAAGGCATTCGATGAGTACGAGGTTTCAAAGCCTGTGGTTCTGGGTATCGTGCTGGTCGAACTTAACAAGATAATGTCTAGGGCGAAGAGTGAGGATTCCCTGATATTGGAATTTGAGGAGGAGAAAAACCGTCTATCACTCGTCTTCAAAGGTAGATCCAGCAGGAGATTCAATCTTCCTCTCGTCGACATAAAAGAGAGCGAGCTTCCCGAGCCCAAACTCCAGTTCGGTGCCACCGTCCGGGTTCTAGGCGAGATAATTCAGGATGGACTCCGCGATGCCGAGGTGGTTGGGGATACCGTACGCTTCGAGGCTAACGAATCTGGATTCTTCATGTACTCGGAGGGGGACGGAAGATCGGTTGAACTCAAACTCGAAAAGGGTAGTGAAGCACTGGCGAAGTTGGAGGTGCGACAACCATCGAGAGCGATGTTCAACGTGAAGTATCTTTCTGACATGCTTAAAGCCGCAGACATGAAGGATTTCATAACGATAAATCTGGGAACGGATCTCCCAATAAAACTCGATTTCCCAATAGCGGGTGGGGAAGGGAGGCTCAGCTTCATCCTAGCTCCACGGATCGAGTCAGAGTGACCCGAGAGCCATATATGTTTCCCCTTCCAGAGTATCCAGCTGTTTTAGATCTCTTTTCCCAAGAAGCAAAGGAGATCGTCCGAACCTCTCCACCGCTCGGCTCCTTGCCCCAAGAGGTAAGCGAGAGAGCCGTGAAGAGGGTGATGTGGAAAACGGGTGGGGAGATGATGGTGGGGTTCAAATCCTCCGAAGTCAGAATGGATGTGCTCTCTTTCTATCTGATGTGTCAAGGAGTAGCGGCAGTCTCGTATCCCTATTCTAGAGAGGTCAGGCTGGTGAGTGAAAAGACTGCGGAGACGATCCGATATAGGATGTATTATCTGTTTTCCCACGGTTATGGGGAGCAGTGCTTGGGGGTTGTTCGGAGGTACTTCAGGATTTCAAGACTTGAAAATCGCAGGGTTGCGGGTGAGGAAATCCCAAAGGAGGATCTCTTCAAACTGAGAAACGCGTGTTTGGCTCGTGCAGGTATCCAAGTTCCATCGGATCGGATCCCCCCCCAGTACGTGCCCGAGTACACCTTACCTTGGGTCGACCTCGCCCCCTTGCTGAGGCAGGGGCGGATACAGCTTACAGATCTTTATGTGGTGAGAGGGAGCGTTGTAATAACTCCCTACGAGCTTTGGGACATGTTCGCGTGGATGATGAGTATGAAGTGCGAAGAGTACATAGCTGCTCTCTATGAACGCTTCACGGAGACGGGTCCTCCTCCCGAAGTGATCGGTAAAGTAGGTGAGCGCATATCCTC
Source organism: Hadesarchaea archaeon (assembly GCA_029259185.1). Taxonomy (GTDB): domain Archaea; phylum Hadarchaeota; class Hadarchaeia; order Hadarchaeales; family WYZ-LMO6; genus JAPDJF01. The sequence continues at coordinate 41,806 of JAPDJF010000001.1, forward strand.
CCTCTTCCCCCCCGAACTTGAGGTAGTGGAGAGAGGGGGCAGGTTTCCGAGGGGGAAGCTCCGTCCGGAGTTCTTCCCCCCATGTGTCAAACGTGCACTTGCTGGGGTGGGTTCTGGGGCTAGGAATTACGCGATAACGGTTCTTTTGACTTCTTTTCTTTCCTACGCCCGTATTTCTCCCTCCGGAAAAGCTGCGATGAGGATAAAGGACTTTGTGGATAACCTCTCCGTGTTACAGGAGGAGGTCATCCCTCTCATATTCGAAGCCGCTGAGCGATGCAATCCCCCCCTTTTCAGGGATCAGCCCCAAGAACGCGCCAATGTGTATTACCATCTCGGGTTTGGAATGACCACCGAACCAAGACTTGAGGATTCGGGGAGGAGTCGCTGGTATAAAACCCCCAATTGCCGGAAAATAGCTTCTTCTGCACCACTCCTCTGCACCCCTGATGAGACATGTAAGGAAGTGAAGAACCCTCTCACCTATTACTATAAGCGTTTAGCGAGAAAGAGTTGAAAAATGGATGTTGGAGCTACGGAAAGCAACACCGGAGGAAAGGAAAATATTCTATGCGGAGGAGTGGGACAAGCGTGAGATCCCTGATTTTATCCTTCACACCCTTTCCCTCCGGGAGTTCGGCTTCGACCCGGATGGTAGCGGGCCCAATCAGAGATACAAGCAGTTCACCACTCCCGAACAGCTCGCGGATTATCTGAGGAGGACGGCTCCCTATTCGGTCTTCTCGAGTGTTGCCCTCTACGAAGATCCCTCCCAACGGAGGGGTTGGCTGAAAGCTGAACTCGCTTTCGACATAGATGCGAAGGATCTGCCGATAAAGCCATGCTCTTGTACGGGGGGAAAGGTATGTGAACGATGTTTGGACGAGGCTAAGAGGGTGCTGATGCTCATCTCCGATGTGTTGTCTTCCAACCTGGGCTTGCGCGATCAGCATTTCTCTTACTCCGGGAGGGGATTCCACCTGCGTGTTCTCGACGAGCCAGTCATGCGCATGGAACAAAACGAGAGAACCCAGTTGGTCGCCTATGTTACCGGGGGAGTGATACCGAGCGATATAACCCTAGCGTTGGGGTACTCGAAAGTTTTCAGGGAGTTCGCCGCGCGGACTTTTGAGCGTTTGGATAGGGAGAAACTCGGGGAGGTTCTTACCCAAAGGGCAGTGAGGAAGTTGATCGAAAAGAAGGACGAGGTCTTGGGGGCCATACGCAATGGGAGGATCGAGGAGATAAAAAACCTAGGGGGAAGGAAAAGCGTGGAGCAATTGCTTGGATTCTTAGCTAGACTCAACTCCGAGTTCGTGGACGGAAAGGTTACGGTAGACGTTAAACGAATCCTCCGTCTTCCTTCGAGTCTTCATTCGGGGGTGAGCATGAAGTGCATCTCTATCCGGAACATAGAGAAGTTTTCTCTGGATGAGGCGGTCCCCAAGTTCGTGTCCGAGAGGCGATGAGGGTGGATGACTTTTCGTTTCAGGATCTCGAGCGGGTTTGGATATCGGAGAGGACTTCAAGCAAGCTCTCAGAGCTTCCTAAGGAGTTTTATGCACGAGTGGCCGGTTGCATCTCCCAGTTGATCAAAGAGTTGGATCTGAGCGAGGGATTGCGGAGGGAACTCCTCCAAGAAGAGCTGATTGAAATCACGAAGATGGTTAGCGAGATTTACTCAGTCCGTATGCTCAAGGCGATGGGTGAGATGTTGAGGGGAAGGGAGGTATTCTCCCTAGATGAACGTGAGCTCGCGGCTTTCAAGGAGATGAAAAAAATTCTTGAGAAGGCGCACGAGCTCATGGAGTGGCCAGGCGAGGTGGATCTCTCCCCTCCCCAGCTGGCGAACGAATTGTTGCTGTTGCGTGGGGAAGTCCCTCGTATAGTGGGCGAGGACCTGAAGTATTACGGGCCCTTCAGTCCAGGGGATATCGTTAGTCTACCGAGATCCACGGCGGAACTCCTGGTAAAACACAGACTTGCCGAGAAAATCCGAGCCAAATGGTATTTTTTTGGGTAGAATGATAAGTAGTGAGATGAAAATCCCAAAAAAGATTCGAACCTATTGCCCGTCGTGCAGGAAACACACTGAGCACACAATGACCCAGCTCAAAAAGAGATCCCCGAGGTCGCTGAGCTGGGGGCAGAGACAGTTTGCTCGCGTGATGAAGGGATACGGTGGACAACCCAGATCGGAGCAGAAGAGGTTTGCCAAGACAACAAAAAAGGTGGCCTTGGTGTTAAGGTGTAGCATATGTGGCAAGTCTCATCCGAAGGTCGGGTTCAGGGCCAAAAAAGTGGAAATGGTGGGGTGACGTGCCCGGCAGGTTCTTGAGGATAGCTTGTGATGGATGTGGTAACGAGCAGGTGGTCTACAGCCATTCCTCCACCTCAGTTAGGTGCTCGGTGTGTGGTAGGACTCTAGTGAAACCACGGGGCGGTAAGGCGGAGATATTCGGCACCATCAAGGAGGGTGATAGAAGTGGTGAGGTACAGGAGTGAATTCCCTTCTCCAGATGAGCTCGTGGTCTGTACGGTCTCAAAGGTTTTCTCTCAGGGTGCTTTCGTCAAGCTGGATGAATACGGTGGGAAAGAAGGGTTAATTCACATTTCTGAGGTGGCCTCTGGCTGGATAAAGAATATCCGGGAACACATAAGGGAAGGTCAAAAGGTTGTGTGCAAAGTTTTGGCCGTGGATGAACAGAAAGGTCATGTCGATTTGTCCCTCCGGAGGGTCAAAGAGAACGAGAAGCGTTGGAAAAGGGAGCAGTGGAGGAGGGAGCAAAGAGCGGAAAAACTACTTGAGCTAGCCGCTCGGAAGCTCAAGAAAACGTTGGACGAAGCATACGAGGAGGTGGGGTTCGCGATCCAAGATAAATTCGGGGATTTGTATTCGGGGTTGGAAGCACTCGCGAGGGAGGGGAAGAAAGTGTTCGATGGGTTGAATGTATCCAAACGTTGGGTTAACGCGCTAGCCCACGTTTCTTCTTCGTTGGCCGAGTTGCCGACTTTCAAAATATACGGATATTTGGAGCTTTACTCTCCAGCTCCGGACGGGGTGGAGAAGTTGAGATCCGCGATGATGAGGGCACGCGACTCAGTCTCGGATGGAGACGTAAAAGTCGAGATCTCCTATATGGGTTCCCCCAGGTATAGGGTGGAGGTGGCTGCTCCTTCCTACAAGGAGGCTGAGGCCGCAATGCAAAAGGTAGCGGAGTTGGTTATAAATTCATTGGAAGCTGATGGGGGAAGAGGGGAATTTCACGCTGAGAGGAAGGCGGGGAAGTGAAGCTCAGAAGATGCAAGCGTTGCGGAAGCTACACGCTGAAAGAGGCGTGTCCAAAATGCGGAGGGTCCACGACCTCACCCCACCCCCCAAGGTTCTCTCCTCTCGACCCATACGGAAGGTACAGAAGGAGATTGAAGAAGGAGGTGGAAGGAAAGTGAAGACGGAGATAAGATTTACTTCCGTTCCCAAGGTGAGGGGGCCTATAATGATCGAGGGATTGCCTGGAGTGGGCCACGTGGGAAAACTGGCAACCGAACATCTAATCGAGGAGTTCGGTGCTCAGAAGTTCGCAGATCTCTACTCCCCCCACTTTCCCCATCACGTTATTGTGGAAAAAGACGGATCGGTAAGGTTGCCGCGGAACTCGTTTTATCTAGCCAAGGTTGGCGGAAAGGATCTCATCATAGTGGCGGGGGATGCGCAAGCGGTTTCATCTGAGGGGTATTATGAAATAGCGAATAAGATCCTTGACTTGGCAGAGAGGTTTGGCGTGAAAAGACTTTTCGCTCTTGGGGGTTACGCTACCGGAAGGTACACGAGTGGGAAACCTAGAGTGGTGGTTTCAGCCACAGACCCTTCGCTGTTGAAAGAATGTGGGGATTTGGGAATAACCGGTGGGGAGGAGACAGGATCGATTGTGGGTACCACAGGACTTCTTCTCGGTTTAGGAAAAGTGCGGGGGATAGAGGGGATATGTCTGCTTGGTGAGACCCACGGGGCCCTTATAGATCACCGCTCTACTCAGTCGGTGCTGGAGGTGCTAGGCACTATCTTAGGTATAAAAATTAACACCGTCGTGCTCGAGGAGAGGGCGAGGGAGGTGGAGCGAATGCTTGCCAAGTTCAAAAGGGAGTTTGAGCGTAGAGAAGCGATAGAAAGACAGAAGGCGAAGGAGGAGCTCTGGTACATAGGGTGATGGAATGCCGGCACTCACCCGGCTGACCATAGCTTTAGATAAAGAGACAGAGGAGATCTTGAGGAAGCTCACCAACGAGAGTGGAATGTCCTATAGTGCATTGATCAGGACCACCCTGAAATTCTTCTCTCAGTATGGGGATCTGATGAAAGATCCGGAAAAAGTCAGGCTTTGGTTGAACCTCCTTACGAGCGGAGAACACCTGATACTTGACATAGACCACTGGGCACTATTTCTGAAATACATAGAGGAGTGTGGTAAAAAAGAAGAGTTCTATGAGGAATGCAAGAATGTAGCGAAATCTCATGCGGAGCAGCTCTTGAGGGTTACATCCACTCCAGCGGATTACCTCAAGAGGATTGAGGCTTGTAATTTTTATAGGCTTAGCAAGGAATCGGATAGCGAGTTCACTTTGGTTCTTAACTCGGAGGCTAGCAAGAGATTCATTAGAGAACTTCTATCAGAGACGATGGAGGGAATGGGATACAAAATTGAGATCAAAGAAGACCTGATGAAGCTGAGGGTCAAGATTCTTTGAAGTGTCTAGAATCCTATTCGGTGGATGCGGGCATAGCCGGATGCGAGCATCACCAACTCCATGGGGACGAGTTCCGAAAACAACACCTTTTGCAAGGCACCGATCCCCACTGGTGATGGGGTAGTGATTAGCCTGGGTCTTGGCTGTACACCCTCAGGGAAGTGTGAGTTTCGTCCCACACGGTGATCTCCTTAAATTCGTCTCCCTCAACAGGTTTTTTTCTGTAGAGCGAGGGGTCTGGGATATCCGCACTTTTAAACGCTAGGTACCGCCTCCTGCAGTTACTGCAGATCCCACAGTGGACTGGGAGTTTTTCCTCCCCGTGGATTACCCAGATATCGCCCGAGTAACAGCTGTAAGTGTATCTCCAATCAACACCCAAGATCTTGCCGATCTTTATACATGAGTCTTTATCCAAGTTGATGAAAGGTGCGTACACACGATATCCACCGAAGTGGGTGGAAACTTCGGCGACCCGATTCATTTCCTCGATGAACTCGGGAGTGTTGTCCTTCATCGCTACCGGGGTTTCCCTCCTTATCCCGATGTAGATATCCCATATTTCCCTGGTGCCTTTGGTGATGTAGCTTTTGAGATCGAAAGACTCGGCGTGTGCCAATCCTATCGTGATCAACTGTAGGTTCCGAACGACATCCCACCATCTGAGGATCCTATCGCTGGCCTTTTGGGGATCCCACAGGGCGTCCACAGGTGTCTCGGGTATTGGCTCATCACTAACGAGTTTACTCGTTGATAGTTCTCCAAGCCATCTCACGTCAATCTCTTTGAATGGAACCTTAAGAACCTCAGCGGTTTTTGCTGCACACCATCTTTCGTATTGGACCATTCTCTGTCCGTAGTTAGCGTGGATTATCAGCATCTTTGGAGGATTAACCACCTTTTTCACATAGTAGGTCATTGGAACACTGTCGGCACCCCCACTAACGAGGCAAACGGCATTTCGCTTTCCGATAACTTCCACCTCCGCGCTTTTCCCAAGTATCATTTTCACCCATCAAATAATAGAGCACGCTTTATTAACTTCGACTTCGGGAGTGATTAGAAGCTCCTGTATCGATTGGTGATGGGCATCTTACGATCTTTCCCCAGTGCCCGAGGAGTGATCTTTACGCCTGGGGGCGCTTGCCTGCGCTTGTATTCGTTCCTGTCGACCATGGTTACAACTTTTCTCACGGTTTTTTCATCGAACCCAAGATTCAAGATTCCCTCGTATGGGACATCATCTTCCACGTAAGATTTCAGGATAGGATCGAGAACCTCATACGGGGGAAGGGTGTCTTGATCTTTCTGGTTCGGTCTCAGTTCGGCACTCGGAGGTTTTTCTAACACCCTTTGCGGTATAACAGGGGATAAGGAATTTCTGTACAGTGCTAGTCTGTAAACCCTCGTCTTGAACACATCCTTTAGAACTGCGAAGCCACCCGCCATGTCTCCGTAGAGGGTGGCATAACCCACACTCATCTCACTTTTGTTTCCAGTAGTCAAGACGAGGGAGCCGAACTTATTCGAAAGCGCCATGAGTATGTTGCCCCTTATCCTCGCTTGGATGTTCTCCTCCGTTACATCCGGTTTTTCCTGTTTGAAAACCTCTGAGAGACTCCGGAGGTATGCATCAAAAATGCCCTCTATAGAAATTGTGATAGTCTTTATCCCTAGATTCTCTGAAAGTTCCAGCGCATCTTCCACGGACTCCCTCGAGGTGTAGCGGGAGGGCATGAGAACACCTGTGACGTTTTCTCTTCCAAGAGCATCCACAGCGATGGCGGCAGTTAGAGATGAGTCAATACCTCCGCTCAATCCGATGAGCACCCCTTTGAAGCCATTTTTTCTCACATAGTCTCTCGTCCCAACAACGAGTGCTTTGTATACCTCTTCGTCCTCCTGGAGCGGGCTCGTGAGGCTCGTTTTTATCCGAGGCTTGCTCCTTCGTGCAACTTTCTTTAGCTTTATGGTAACGACCTCTTGATCCCCCTTAAATTTCAGGATTTCTTTCCGCCTCCGAGGGTCGTGAAGCCTCGTCCTGAACACGGACTCGGGATTAACGTCGACCACGAGGAGCTCTTCTTCGAAAGCCTTCGCCCTAGCAGTGATTTCACCGCATTCGTTCACCACGAAGCTCTGACCATCGAAAACGAGCTCATCTTGTCCCCCCACCATGTTCACATAAGCTATGATGAGTTCGTTGTCGAACGCCCTTGTGGAGATCATCTTCTCCTTCAGGTTCCTCTTTCCTGCGTGGTAAGGGGATGCATTGAGGTTGATGGCTATCTGTGCCCCGGCCAGGGACTGAACGTGCACCGGTCCTTTCGGGTACCAAATATCTTCGCATATGCTTACTCCTATCCTCACCCCGTCCAGTTCAAAAATAACATTCTTGTCTCCAGCTTGGAAGTAACGATCCTCGTCAAATACACCATAGTTGGGGAGGAACATCTTGTGGTATATCCCAGCGAGTTCACCATCATGGATTAGAGCGGCAGCGTTATAGATGTCATCACTTTTGTCCACGAAACCGACGAGTGCGGTTATCCCGACGCACTTTTCCTCGATCTTTTCCAGAGTTTTGATGTTATCCTTTATGAACTGAGGCTTGAGCAGTAGGTCCTCGGGAGGATATCCGGTCAAACACAGCTCCGGGAATGCTATCAGGTCAACTCCGAGCCTCTTGCCTTCTTCTACTCGCTTTAAGATTTTTTTTCTGTTTCCTTCTAGATCCCCAACCACTGGGTTTATCTGAGCCAGTCCGATCCTCATTTTATCGACCACAGCTTCACATAGTCTTCCACTCGTTCAAAATAAGTCTTTCAGAGACCTCTGCTTTGCACAAAAATACCGGAAAACTTAAAATGGTTCCGACAGACCACGTTCGATGTTGGCCTCCAAGACGATAAGAGCTGAACTCTACGGCCTCACCCGGTTCAAGCGCAAGCTTCTGGAGGACCTCCAAGCCGAGTGGGATCGCGCCCAAGCCCCTTGAGAGGCCGGACTCTGAGAGAGCAAACGAGGCTGCCCTCCTACTACTGCCGTGCTTTAGCCTGGAAGGCTGGCGATGGGCGGAAGGCTCCCATCCTCATCGATAAGGACTCATTCAAGCTCACCGACACCGGAAACAGTTCGCCAGGTTTTTCGTATCCGTTTCAACCCCCGGCGGGTGTACGCCGGCGAGGCATACACCAGCAAATGTGCCACTGGAAACGAAGGACGAAGGGTCTCTCAAGGCTTCTTCAAATGCTCGTCGTGTGGGCTGGAGTACAACGCCGACCTCAACGGAGCCATAAATATTGGAGAGGGGTTCCTGGGCCACTGGCTCAGGGACGAAGGCGTGGGGCTTTCGGCCCTTAGGGGATCCCGAGCCCCCAAGCACGGAAATTGGCCTCAGGGGCTAATTTTTTTTGTGCAGAGCCAGAGACCTCTCAGGTCACTCCCACTCTATGGTAGCTGGAGGCTTGTGGGTGATGTCGTATACCACCCGGCTTACTTGGGGGATCTCGTTAGTGATTCTCGTGGAGATCCTCTCCATAAGGTCATGGGGTAATTTTGCATAGCTCGCCGTCATTCCATCCACACTCTCAACCGCTCTTATGGCTACTGTGTATCCGTACGCTCTCGCATCCCCTTTCACACCCGTGGATTTCGTGTCCAAGAGAACCGCGAAATATTGCCAGAGGGATCCCTTAACTTCATGCTTTTCGATTTCCTCCCTCACTATTGCATCCACCCTCTTGAGTATCTCGATCTTCTCCTTAGTCACCTCACCGATTATCCTTATGGCCAATCCAGGGCCGGGAAAAGGCTGTCTGTTCACTATACTTTCGGGTATTCCAAGGGATCGGGCTATTTTCCTGACCTCGTCCTTGTATAACTCTCTCAAGGGTTCCACCACCCCCTTGAACTTGATTTCGGTCGGGAGACCACCCACGTTGTGATGGGTTTTTATCTTCTCGGAGTGTTTCGAAGCCCCTGACTCTATCCTGTCCGGATAGATCGTTCCTTGGATGAGGTATTCCGCCTCGCTCTCTTCTGCTACTTTCTCGAACACATGGATGAATTCTTCCCCGATGATCTTCCTCTTAAGCTCGGGATCGCTTACCCCCCTGAGCTTTTCCATAAACCGTTTTCGTTCGTCTAAGACGAGGAGATTCATCCCAAGCTCGGTAAAAGTCTTCTTTATACTCTCTGGTTCCCCCTCCCTCATGAATCCGTGGTCAACGAAGACGGCTGTCAAATTTCTCCCCACGGCCTTAGCGGCTAGCACAGCAGCTGTGCTTGAGTCTATTCCACCACTCAGGGCGATGATACATTTCGAGTTTCCAACCTTTTCCCTGATCTCCTCAACGCACTTTTTCACGAAGTTTTCGGGTGTCCAGTTCGGAACACATCCACATATCTCGAAAAGGAAGTTCCTCAGCAACATCTTTCCTCTGGGTGTGTGGACGACCTCGGGGTGCCACTGGACTCCATAGAGGGGTTTGTGTCTGTGGCGGAACGCAGCTACTGGGCAATTTTCGGTGTGTGCGAGTATCTCAAACTCTTCGGGCATTTCGTACACGGTGTCTCCATGGCTTGTCCAAACTCTCTCGACCTTTTGGTGTCCTTTCAGCAAGGTGTCGGTTACATCCACATAGACTTCGGTGATACCGTATTCCATTTTGTCTCCCTTCCTCACATCACCCCCCATGTAATGGGCTACCAGCTGGTGACCATAGCATATCCCCAAGATGGGCAACCCCATCTCGAGTATTTCCTTCCGGCATCGGGGAGCCCCTTTCTCATAGATGCTGGAGGGCCCTCCCGAGAGGATGATCCCTTTCACCGAGTATTCATCATCAAAAGATCGAATCTCCTCGGGCGTGATATCCGGAGGGACGATCTCGGCATACACCTCCTCTTCCCTGATTCTCCGTTTGATCAAGTGGCAGTACTGCCCGCCGAAGTTCAAGACAAGCACGACATCAGTTTTCATCAATTTCGATTATCGTCTGGGCTTAAAACTTCCCTCGCAAGGTTTTTGGTCCTCGGGTTGAAGTTTTAGGAACTTTTAACTCCACCGCCGGGGAGTCCCCTTCCGCAAGGGGGGGAATGAGAGGTGGAACGATATATAGTTTGTAGTAATCTATTGCGATGACGAAATACATCATCACGGTTGAAGATAGGTTGGGGGGAGGAATTCAAGCGGACCATAACGAAGGACAAGACCATCAATGAAGCAATGGAGCTGATAAAGAAAAAAGTGGGGCAGGGGCGTGCTTAGCCACAGGTTCTGCTTGTATCCTTCAAAGACAGCCGAGCGCGCTCTGAATCGACACATGGCACTTTGCAGGTGGCTCTACAACCGCCTGCTCTCGGAGCTGAACTTGGTGAGGGAGAAGGGAATGAGGCTGAGAGACACCCAAGCCTTGATCGTTGACCTGAAAAAGCACGAGAAGCCTGAACTCAACGAGGTGCACTCAAGAGTTTTACAGATGGTCAGCTCTGGTCGAACGTTCGTGCTCTTGCTTGGCTGAAGCGGAGCGGTAAAAAAATCGAGAAGTTGTGGTTCAAGGGAAGGGGCTGGTTCAAGACGCTGAACTACAACCAGTCGGGGTTCAAGCTTGAGAGCGGAAAGCTCGCCCTCTCGAAAATCGGGGAAATCCCCATCAAGCTCCACCGAAAGATTGAGGGAAAAGTGAAGGGGGTTATCTGTCAAGCGCGAACGCTAGGGCAAGTGGCACGCGATATTTCAGGTGGAGGGGGAATTGGAACCCCTGCCGAAGACGGGCAAGGCGGTCGGGATCGATGTCTGATCAAGCGCTTCCTGAGCCTCAAGAACCCGCGCTTCTACGAGCGAACACTTGAACGGATAAGGGTGAGGCAAAAACAGTTGTCTAAGAAGCGGGAGGGTTCAGCCAACAGGAGAAAAGCTCGATCTTCTCAACTTTTTTGGGGAAGGCCTCAGTCCGCCCATCATCAAATCATCGCTGGGCTCAAAGGTACCGTGACATCATCGGCGAATGATTTTTGTCTTGGATCCATAAATCCTTGTCGGCTACACCACTTCGAGGAGAAGCTTCTCTTCATTTGGAGCGTATACGGCTATGTTGGTTTCTCCGTATGGATATGCGACGATCATGAGCAATCGTCCGAATGTGTAGTTCATATCGTGTGCGGAGGGAATCAAGATGCCAGAGGGATGTGAGTGAACGCTCCCCATTATTGAGGGATCCAAGGGAAGTGCATGTAGGGGGAACCCGGCGAAATCTCTACCCCGGGTGACGAATGGGGGAAAGAGAAATTCAGTTAATTCGACCACCCCTCTCTTCGATTTTCCCCGCAGGAGGAGAAGCATTTCTTTTGGGTGCATATCCCCGGCATTTTTTAGGATGAGACTCAGTAGCTCTCTGTCGATTCGGACTCTCACATCTCTGTTTTGTTGGGATCGTTTTTTAACTTCGGTACTTCTGGTGCTTGGTGCCGAAGTGTTTATTTTTGTTTGATCCCTTATTTTTTATGGTGAAACGATGTGGGATTTCTGGGAGGATTGGTTCAGGAGATGGCGACGGAATTTCTTTAGAGATGTCTTCAGGGATTTCAGGGAGATGAACAGGGAGTTTGAAGAGATGTTTGCCCGGATGTTCAGGGAGTTACCGAGAGAGTTTCTCCGAGAGTCGAAACTCCCCGATGGAAGCATCGTCAAGACGTGGGGTCCTGTGGTCTACGGGTACTCCATGACGGTCGGGCCTGATGGTAAACCGTCCGTGAAGGTATTCGGTAATGTGAGTCCAGAACTTGGCCTGCCTAACGTAGAGATGAAACGCGAGCCACTGGTCGAGTGCATTCCTGGTCCGAAGCACGTGAGGGTGATAGTCGAACTTCCCGGGGTGAGTAAATCCGATATCGATCTCAAAGCGGAGGAGAATAGGGTTGTGGTTTCTGCCGAGAGGGGGGATTGGAAGTACTACAAAGAGATCGAGCTTCCTTGCAAGGTAGATCCTAAGTCCGCGGACGCGAGTTACACCAACGGGATCCTAGAGGTGATATTCCGAAGGCAAGAGAAACCTGAACCCAAAGAGAAAATCGAGATAAAGGGGCCAGAGGAGAGGAAAGAAGAAAAGAAGGAAAAGAAGTGAACTCCTTTCTTATCTTTTTTTAAGCTCATTGGATAATGTTGACGTTAGAAGTCGAGGTATGCGTACAGCCATATTTTGTCCCCCATTAGATCTAAGAATGTTCAGAAACGATCTTGATAGGTTCCCGAGAAATCGAATTTATAATTTGAGGCACAAAAGGTATTGGGCCCCGGTGGTGTAGACCGGTCAAGGAGGAAGCTCCGCCGAAATCATACAGCCCTTTCGAGCAACGAGGACAGGCTGTGACGTGGGTTCAAATCCCGCCCGGGGCACCACCTCCGAAATACTCGTTTGTGGATCTCGGAAAACACGAACAGGGGAAGTCAATGTACCAAGAATAATCTAAAGAAACTCAGTGATGGAGTTTCCGTGCCACCGTTGTAGAGAACTTATTCTTTCATTCGTGTTCGTCCTCTTATTCCTGGGTCAGATTACCCCAGTTGGATCACAGGCGCTAACATCGGTTCCAGAGGAGGGAGTGGTGGTGGCTGTTTTTGATCCCACAACCGGAGATATCGTATACCTCTTCTCTTTCATGGGTGACTGTGGCCCCAGTTTTGAAATGTATGAACGCATGGGTCTTATCCCCATTGTTATCGAAAACCATCCATGAAAAACGAGATATGGAGGGATCCAACTAGATTTCTACTTCGATTTTGAAGACGAGCGAGCACATCAAGAACCGCACCATCAGAGGCGAAGACATAGGTTAGGGACAAGTCACGAACACGAGATAGCTTTGGGTACAATCCTTCCCAGGAGCCTCAAGCTCAAAGAAAAGTTATTAGCATCGGACGGTGGAGTTTTTCGCCACCTTTTTACCTGCGCTACCAAATCCATTAGTTTGGGCGGAGATGGGCTCCAAGTTCGGTGATTACCTCCTTCGGATAGGTTATGTTCTCGAAACCGTCGCGCTCCACGAAGTAGCGCTTGCACTTTTGCATCGATAGCCCTGTTCACTTCTTCGTCACCTACCAAGTCCAGCCTCCAAGATGAATTGACCAATCTTAAATCACTAATCCTAGGAAAACCTTAAATCCAGATGAAGTCATTGAGTGATGAGTGGAAGACAAAAGTAAAGTTCTGAAAACCGCTGAAACCGAGAAGGTAAAATTCGTCCAGATGCAGTTCATGGACATCCTTGGTACAGTGAAAAATGTCACGATACCCGTGAGTAGGCTTGAGAGGGCCTTAGAGGAGGGTGTTTTCTTCGATGGTTCCTCGATCTTGGGATATGCCACCATCGAAGAATCAGACATGCGCCTCATGCCCGACCCAAAAACTTTCACCATATTGCCTTGGACCGAAGAGGGACTCAAAACTGCCCGCATGGTCTGCGACGTTTACGACCATGAAAACAATAGGTTCGAAGGGGATCCTAGATACGCTATACAGAGGATCTTGGGCAAAGCTAGAGAGATGGGGTACATTTTCAACACGGCACCAGAATACGAGTTCTTCTTCCTACTTCTCGATGAGAAAGGGAACCCGACAAACAAACCTTCCGATTCTGGGGGATATTTCGACCTCATGAAAGATCGTGGAGATGAAATAAGGAAGGAAATTGTTTCCCACTTGAACGCGATGGGTTTTGAGGTAGAGGCCTCACATCATGAAGTGGCTCCGGGACAGCACGAGATTGACCTCAGGTATGCTGACGCGCTGACCTCTGCAGACAGGGTAGCGATGATGAAATACGTGGCCAAGGTCATCGCTTACAAACACCAACTCTTTGCCACCTTTATGCCAAAACCTATATACGGGGTCAACGGTTCAGGCATGCACACCCATATGTCGCTTATAACCCCGGACGGAAGGAATGTGTTTTACGATCCGAATGGCAAATACCAACTCAGCGATCTCGCCCTGTACTTCATAGGCGGGCTGCTGAAGTACGCTAAAGAGATCTGTGCAATCCTAGCATCATCCGTCAACTCTTACAAGAGACTCGTGCCCGGCTACGAAGCCCCAGTATATATCTCCTGGGCGAACAGGAACAGGAGTGCCTACATAAGGGTACCCTCGGGAAGAGGCATGAGAACCAGAATAGAACTACGCAGTCCTGACCCGGCGGGGAATCCCTATCTCCAATTCACGGTCATGCTGGCTGCTGGTTTGAAAGGGATTAAAGACAAGATTTCACCTCCTGATCCCGTCGAGAAAAACATTTTCCGCATAAACGCTGAAGAGAAGAAAGCTCTGGGAATCGAATCGCTACCGAGAAACTTGGGAGAAGCGCTGGAATACATGGAAAAAAGTAGCCTAGTGAAGGAGGCTCTGGGAACCCACCTCTTCGAGCACTTCCTTTACATCAAGGGACAGGAGTGGGACACTTATAGGGCTCAGGTGAGCGACTGGGAAGTCAAAAACCTCCTGCCTTCCCTTTAAATTCATCAAAGCTCAATAATCTTGAGGAGAACCCCTCCGAACATGAATAGACATGAAAAAGAAAGTTTCGAACGAGGATGTTTATAGGTTGCTTCACCCCAGACAGGTTGTTCTCGTGACAAGCATCGGTGAATCAGGGGAACCGAACATCATGCCCGTTGCTTGGTCTACCCCCCTATCTTTCAGCCCTCCCTTGGTCGGGGTCTCGGTGGGATTTCAGCGATATTCTCACAAGCTCATCATCGAGAGTGGTGAGTTTGTGATCAACATCCCCGGGGTCGAGCTTGCTTTGAAGGTGCAGGAGTGCGGTAGGGTTTCAGGAAGAACCCATGCCAAATTCGAGGAGGTGGGCCTCACCCCGAAACCTTCCAAGAAGTTGAAGACTCCGATCGTAGAAGAGTGTTTAGCCCACTTGGAATGTAAACTCTTCAAGTCGTTGGAAGTTGGGGACCATACCTTCTTCGTCGGTCGGGTGGTGGAAGCATACGCTGACGAAAAAGTCTTCAAGAGAGGAGTATTCGATCTCAATAAGGCTAAGATACTTTATCATGTTGGGGGTAGCTCTTTCACCACGTTGAGCGATCGTCTACTGAATGGTGGGGATGTATCCGCTTAAAGCCCGAGACTTGTGAACAGTTCGATCCGTCATCCCCTCCAACCTATGGGTGGTTCCACTTTGGCCCTTGGCCCGAAGGTTTTAAATGTGGAACAGAGGGAAAAATAGCAAAGGTGGGAGTTTGCAGAGGATGCCCGTAGTCGTGCAAGAAGTATTGAATAACCCGGGAAGATTGTTGGGGATTGCCGGGATCCTGTTGTTTGTGGGTTCTCTAGGTTCCTGGTATTCGGGTCCCACCACAAGTGGCTGGGATGCCGGGATAGGTAAGATCAGCTTCTTCATTTCGCTGATTTTCTTAGCGACGGCGGCTACTCATCTCGGGTACATCCGTCACCCAATCGCCCACCCACTCCTGCCCATGCTCAGCATTTCCTCGATTTGCGGATTCATAGCGCTGATAACTTGTCTCGTGGGGTTTGACTTGCGCCCGAATTATTCTTGGGGACTCCTCCTCAGCACCGTAGGGGCACTGGCTGCGCTTTTCGCGGCTTACAAGGCGTACACGCTCAGGGTTTAGTCTTCTTTGGGATGAGTGGGGGAGAGGAAAAGCGAAATGTCGGTCTGTCCAGTCTGTGGAAAACCGCTTGAAGCGAGAAAAGTGAAGTGTTTCGGTTGTGCCGTTGAGCTCCACAGGGAGTGTGCTAAAAAAACAATGGGTAAGTTCTATTGCAGGCGGTGTTACAGGGAGGGGAAAAGGCGCGCGCGGTTAGAACGGATGCGGCAGTGGGGGGGTATGGGCAAAAAAGTCCCGCACAAGCTCTGGTAGGATCCCTCATCCCCGGTCGCGCATGATGGTTAGGTTGAATAAAGGGTCGAAATCGAGTATAATTATGGTGCGAGGGTGGCCGAGCCAGGTCAAAGGCGTAAGCCTTAGGAGCTTATCCCGTAGGGGTTCGAGGGTTCAAATCCCTCCCCTCGCACTTCCAAGGAGTAAACTGATCCCAGCAGTCGAACGCCAGTCTTTTCGTGAGTCAAGAAGCGTTTCCGCACCCAATTTGACTTAGAAGTGGTTCTTGAGGATTTTTTATATGGAATAGACAAAAAGACGAATGATGAGGACCGAAGAAATCGTTGCACTCGCCGGTATTCTGCTCATCATGCTCGGCATGGTGGGGGGAGGGAGCTCGTATCTCCCTTGGTGGGCTATCTCCATCCTCATTGGAGTATTGCTCCTGTTGGTAGCGTTTGTACTTACGCGGATGGCCCCCAGATTCGGTGTTCCTTGAGGAGCGACTTGGATGAGGGCGGAAATAGGGATAATAGGGGGAACGGGAGTTTACGAGTTCGAGGGGATAGCAAATCCAAAATGGAGAGTTGTCAAAACCCCTTACGGCAAGGTGGAGATCCTTCTCGGCTCAGTCGGCTCTCGAAGTGTGGGGTTTCTCTCCAGACATGGGAGAACTCACAAGTTGCCCCCCCACAAGGTGAATTATCGTGCCAATCTGTGGGCACTGTGGTCGATAGGCGTCCAGAGGATCCTCGGAATCACCGCGTGTGGTTCTTTGAATCCAGTGTTGAAACCAGGGGAACTGGTGCTACCGGATCAGTTTATAGATTTTACGAAGGGTCGGATCCCCAGTTTCTACGAAGGGGGGAGAAAGGGGGTCGTGCATGTGGATGTTACGAACCCGTACTGTCCTGAACTGCGCACATTGGTGGCGGGGGTGGCGAGGAGGATGGGATTTCGCGTCCACCGAAAAGCGACCTATGTATGCACCGAGGGACCAAGATTCGAAACCGCGGCAGAGATAAGAATGTTCAGGAGACTGGGCGGGGATCTCGTCGGGATGACGAATGTCCCGGAATGTGTTCTAGCTCGGGAGCTGGAGATGTGCTATGCCGTTATTGGTGTGGTCACGAACTTCGCAGCTGGTATTTCCAAGACCAAGCTCACCCACACGGAAGTCGTCGAGCGCATGGGGGCGGGAATAAAAAAAATTAAAGGAATAGTTTCGAGTGTTATACCAGAAGTTCCCAGGGAACGGTCATGTCCGTGTCGGAGAGCTTTAGAAGGGGCCGTGGTAAAGCCATAGCTCTCTCCCCGTGAGCATTTCCCCTTCCGTTCGGGTGCGGGTCTCTCATCTTCATTCCTCAAACATATCTTCGTAAAACTCGATAGGTTCCAGCTCGTATTCTTGTTGGATCAGTTTTCTCTTCTTCTTTTCAGATTTTGTTATGATTGGGATCTCTTTCGGTTCCCCCCCTTTCTCCCTTATTTTGTAGGCCTCCCTACTCCGGACGTTGATCTTGTACCCGCATCGCTTGCACATCAATCTGGTAGCTCTCTTCACTTTTTCCGGATACAGGATACTCCCACACTTAGGACAAAACTCCATGTTCTCGCTGTGAGTTGTTAAAGGCAGAGGAGACTTATAAGTGTATCGATTGATTTTGGATTTTTTAGCACCTCGTCCACGTTTGGAGGCCACGTTTTCAAGGGGTTCTTAGGATTTCAGGTATTTTCTTTCTGAATGGAGGATAGACGATTCCACGTTCGGTGACTATCGCGGTTACGAGATCCGGAGGGGTAATATCGAAAGCGGGGTTCAGGGTTTTCACTCCTCGGGGAAGCACCCTCTTCCCGAATATCTCCTCGATCTCGCGTCGGTCTCTCTCCTCGATCTTCACTTCCCGCACTTCACTTTTAGGATCAAAGGTTGAGAGGGGTGCTACCACGTAGAAGGGGATGCGATGGCGCTTGGCCGCCACCGCTATCGTGTACGTACCGATCTTGTTGATCACATGCCCATCCTTCAGGATGCGATCAGCACCCACCATCACGAGGTCTACCATCCGGTTGGAGAGGCAATATCCTACCATGTTATCGGTTATCACGGTAACGTTTATTCCATCCCTTTTGAGTTCCCAAGCTGTGAGCCTCGCCCCCTGCAAAAGGGGTCTGGTTTCGGTGGCTATCACTCGCACTCTCTTTCCTTCCTCTTTTGCCATCCTTACGGCCGCGAGGGCAGTTCCGTACCCTCCTCCGGTCGCAAGCCACCCGGCGTTACAGTGGGTCAGGACAGTGTCGTTGTCACGTATGAGTTTAGCACCGATCGTTCCGAGAGTCCGGTCAGTCTCGTCGACTTCTCTCACTATACACTTGACCTCCATGACCACGGCTCTCCGCACTTCTTCCGCGCTTCCCTTGGCTCGTTCGGCAACTCCCACTACACGTTCCAAGCGGGTGAACAGGTCAGCGCCAGTTGGTCTCGTGCGTCGAAGTCTGGCAGCAGCTCGTTTGAGGTCTTTAAGTATCTCTCTCTTGGTCTTTCCTTTAGATCCGAGTGCAGCGATTGCCAATCCCATGGCTCCCGCGATTCCGACCGCTGGAGCACCTCTGATCTTCATCCCTTCGATAGCTCTGGCCACATCTTCCACCGTCAGGCATTCTAGGGTTTTGAGTCTGTCGGGCAATTTCGTTTGGTCGATCAACACCACTTTTTTCCCTTTGAGTTCTACAGCTCGCATACTCAAGACCCTAAATATTAGTAGGATTACAATTCAATGGTCTTATGCTTGCAGGAATAAAAAAGGCGGCCGAAATCATAAGGAAGCACAGGGGCGACTTGGTTGAGATCATTTCACACATGGACGCGGATGGTGTTTGTGCAGCGGCTATAATGTCTAGGGCCTTGGATAGGGAGAACGTGGAGCACAGGGTCAAGTTCGTCCGCATGCTCTACAGGGATGTGGTTGAGAAGCTGGATCCTGCTCCACTCACGATATTCACAGACCTTGGAAGTTCCCAGCTTGAAAATCTTCGGCAAAGCTATCGTTCAGCTCGGGTGATAATCTGTGACCACCACCCCCCACAGCGGGTGGATGGGTTGGAGGGTCTGGTTCACCTCAACGCTTACGAGATGGGAATGGACGGGCTCAAAGAGATAAGTGGGGCTGGTATGGCGTTTCTGCTAGCTAGGGAACTCAATCGAAAGAACTCAGACCTCTCCGCGTTGGCAGTGATCGGGGCGATCGGAGATATCCAGAACGCATGGGGGAAGCTCTCGGGTAGTAACCGGGAGATCCTGAATGAAGGAATGAGGGCAAAAGTGCTCGATCGGAGAATAGATCTGCAGCTATACGGGAGATATACCAAACCTCTATTCCAGAGCTTAGAGAGTTTCTCGGATCCACCAATTGAGGGCGTGACCAATTCTAGTGCTGGTTGTATGGAGTTGATCCGCTCGCTCGGAATACCTGTGAAAGGGGAAAATGGATGGAGACGGTTGGCGGATCTCAGTGAGCACGAGAGACGTATGTTGGCAACTGAGCTCATATCACGTGCTCTCTCCAGCGTTCCGGAGGAATTCATCCCATACGTTCCGAATCTGATAGTTGGGGAGTGCTATACGATCCTCGGTGAGGATGAGAACTCGGAACTGAGAGACGCTGGGGAGTTCGCTACGTGTCTGAACTCCACCGCTAGACACGAGCAACCACTGATAGGGCTTGAGGTCGCGAAGGGAGATAGGGGTGCATATTACCGCGCTATGCTTAACCTCCTACACCACCACCGGCGCGCTATAGCGAGGGGGATGGAATTCATAGAAACCGAAGGATTGAAGGTTGGCGATGGCGGCTACCTCCAATACTTCGACGCGACGGGTGTGGTGAAAGAGACATTCGTGGGGACTCTCGCCAGTCTTTCCCTCGGCTCCCGAGTGGCGGATCCATACAAGCCTGTCGTTGGGACAGTCCGGGAAGGGGGTATGGCGAAGGTCTCAGCGAGGTGCTCAAAACTTCTCTTTTTGAGGGGGCTGGATCTGGCCGCCGCTATCAAGGAGGCTGCGGAGGAGGTTGGTGGGGAAGGGGGAGGGCACCCCATCGCTTCGGGTGCGCAGGTCGAGGAGGAGAGAATATCCGAGTTCCTCCACAGCCTTGAGCAGAACATACTGCGGCAACTCTGAGTTTTCCGTGTACTTTGAGGCCTCTTTCTTGACCACCGCAAGGAGACCCCATCCGAAAGGGCGGGGAGGGATTGTGACCATTGCCGGCAGGACTTTCGGGCGCGGTCACTCCACCGTGGGTGCTCACGGTAGCACCCCCGGCGGTTCGGATATACCGAGCCGCCTCAGTCAGGTTCCGACCAGCTTTGCGGCTTTCGCCCGATGCACTTCTATTTCGGAGAGTTGACCGCCAAGCGCGTTTGACGCCTGCTGGGTGGCGTTCTCCGAAGCCCACGCCCCATACGAAAGAGGCGTGTTGATCTCCTTCGGAACCTAACCGGCCATTGGTTTGTTGTTTCTCCGTAAATATACCGCCTCGCTAACCCCTCCCTTTCGGAAAGGGACTGCGTTCTGCATTGAGTTCACCTCCTTTTCGCCCGTGCTGGGTGCGGTACATCTGCATGATCTCTTCGATGGTGGTTGCCTCCTCGGGCCTGCGATCTTCCCTTATCCGAATGAACCTCGGGAACCTTAGCCCTACACCTCCAGTGTGCTTTTCGGGTGGACTCAGCTGGATTTCTTCAAACGCTACTTCAAAAATTACCTCGGGTTTGAAGTAAGCGTCGCACTCTATTTCGATGTCCACCTCATCCGAGGGCTTCTCGAGCTTGATACGGTTAAAGAACTCAGTGAGTTCTTTTAGATCTTTGTCCGTGTATCCACTACCACATCGAGTAACAGTCTTATATCTCCCGGTTTTTTCATCTCTGGCTGCGAGTACATAGCTTCCGAAGGTTCCAGCCCTTTTTCCTTTTCCATAATGTGCTCCCACGACCACAAGGTCGACCGTGTCTACTTCGGGCTTAAGTTTGAGCCAGAGAAACTCCCTCCTCCCAGCTCGATACGGAGATTCTAGATCTTTCGCAACGAGTCCCTCATGGCCGAGGCTGAGGGAGTGCTTTAGGAACTTCAGGATGTCTTCCTTCTTCCCGGTTACTATTTTTTCCACTATCATGACCTTGCCGGGAACGGATGTAACGATCTGTTCGAGGATCTCTCTCCTCTCCTTGTAGGGCTTGTCGATAACACTTCTCCCCTCGACCATCAACACGTCGAATAGATATATCTCGATCGGAATTTGTTCAGCGGCTTTCTCTATTCCATACTTCCTTCTTCGCTTTAGCACTTCTTGGAATGGCATGGGTTTCTGGCGATCTTTGTCCATTGCGACAAGTTCTCCGTCGACTATCACCCTTTTTGGATTCAGGGCCTTACGTATTGGATCCACGAGGTCTGGAAACATGGAGGTGTAGTCCTCCATCCTCCGAGTGAAGAGGGTGATCTTATCCTCGTTTTTGTGGGTCTGAATTCTTATCCCATCCAGCTTTATCTCGAAAGCCGCTTTTCCCCCCATTCGCTCTAGGATCTCGTCCACACTCTCCGCTCGTTGGGCTAGCATAGGACTCACGGGGTGTCCGAGAGTGACGCCTAGCTTCCTCAGAGTTCCCACCCCTTGCGCCGCCGCTTTCGCTACGATCGCATAGTCGGTGGTGAGCATGTAGGCATGTTCTACGATTTCGGGGGGCAAGTTGAAGGTTGCCGCTATAGCGTCCCTCATTCTCCCCTCGGCCACCCCTATCCTGAGATCCCCCAGCACGGTTCTAACGATGAACTTTGCCTCGATGGGGGTGGCGCTCGTCAGGAGTTCTGAAATGAGTGCGATCTTCCGGTCCACCGATCCCTCCCCTGTTACATCGGGGAGAGATTTCACTCTATCGAATACTTTTTCTACCGTGAGCGGTTCTGAAAAGAGAACGACCTGTTTCCTCCTTTCGGCTAGGAGCTTAGCGACCTCTCCCAGATCCCCGATACGGGCCATCAAGTTTTCTATCTCTTTTAGTGAGTGACCGGAGGCTGTGCTGATAGCCTTTTTCATTTGTTGGATTCCCACCCCAGTTTCCTTCGAGACATAAGTTGGCCACGGTCTTCCGAGGAGAAGGTAGACCACACGATCCATTTCTTCCACCGCCGTCCGTTTCAGGAGATCCACGATTATGGCATTTTTCTCCAAGTAACCCGATGCCTGCTCCAATTTCTCCAGTGCTTCGGCTAAAACTCTGTAGAGCATTCGCCCCACTCCCAACTAAGTATCGCCCTCTAACTATTTTCACTTTCCCGAGCCGTAACATCCGGAAAGCATATTAACGTAGCTATCTTAAAGAGAGTAGGGCTGGGGGTGGGGGGAAGGGAGAAAAGGATGAGACCCCCTAAGGCCCTCTTGGAAAGCGCATTGGACTTGGCGTCCAAGGTTAAGGCGAAAGCTTTGCTAGTGTTAGCTTCGACTGAGCAAGACTTGGTTCCTCTTCTTTCAGAAAATGGATTAAAGCTTGTGGTTGCGACGACAGACGACCACCTCTACCGAGAATTGAAAAAGGTCGTTGACGGTGGGGCACTTAAGCTCACGTTTTTGCCCCGGGGACGGGAGAAGAAGATCGTACACGCGGTTTCGTGCGGGCTGAGCGAAGGGTTGTTTTCAGAGGGGGATCGGCTGGTGTGTTTGGTTGGGGAGGGTTCCATCTCCTTTGATTCCATCTTCGTCCATGAAGTCTCAGGCGGGGAGTCAGTGTTTTCCCTTATTGAATCCCACCCAGTTCACAGGTCGATCGTGGAGCTGGCATTAGAACTCGGACACCCGAGGGCAGGAGGTCCGGTTGGATCAGCTTTCCTCGTGGGTGATGAAAGGGCCGTGATGAAAAATTCGCGTCAGCTTATGCCCAATCCGTTCAAAGGTCACAGAATAAGTGTTGTTGATAGGAAGAACTGGGATCTGTTGAGACGATACGCAACCTTCGATGGAGCGTTCGTGGTGAGGGAGGACGGGCGCGTGTTGGCTGCGATGAGATATCTGGAAGCGAGAGCAGATGTAGGTATCCCAGTGGGGCTGGGGACGCGTCACCGTGCCGTGGCGGCTGCGACATCGGTCACCAGAGCTATGGGGGTTACGGTTTCTGGTCAGGACGGAGTGGTCAGAGTGTTTAAAGGAGGTGCGTTGGTGGCATGGATTCACCCTCTCACCCGAAGGTTGGAATCTCTGGAGAAGACTTAAGGTTCGGCTTGCTTAAGAGTTCAGGAACGGTATTGGCTAGGGGCACATTTTTAGTGGAGTATTCATATCAAGACCGATGGGATTCCATCTCGTGGACAAGAAGACAAGAGTGAACTCTGGGAGAAACCGGCCCCAATTTTTCGTTTTAGTGTGTGTCTTGGCACTTGTTTTGGTTTTTATGGGTCTCATTTTGAGGGTCTTCCATCAAGGGCCCCTGATCGGAGTAGGGGAAGAAATGGTTTATGGGGTATATGTGGGTGGCAACAGGGCCGGCACGATGACGTTCTGGGTGGAGGGAACTGAGAGTTTCGATGGTGTAGCTTGTTATGTGGGAAGATATTCGATGATGGTTGGAGATACCGTTCAAGCTGGGAGGATGGTGTTTGATAAACAGGGCAGACTCAGGCATGCAAAAATCGCTTTGGTGGAGAATCGGAGCCTGAAATGGTCTACGGAGATCGGTTACTCGCGGGCGGTCGGGGTGATGCGGATCATCTTCGAAGACAATCGGAACCCTGAAAATTATTCTGTGACAGATAACGCGGTGCTGATGCCCGGGGAGACGGTGCTCCCCGCCTACCTCTGGTATCGGTTACGCATGGAAAATTTGGGTCTCGGCTACCAGCTGGAGTTCTACATAAATGTTCTCCCCCAAGCCACCACACTTGTACCGGCTAGAGTAGCAGTGCGGGGAGAAGAGAGGGTCGACACCCCAATCGGTCGGTTTGATTGTTGGGTAATCAAAGGAGAGAATACAACGAGTGGATTTTGGATCACGAAAGATAGGCGTTTGGTGGTGAAGGCGGTGGAAGAGGCGGAGGGGGTGAGCTGGCTATACGTACTTGAAAAACATCGGTTGGATTAAATATCAAAAAAAAGAAGAAATTAGCTCCCGGCGGCGGATCAGGTCGCTATCCAGTAGAAGTCCACAGATATCCGCCAATTCTCCACCGTACTGTTGTATCTCAGCACAACCGTGAAATTCTCCTGTGTCACGTTGCTCACCATTAGAACTATCCAGTTCTCCACGTTTTCCGAGGTAATTCTAATGGGTGTGACGACTACAGAGGGTGATGTACCGAAATTATCTAGGAACGGGATGGTCTTGGTATTTTCATGTAATCCTACAGAATCACCCACTACATTGTCACTAGTGATTGAGTTCTCGCCAGCCTCAACGTGTCGGGCAACGGTTGGAGGTCCTATCGTTCCCGTTATGTACAGGTTTTCGACTTGGAGGTTATCCAGAACTTTTATGTTGTCTGCATTGGGATATGCGGCGATATTTTCTACATACAATGTTGATGCTAGTGACGAGTCTCCGCTGACCGAGAGGGAAGATAGCGTAGTTCCACCAGCGCTCAGCGTCCCACTTATCGTAACGTTGCCAGTAACAGAGGCGTTCCCTCCGATGCTCAGGTTGTCACCGATCGTTATATTGTCGTTGGCCGTGAGGTTGGTCACGGTGATATCATCGGCCAGTTGTGTGCTAGTTACCGAGTTTGCTGCGAGTTTACTTCCGGAGATATTGGCATTTGCCGCAATGTCAGCGTTCACGATTGTTCCGTCGAGAATTTTTTCTGAAGTGATCGCGCCAGCTGCTATATCTGCGGCCACGATCGTTCCATTAACTATCTTGCCACTGGTGATGGATTCGTCCGCGATTTTTGCAGTCGTCACGGCCGAATCAGCGATTTTTGCAGTCGTCACAGCACCGTTCGCCAAGTGGACGGTCTCTACTGCGCCGGCCCCTATCCCTTCCGTTGATTCCAAGTAAGTCACTCTACTCTCGAGAGATGACAATTGCTGGTAGGTGGCGACTCCGAGGGCTGCTATGGCGAGCACTATCGCAACCGAGAGGACTACTATTCTGGGTATTTCCATTTCATTCCTACCTCCACTTTTGTTGGGTATTTCTATAGCGCCCCTCCTCGGCGCTTCTCCGTTTCAAACAAGGGGGTTAGAGGCACGATTTAAAACTTTTCATTAGTTTTTTAAAAAGAACAAAAATTTTTTAAAGAAAACGATGGAGGGATTGTGTGGATCTGTTCAAAAAATATGCGGATTTTTTGCTGCTGAGTTTTTTCCTCCAAAATCCAACGGGCCAGTTCTATGTAAGAGAACTGGCTGAGAAGTTAGGGCTCAGTCCCTCTAAGGTGAGTGTGGCTTCCAGAGCACTCGAACTTCAAGGGATATTGAAAAGTGAAGAAAGAGGATTGGCCAAATTTTACAGACTCAACAATGACGTTCCGTTGGTGAAGGCTTTTAAGGTCGTTCACAGTTTAGCGAAACTCAGCGAAGCTAAGCTCGTCGAAAAACTCTTAGAAAGAGATCCGTCCATAATCTCGATCGCGGTTTATGGAAGCTATGCATCTGGAACGAACGATGAGAAAAGTGCCATCAAGCTCTTGGTGATCAGTCAGAAAGAAAAAGAAGTGTTTCTAGAGGTATTGAGGAGCATCGAGGAACGTCATGGGATCCGGCTTGATCTGGAAGTACTCAAGCTCGGGGAGTGGAGAGATCGGGTGAAAAAAAGTGATTCCCTCTATCGAGAAGTTCTTTCCGCCCACATCTTGCTCTTCGGTTCGAACCTCATCTGATTGAACTACCTTTTGGAAGAAAATGATTTCGAGAACCCACAAAGCATCAGCTTTGTCGGAGTTCAGAGCGGAGCCGTGGGGGTGGGGTTAAGAAAATTGAAAATTCTTAATGTGTTTTTGGGTGACCCACACGGCTCCAAACTCGATTTTAAACTTTGGATTATATTAATGCTACGGGGAGAGGGCTTCCCCACGAAAAAGGCGGGGATTCTCATCCTTTGGATAGTTCCTTCTCTATGGCCTTTATGAATTCCTTAGCAGAATCCATTGCTCCTTTAGCATCGCTTCGTTTGACAGATAATGTGGGGTCACTATAGATGGCTGAGACGAATCGATTGAACTGATCTAAAGAGGTCACGTGCTCTCTCAGCTCAGGGTATCGACACCGAAGATACTCGATCATCGTTTGTCTTTCAACCTCGCTCACCCCATTTCTGAAGAGGAGAGCCCTAGCGGCATGAAACATGGAGATGAGCGAGGCCACCACGGCCATGTCCCGGTATCCTAGAGCATTGCTATCTTTCGCCCGCTTTAACCATTCTTTTGCAACTTTCAGGGATCTCATACTCATGTTCAACGGCAAAACCAATTTGAATTGCGTCTCAAAATTTAAAAATTTCAAACTTTGGCGCTTTGCACAAAAATACCGGAAAACTTAAAATGGTTCCGACAGACCACGTTCGATGTTGGCCTCCAAGACGATAAGAGCTGAACTCTACGGCCTCACCCGGTTCAAGCGCAAGCTTCTGGAGGACCTCCAAGCCGAGTGGGATCGCGCCCAGGCCCTTGAGAGGGACTACCGGACTCTGAGAGAGCAAACGAGGCATCCACCAGCCGAACGTGCCACCGCTGCGGAAACGAAGGACGAAGGGTCTCTCAAGGCTTCTTCAAATGCTCGTCGTGTGGGCTGGAGTACAACGCCGACCTCAACGGAGCCATAAATATTGGAGAGGGGTTCTTGGGCCACTGGCTCAGGGACGGGGGCGTGGGGCTTTCGCCCCTTTAGGGGATCCCGAGCCTCCAAGCACAAAAATTGGCCTCAGGGCTGATTTTTTTGTGCAGAGCCAAACTTTGGTTCCGTAAAAGTTTTTGAGGTAATCTCATTAATCTCGCTGGTCAAGGCAGGTGGGTGCGACAAAATCCCATGAGGTGATGTGAATGAGCCCCAGAACAAACCCAAATGCCCGCCCCTGCGGAGCAGGGTTCTTGGAAGGTCGGCTTAAGCCAAAGCAAGAGGCGAGTCTACAAGTGTAGTTCTTGTAGAAAGAGGTTCAATGAGCGGGTGGGAACGCCGTTCCATGGACTGCACTTCCCAGAGGGGGGCCGGGTATTTCACGTAACAGGTGCGCCCCATCAGGGGCTGTCGAGTTACGATGTGGGTGCACTGTGACCTGAAATTTTGCTCCAAGCTTTTTTACGGAACCCAAACTTTGGGATAATCCCAAAGTTTGGAGAAGCCCCCCAAACTCTGGAGAAAGAGGAAAGAAAATGGGAAAAAAAGAAGAAAAAAATTCGTTTTCTTTTTTACTTTTTCACTCGCAGTATCGCGATCGCAGCCAGCACCAACGCGATTATCACGAGGATTATTGCGTAGGTGCCTGTAGGTGTCACAGTCCGTTCCACCGTGAGTGAAATTGCTGGGCTCGTGTTTCCTGCTGCATCGGTGGCAATCAGCGTGATCACATTTGATCCCTCGAAGACACGAATGCTTTTGCTGAAGCTCCCGTCAGCCTCCAGCGGGACAGTTATCGAGGTGTCTCCGTAGCTTATGCGCAACTCGATCTCCGTGGGTTCGCTCACGTCATCTGTCACTTTGCCGCTCACGATGACTGAACTCTTGCTTGTGCTCAGCGAGGTCACAGCTTTTCCGTCGATCGTCAGCTCCGAGATCGTCGGTGGGGTGGCATCAGCCTTCACGTAACCGTATAGCGTTCGTTCACTCTCGTTTCCAGCAACATCAGTCTGGCTTACCTCGATCTTGGTCGTTACTCCGGCTGTTATGTCCAAGCTAGCGACCCATATCCCGTCTCCATCGGAGTCGGTGACCGTCGTCGCCAGAGTGGCGGTGGTCCACGGGGAAACGCTTGTGTAGACGTTGATCGTGGCATAGGGTTCGCAAGTACCGCTTATGGTTATCGTTGTCGTATTCAGAGCTTTAGGTTTGTCGGCTGTCGATGTGGGGTAGCTCGTTGTCAGGACGGGTACACTCGGTGCTTTCGTGTCAACCACGAACGTATAGGACTTGTTGTCCGATTGCAGATTGTCGCCGGCGATCACGAATATGCGGTACGTGTTATCGGGTAATCCTCCGGTGAAGGAACCTATCGCCAGCGGGATGGTGTTTTCGAAGTTCAGTGTGTAGTTGTCATGAGCGAGGGCGTTCGCTAAAGTCGCTATCACGGTACCATTCTCATACTGGAGTTGTACACTGTAGCCACCGTTGTCGCTGAACGGCAGGTTCTCTACACCTAGGACGGCATCAGTTATAGTAAGGGTCAACGTGGGAGTGTTGTCGTTGATCACCACACCGTTCTCAAATGCCTTGCCTCCAATCGTGCCGAACGTAATCGTTGGGGCAGTCTTGTCGAATGTCACATTCTCCACGTTTTCGGTTCCCTCGTTCCCGGCCTTGTCGATTATCTTGATACCGATCACATGGGTTCCTTCGGTCAGTGACAGCTGGTAGTGCCAGTACCCACCGTCACCTGTCGTGGCAGTGTAAGTGGTATTATCGATGCGGATCTTCACCGTCATTCCCTTCTGAGTCTGGAGTGCTCCAGCCACGTTGTCCAGCGCACAGTTCTCCAGTAAGTAGGAACCAACATTGGTCTGAACGCCCGGTAGGGCTGCAAGCATGTCTTGCGGGAACCCTGCTATCTGATCCAGCACTGGAGCAGGTGGGGCTATTCTGTCGATGGTGAAAGTACCCGTGTTATCGCTGACAGCGGTGTGCCCGACCAGATCTTCAAGCTGGGAGCCGATAACATAGACGGTAGCCGTACCGTCACGCTGTATGTTGTCTCCAGTCGTGTAAGTACCAGTCCATACCGTGTTGTCAGCGTTTGGGGTCATCGATATCTGAACATTTTCTCCGTTGTTCTCAGCTACCATCACGTTTTCGAGCTTAGCCAAGGGTTCACTAGCCGTGACGGTGATGGTCACGGTCACGTTGTCTTTGACCCAGTCTGGTGACACACTCACACTCACGGTTGGTGGGGTGTTGTCGACCGTCAGCGTGATTTCCTTCTGAACAAGTGCTCCCTGAGCATCGGTGGTTCGCACATAGATGGTATAGTCTCCTCCAGCCGTGGGGGTAATCAGGGCGAACGGGAAGTCGAGTTGTGCACCACTCGCTATCTTGTTGTCCCCTATACCAGCCCACTCGGCAAAATTGCCTGTGGGTAGCGTGCTCGTGCCTGTGGTCTGAGTCCATCCTACTGGCTGGTTCTCAGCGGCGGCGGCGGTTTCCGAAGTCATGAGGAGGTTCTCTCCGGATTTTCTAATGACTCGGGTATTCTCGGCTACCACAGCCCCGATCGCATTTTCGAGCTTCACTAGGGTACCCACTGGTAGTACGACCTCATTTTCGCCGCTGCCACCCACCGTGGCGGGCAACTCCAACAGGGTACCGGCCGCAATGGTCACAGCTTCGACGTTTTCCTTCTTCGCACTCACATCCGTGACCGTTGTAGAAGTTCCATTGTCGAGCACCACGTTCTCCTCCTCAGCCATCTTCACGTAGGTATTCTCTCCAACCGTTACGTTCCTGTCTGCGGTCAGGTACACTAGGGTGTTCTCCGGCAACTTCACGATGTTTCCGCTCAGCACGATTACCTGAGTATCGCTGACAAGTTTCACGTCGCCATTGTCCAGCGTGAATTCATTTTCAACCGTAGTCTCCACATTTTCGCCAGCCAATTGGGCCCTGGAGTCCTGCTGTAACTTCAAGCTAGCATTTTCGGATAGGAGGTACCAAACCCCCGTAGTCACCGCTCGCACATTATCCCCGGCTTTTCGGATCACAACCGTTCCACTAGGTACGACGATGTTTTCACCAGGCAGCAAGGACAACGTAGTACCAGCTGGTAGGACAACAATGTTGTCGTTCCCGACTTCACTTCCGCTAAGTTGGACTACACTATCCTTAGGTATCTTCGTTAGGGTGTTGATCGTAAAGGTGGAGGGAACGACGATCCGAACGTTATCGATCGCGTCAGGCCCCCCGTTCTGGACGGTTATAGTCAAGACCACCGAGGTATTCTCTCTGACCAAGTTCTCGCTAATGCTCACCGTGGGTTCATGGGTAGCACTGACGCTGGTCGACACCGCCATAGCGGCAATCGACGTCATCATTATGGCTGCGATCACTAGCGCCGCTTTTTCTTTCATCATTTTTCCTCCTTTTTTCGGTTTAAGCTCTTGGGGGAGGCTATTTAAGCGTTTCGAACTTGATAATTTCAAATCTTCAAAAATGGAGGAGGTTGGATCCAACTGGTCAAAATCGTTGAATGTTGAAATCGACATCGACATTTGATGAACTTCAGGAGTTGTACCAGAACCGGTCGCTGTATTCGTTAAATCCGCTCGGGTTATATCGTCAGAGGGAGAGAAAAGAATAACATGACGCACATGGTGGACATAGGCGAGAAAGAGGACGTGGTGAGGATCGCCCGAGCGGAAGGTAAAATCCTTCTCAAACCGGAGACCGTGAAAGCGATTTTAGAAAAAAGAGTGGGAAAAGGTGATGTTATGGTGGCAGCTGAGTTGGCTGCAATAAGTGCAGCGAAGAGGACCCCAGAGTTGATAGTTCACTGTCATCCCATCCCCCTAAGTCAGGTTAAAGCGACCCTCACTCCGGAGAGCGATGGGATACGTGTCTTCGTGGAGGTGAGAAGTGTGGGAAAAACAGGGGTCGAAATGGAGGCCTTGGTAGGAGCCTCCATAGCGCTGCTGACCGTATGGGATATGGTAAAATCGCTGGAAAAAGATGAGAAGGGGCAGTATCCTACCACTGCGATCACTGAAATAAAAGTTTTGGAGAAGATCAAAAATTAGTCGCGGGATTTGGCCCGGACAAAGGAGGTTAAAAACTGGTGGAACTCGGGGTGAAGTTAAAGGGTAGAAAAAAGGAGGTTTGACGATGAGCTTTTTCAAACATCGCAGGGAGGCACCGAAACGACTAAGGGTTGGGGTTCTAACGATTAGTGACTCTAGGTACAGAGCTAAGCAAGAGGGGAGGGATGAGGATGTTTCTGGGAGAATCATTGAGACCAAGCTGCGGAAAGCGGGGCATGAGGTGTTTAGAGAAATAGTGCCAGATGAAAAGGACATGATAGCCGATATGGTGAAGCGTTTCTTGGAGGATGAGCGCATCGACGCTTTGATCACATGTGGAGGCACGGGAATAACACACAGGGACGTAACTTTAGAGACCTTGCGTCCGCTCTTTGAGAAGGAGCTTCCCGGATTTGGGGAGCGTCTGAGGCAGTTGGGATATGAAATGGTTGGTACCCCGGCGCTCCTGACTCGTGCGACTTGTGGCATAGCGAACAGAAAGCCCATCTTTTGTTTGCCCGGCGCTCCGTCCTCGGTGGAGGTCGGGATGGGTCTCATACTCCCGGAACTCGGGCATGTGGTGAAGCATGCACGTGAGTAAATCCATGTCAAGCAAACGAATGCGGGGGTTCGAGAGCTACCTCAAGTTCGAGGATGCGTTGAAAGTTGTGCTATCTGAAGTGAGACCTCTGGGCTGGGAGTGGGTTCCCTTCCATAATGCATGTGGGAGGATTTTGAGTGAAAGTGTGGTCTCTAAAATAGACTTCCCCCCATTCGACAGAGCGGCGGTCGATGGCTATGCGGTTAGAGCATCCGACACTTTCGGTGCGAGCGAGCGGAATCCCAAACGATTGCGTTTGGTTAGAGCGATCGGAAAGGGATTGAGGAAGGGAGAAGCATCTGAGGTGATGACTGGGAAGCCCATGCCAAAAGGTGCGGATGCGGTGGTAATGGTAGAGCACACCGAGCGTAGGAGCGATTTGATCTACGTCTTTCAAGCCGTTACCCCTGGAAAGAACGTTTCGTGCAGAGGGGAGGATATCCGTGCTGGAGAAGTCGCCCTACCACCGGGAAAAAAGCTCGGACCTCAAGATGTGGGCATGCTAGCATGTGTGGGTAAGCGCCATGTTAAGGTTCACAGGAGGCCCATCGTTTCGATTATCTCCACCGGATCGGAACTCAGATCGCCCGGTGCACCCCTTAGAGAGGGGGAGGTGTATGATATCAATACCTACTCCTTAAGTTGCGCGGTTAGGTTTTGTGGAGGGGTACCGCGCTCTCTCGGGATATGTGGGGACGATCCTTCCTCATTGAGGAGAAAGCTGAAGGAAGGACTGGAGGGGGATCTGATAATAGTTTCGGGTGGGAGTTCGGTTGGGGTCAAAGATTTCGTTCCGGAGGTTCTGGGAGAAGTTGGAGAGTTGCGTTTCCATGGGGTTAACCTGAGACCGGGGGGACCAACTGCGTTCGGGGTGGTGAATGGAAAACCAGTTTTTTCGTTGGCCGGATTTCCGGTAGCTTCGCTGGTCGCATTTGACATGCTGGTCAGACCGGCGCTACGGTTCATGCAGGGGCTGCCTCCGGATCGTGGATTCTTGAGGGTGAAGGCCTACCTCTCCTCTAAAGTTGCCTCCACCTTGGGCAGAGTAGATATCGTTAGGGTGAAACTCTCGATCCAAGAGAAAGGACTCCTAGCCGAACCCCTCCGCGTGACCGGCTCGGGTATTTTGAGTTCAATGACGGGGGCAGACGGATTCTTGATCGTACCCGAGGACACGGAGGTTTTGGAGAAAGGGGATGAAGTAGAAGTGGAAGTTTGGGATTGGAATCAAAACAGAAATGGGGTAAGAACTCAGCTCGGTGAATGAAGTCGGTGTAAGTTATAATAGATATGCGGTTCAAAGAGGAGGTATGCCGCAGGCGGTTGTGAACATAGGGCTCGTCGGTCATGTGGATCACGGGAAGACAACGTTAGTGGAATCTCTTTCTGGGATCTGGACGGACACACACAGCGAAGAGATCAAGCGGGGCATAACAATCCGCCTGGGGTACGCAGACGCTACTTTCATGCGTTGCCCGGAGTGTGGAAAATACAGCACGAAGAAGAAGTGCCCTTACTGTGGAGCTAGAACCGAGTTCTCGCGCAGGGTATCGTTCGTTGATGCTCCGGGTCATGAAGCCTTAATGGCCACCATGCTTTCTGGTGCCACGATTATGGATGGGGCCGCTCTCGTCATAGCGGCAAATGAGCCGTGTCCTCAGTCCCAAACCAAAGAACACTTGGCCGCATTGGATATAGCAGGAGTGCGTCACGTGGTTGTGGTTCAGAACAAGATCGAGCTCGTGTCGCGGGAGAAAGCTCTTGAGAATTACGAACAGATCAGGAGGTTCCTATCGACGACTTTCGCGAAGGATGCTCCCGTGATACCGGTCTCCGCCGTGCACCGAGCAAATGTTGATATCCTCATCGAGACGCTGGAGAAGCACATTCCCACACCTAGACGCGATCTCTCTAAACCCCCCCTGATGTATGTCGCAAGATCCTTCGATATAAACAAGCCTGGAACAAAACCTGAGAACCTCGTGGGCGGTGTTGTCGGGGGGATGCTTTCTCAGGGAAAGCTTAGGGTGGGTGATGAAATAGAGATACGTCCTGGGCTTCAGCATCGAGGTGCTTGGACCCCCCTGAGAACCCGAGTGGCATCGATCCAGGCTGGAGGGGATCAGCTGGATGAGGCGGTCCCGGGTGGGCTGGTGGGGGTCTGCACAATGCTCGACCCCACCCTGACGAGGGCAGACCGCCTAGTTGGTTCGATAGTAGGGATCGAAGGAGAGTTGCCTCCTGTGTTCGACTCCCTTCAGCTTGAGATTCATCTCATGGAGCGGGTTGTGGGTCTTCCGGAGGAGTTGGAGGTCAAACCTTTGGTGAATGGGGAGCCCATAGTCCTGAACGTGGGCACCGCCACTACGGTGGGGACGGTCACGAAGGTGAGGGGTGATATCGCAGAGGTCAAGCTCAACCGCCAAGTTTGTGCTGATTACGGTTCTAGAGTCGCCATCAGTAGACGGGTTGGGGGGAGATGGAGACTCATCGGCCATGGGACGA
Source organism: Hadesarchaea archaeon (assembly GCA_029259185.1). Classification (GTDB taxonomy): domain Archaea; phylum Hadarchaeota; class Hadarchaeia; order Hadarchaeales; family WYZ-LMO6; genus JAPDJF01. The sequence continues at coordinate 75,436 of JAPDJF010000001.1, forward strand.
TCACATCAACTACCCCTCCCTAAAGGAAGGGGCTTGCAAGCGATCATCACGTCCGAAGACACTCAAACCCGTATAGGGCTGACGGCGGCCAGTTCAGAGCGGGCCTGCTTGACTCCTCCGCTCGCTTCGATCCGGAGCCTTATTCGGGCTTCCGGACATCCGGCCCCAAAAAATTTTTCTTGAAAGATGTTCATCATTGCTTGATGGATAAGAGGGTTTGTGCGGTAGAGGAAAACAGGGATAAGTGTCCATGCACCTACGAACCTTGTTCCAAGAAGGGAATTTGTTGTGAATGTTTGCGGTATCATTGGGAGAGAATGGAGCTTCCGGCTTGTTTCTTCCCTCCCGAAGTCGAGCGCACTTACGACCGCTCGCTCGGACGGTTCATCCGCTGTTACTCCAAGTAGAAGCACTCCGTCGAAGTTTCTCTATCGCGAGCTTCCTGTTCTTCCCGCCGTAAATGGCATTTCCCGCGACGAGCACGTTAGCTCCAGCCCTCACCGCTAGTGGTGCGGTCTCTTCAGATATCCCCCCATCGACGGCAAGGTCGATCGAGCCTCCTTTGTCGTCTATCTTCCTCCTAGCTCTTTTGATCTTTGGTACCATGCTCTTGAGAAAGGTTTGTCCTCCAAACCCTGGATGAACGGTCATGATCAAGAGCATGTCGATCTTATCAAGCATGGGTTCCACGGTACGGAGGGGGGTTTCGGGATTCAATGCGATTCCGACCTCAGCCCCGAGTTTCCTGATGGTAGAAATTGTGTGTTCAAGGTGTTTGCATGCTTCCACATGCACGGTCACGATGTCTCCTCCGGCCTCCACGAATCTCTTCAAGTACTTCTCAGGGTTTTCTATCATGAGATGTACGTTGAAGGGTAACCTGCTTTTGTCTCTCAGTGCTTCGACCACCAGCGGACCAAAGGTTATGTTTGGAACGAAGTGCCCATCCATTACGTCCCAGTGAATGAGATCAGCTCCGCCCTCCTCGACCGCTTTTATTTCATCCTCGAGCTTGCTGAAGTCTGCCGAGAGCACCGAGGGAGCGATCTTGACCCTCATCTCTTCATCTTCAGAACTTCCCTCACGGCCTTTTCAATGTGTTGGGATGTGAGCCCATATCTCTCATAGAGTTTTCTCCACGGTCCGGATTCCCCATATTCGTCTCGCACTCCTATCCTCCTCAGCGGGGTAGGGCGGTTTTCCGCGAGTACTTCCGTTACCGCCCCCCCAAGCCCTCCGATCACGCTGTGGTCCTCAGCCGTGACCAACGCATTCGTCTCGACCGCAGCTTTCAGCACGGTCCTCTCGTCCAACGGCTTCACGGTGTGCATGTTGATGACTCCAACATCTAGGTTTTCCATCTTCAGGTTCGAAGCGGCGACCAAGGCTTCAGCGACTAGGGGACCGGTTGCAATGATGGTTGCGTCTCCTCCATCTTCTAGGGTGACGCTTTTCCCTATCTCAAACTTGAGCTGATGACCAGAGTACCTGTATCCTTCCTCATACACGAGGGGGGTCTTGGGACGTGTGAGCCTAACGAAGGTGGGCCCCTGATGTTTAGCCACGGCCATGATAGCCATCTCGGTTTCGATGGCATCGGCCGGAACGACGACGGTGGTGTTGGGCAAGGCACGCATGATGGCGATATCCCAGAGGCAGAAGTGAGAGGCCCCATCCTCACCAACCGTGAGTCCGCCATGGGTGACCACGATTTTCACGTTGAGCTTCGGGTAGGCGATCGATTGCTTGAACTGACTCAGACCTTTCTCGGTACCGAAGACCGAGAACGTGCTCACGAAAGGGATCTTCCCAGCAGAGGCTAAGCCAGCTGCGATTCCCATCAGGTTGGCCTCCGCAACACCAACATTAAAAAACCTCTCTGGAAACCTCTCAGCGAAGACCGAAGTTTTGGTCGAGGTCGAGAGATCCGCATCCAGTACTACGATGCTTGAATCTTTCTCCCCAAGCTCTGCGAGCGTCCTGCCATACGCTTCTCTCATGAGAGCCTCTTGCCTGGTCTCTAGGTTGAATCCCTTACTCCTGTCTTTCACCTTCTCCACCCCTATCGAGTTCTTCCAGAGCTTTTTGGAGTTCGTCTTCCGTCAAGGCTTTTCCATGGTATTTCACTTGATTTTCCATGAATGAAACCCCTTTCCCCTTCACGGTGTGGGCTATTATCACGGTAGGTTTGTGTTTGATCTTTTCCGCCGCGTCCAGCGCCTCTAAGATCTGGAGCATGTCGTGACCATCGATTTCCATCACGTGCCACCCGAAAGCTTTCCATTTCTCGTTCAGGGGTTCCAGACGCAAGATCTTCTCGGTAGGGCCGTCCAGCTGGATCATATTCCTATCGACGATGGCGAGGAGGTTGTCCACTTCGTAGTGAGCTCCGGCCATTGCCGCTTCCCACACCTGCCCCTCGTTCATCTCCCCATCCCCCATGAGAACGTACACACGATACTCCCTGCGGTCGAGTCTTGCAGCGAGTGCCATCCCGCACCCTATGGAGAGCCCCTGGCCCAGAGATCCGGTCGATGCCTCTATCCCGGGGGTAGTATTCATATCCGGGTGGCCTTGGAGGATGCTTCCACATTTTCTCAGATCCCGAAGGGCCTCACGGCTGAAGAACCCGGCCATCGAGAGGGCGGAGTATAGGGCGGGGCAGGCGTGTCCTTTGGAGAGGATGAACCTGTCTCGATCTTCCCAGCCCGGATTTTCGGGGTCGTACCGGAGGTGATGGAAGTACAGAGCGGCAAGCAAGTCCGCACATGATAGGGATCCTCCTGGATGTCCAGATCCCGCCCTCGTGGTCATCGTTAGCACATCCCTCCGGATGGAGAGGGCTGTCTTCTTGAGTTTCCTTATCAAGCCGGGATCATGTGGCTCGGATTTCCGATCGAAAACGACCATATAGGTCGGATTTGAATTTTGATATTGCAAGTTAAAAATCTGGTGGGGAAATGCTCTGCGTAGGGATTGAGGGGACGGCACACACGTTCGGTGTTGGAATAGTCAGCTCGGAGGGGGAGATCCTAGCCAACGTGTCCAGGGCCTACCGGCCCCCAGAGGGGGGGATCCACCCTAGGGAGGCCGCCAGATTTCATGCAGCCAACGCAAAGGCAGTGCTGGATGAGGCGCTCACGGCCGCCGGAATAAGGCTCTCGGATGTGGATCTCTTCGCCTTTTCTGCAGGTCCAGGACTTGGCCCATGTCTTCGCACTGCCGCAACCGCGGCTAGGGCGCTTGCAGCTCGAATGGAGAAACCGATCGTTGGGGTAAATCACTGTGTGGCCCACGTGGAGATCGGGAGGCTTCTGACCGGAGCGGTCGATCCTGTGACCCTTTACGTCAGCGGAGGAAACACCCAAGTTATAGCCTTCGATGCGGGTAGGTACAGGGTTTTCGGGGAAACGCTTGATATCCCTGTGGGGAATTGTTTTGATGTCTTCGCGAGAGAGGTGGGAATCCCCTTTCCCGGGGGCCCGAACATCGAAAGATTGGCCAGGGAGGGCAAAAGGTATATTCCACTCCCTTATGTGGTCAAAGGGATGGATCTCTCATTCTCCGGGCTGATGACGGAAGCCACACGGAAATATCGCTCAGGGGTCGACCTTCGTGATCTGTGTTTCAGTCTACAGGAAACGGCCTTCGCCGCGCTTGTGGAAGTTACGGAGCGCGCGGTCGCACATATCGAGAAGCGTGAGGTGATGCTAACGGGAGGGGTGGCGGCGAATGGGAGGTTAAGGGAAATGCTTGGGATGATGGCAGAGGAACATAAGGCCAAGTTCTTCGTTCCACCCATGGAGTTCTGCGTGGATAACGGAGCGATGATCGGGTGGACCGGGATTCTGGCCTACGAGCATGGTGTTAGGCAGGAACTTGAGGAAACGGTGATAAACCAGCGCTGGAGAACGGAGCAGGTCGACGTGCCTTGGAGGGAATAAGGTTGGCGATATCCACTATCTTCGGTGAGAGCTTAAAAGCGAGAGTTGCTGAGTCGGTTAGGGCAACATGTTGATGAAAAAAGGTGCAGAGGCGAACCTCTACCTTGAACCCTTCTCGATCCAGCTTCATCCTTTCGGGGAGGGGAGGGTGGTGGTTAAGCATCGTGTCTCCAAGCGGTATCGGGTTCGGGAGCTGGATTTTAGGCTCAGGGAGGCAAGGACATCCTTGGAGGCCAGTCTGCTCGCGGATGCCAAACGTGCTGGGGTGTTCGTTCCCACCGTGTATGAGGTGGACAGAAAAAACATGAGGATAGTGATGGAGCACGTGGAGGGTGAACAGGTGAAAACGGTGCTCGAAAGGCTCGATGAGGAGGAGAGATGGAAGCTGTGCAGGACTATAGGCAGGTGTATAGCACGTCTCCATCGCTCGGGCATAATTCACGGAGATCTCACGACCTCAAACATGGTGCTCACCCCCGATGGACAGGTCTATCTCGTGGATTTCGGGCTGGGAGAATACGACCGATCGGTCGAGTCCCGGGGGGTAGACCTTCACTTGCTTAAGAGGGCTCTCCAGAGCGTCCACTTCAGAGTGGCAGAGCGAGCGTACCGTGAGGTTTTATCCGGTTACGCACGAGAGTTCGGGGAGGGCTCGAGCGAAGTAATCAGGCGCGTAGAGGAGATTGAGCGGAGGGGAAGATACGTCGGGAGGGAGAACCGTGGCACTGTACTTCGTCACAGGAAATAGAGGCAAGTTCAGAGAGGTGAGTGAGATGGCTAAGAAGTATGGTCTGGTGCTCGAGCAGAGCGAGATCCCATACATTGAGATCCAAGCCGAGGATCTGAAAGAGGTAGCGAAGGTTGGGGTTCAGCAGGCTTTCGCCATGCTGAAGCGTCCTTGTTTCGTAGAGGACTCTGGTCTGTACATCCACTCCCTCGGTGGGTTCCCCGGTCCGTATTCGAAGTATGTGTACCTCACGATAGGCAATGAGGGAATTCTGAAGCTAATGAGTGGATTCAGTCACAGGGGGGCGGAGTTCAGGTGTAGCGTGGGATACTGTGAGAAGGCGGATGAGCCCGTGGTCTTCGAAGGCAAGGTGATGGGGAGGATCTCCACCGAGCTTAGGGGATCGGGAGGATTCGGCTTCGACCCGATTTTCATCCCGGAAGAAGGTGATGGGAGAACCTTTGCGGAGATGTCGGTTGAGGAGAAAAATGCTCTTTCCCATCGGGGGAGAGCAATCGAAGAGTTCTTTAGATGGTATGTAATTCATAGAAGAGAACGATCCGGTGAGTGAAATCGATGAACGAAGGCGAAACCTTGAGCCCAGCAGATGTTGAGGAGTTAGTGGCCAAGCTTGCTAGGGAAGGGCATCCTCCGAGTCGCATCGGGCTCATATTGCGAGACCTCCACGGGATAGGTTCCGTCAAGCGGGTGGTTGGCAAAAGCGTTACCCAGATCCTTGAAGCTCATGGAATGAAAAGAGAGGTACCGGAGGACTTGGCCAACCTCATCAGAAAGGCGGTCCGGTTGTACAGACACCTGGAGAAGAACAGGAAGGATAAGGTATCGCGACGTTCGCTTGAGATAACCGAGCAGAAGATCAAGAGGCTCTCTAAATACTACGTGCGAACCGGGAAGCTCCCCAAAGGCTGGCGCTACGACAGAGATAAGGCGCCCCTGCTCGTGAAATGATGAAAAGGTGGAAACGTTGCGTCCGGAGATTTCAGCATTCGAGAAGAAGGCGGGAGAAATAGCAAGTTTCTTGGAGGAAAAGCTTGAGGACAGGCCCACGATAGACATCTTCACCCACGCTGATGCTGATGGGATCTCGGCTGCGAGCATCTTCGCCACGTGTTTGCACGTGAACGACGTGCCTTTCCGGATAAAATTTACCCGCCCATTTGGAGCTCGGGGGATACTCGAACTCGGAAAGCTGGACGATGGGAAGAGGTTCTTCGTCTTTATAGATCAGGGAAGTAGAGAGATCCCGACCATCCGGAAGGCTATATTCAGCAAGGGGCATGATGTGCTCGTCTTGGATCACCATCCGGGTGGGCCTGTGGATGAGCCTGGCTTGATGTATTTGAACCCACACTTGATGGGAATGAACGGGGCGAAGGAGGCGTGTGCTTCGACTGTCGTCTATTCGGTGGTAGAGAAAATAGATGAGAGAGTCAAGCATCAGGTGTGGCTGGCCCTCGTTGGGGCGATAGGGGATCGTCAAGAATTTCCGAGCGGATTCACCGGCATAAACGAGATACTCTTCAGGAAGGCGGTGGAGAGGGGAGTGGTGACGGTGAAGGAGGGGCTAAAACTCCTCGACCGCGAATTCTTCCCCGCAGCCGAGTGTTTGAGGCTTTCGGTCAGACCGTACCTCCCAAACGTTTCGGGTAATCCCAGCGCGTGTGTTGAATTAGTTCAGATGGTGGGTGTCCCTTCTTCCTTGTCGATAGATGAACTCGGTATTGAGAAGGAAAAACTTCTGTGTGATGCGTTGATCGCTAGGCTAGGGATCCCCGAGAGCGATTTCCATCACGTGGTGTGGGGTCCTGTGTATTACCTCAAAAAGCACAAAGAGTTTCCTAACCTCCGCAAATGGGCTGTGGCCCTTGACGCGAGTGACACCTACGAGAAGCCGGAGATCGGGTTCGCGGCCAACATGGGCGACGAGGAGGCGAGAGATGAATGCCTCCTTTTGCTTCAAGGATTCGAGCGCAGGATGCTTGAGAACATGGAGTGGCTCAAACGCAATGTGAGGTCTTTTGAGGTTACCTCCAAGGCGAGGTACGTTCGGGTGGGGAAGGAGGTTCCGGCTTCGGAGATGGGTGAAATGCTCTCTCTCGCCTTGGAGTCGAGGCTCGTTGAGGCGGATCGTCCCGTGATAGGGTTAGCGGAGGCAAGCGAAGATGAAATGAAGATTTCTGGAAGGGCCACCTTTGACTTGACTGCTGGTGGGATAGACATCGGAAAGGCGATGAGCGAAGCGGCAAAAGCCGTCGGCGGGGAGGGAGGAGGACACGATGTTTCAGGTGCTGCTTACGTGCCTAGAGATAGAGTTGATGACTTCATCCGGGTGCTTGAGCAAAACCTGGGCTAAGAGCTATGTTTTTAACGATCCTGGGGAAGTCGGTTGATGGATAGGATCGAGAGTATCTCCGCACGAAAAATACTGGACAGCCGGGGAAATCCCACGGTAGAGGTGGAGGTTAGAGGGGGGAAGGGAGTTGGCAGGGCAGCGGCCCCAGGCGGTGCCAGCAGGGGAAAACATGAAGTGATAGCATTTCCCCCAGGCGGGGTGGAGGTCTCCATCCGCCTGTTAGAGGAGACCGTACGTCCTGCGTTGGTGGGGGAGGAACTCGATTTCAAGCGGGTGGACACAGTGTTAAGAGAGCTCGATGGTACCTCCAACTTCGCTAAGATCGGAGGAAACTTAGCTGTGGCCATCTCGATGGCAACCGCCAAGGCCTCAGCCTCTTCGAGGGGCCTCCCTCTCTTCCGATGTTTGGGAGAAGGGGTGGTGTGTATCCCGTTCCCCCTCGGAAACGTGCTCGGGGGTGGAGCGCATGCGGGGAGGAATGCTCCAGACATCCAAGAGTTCTTGATAATACCTGTGGGGGCTAAAAAGTTCATCGACGCGGCTTTCGCAAATGCACGAGTGCACCGGAGGGTGAGAGAATACTTGGAGTTCGAGGACGAACGGTTTTCCGGTGGAAAAGGTGATGAGGGAGCTTGGGCCCCAAACCTAGACAACTCGAAGGCGCTGGAGGTGGTCGTCCGGGCTTGTGAGGAGATAAGTGGGGAGGTGGGATTCCAGATCAGACCCGGGCTGGATGTGGCTGCGAGCGAGTTGTACGATGAGCGTAGGGGAAAGTATGTGTATAGTCGGGAAGGGGTAACCCGTGATGGGGGCGAGCAGGTGGATTACGTGGTGGATCTGATCAGGACCTACAAGCTTTTCTACGTTGAGGATCCTCTCCACCAAGAGGATTTCAAAGGGTTCTCCGAACTAACGAGCAAAGTTGGGGATAGATGTCTGGTGTGTGGAGATGATCTGTTCGTCACGAACGTGGACAGGATAAGAAGGGGGGTGGAGGAAGGGGCTGCAAACGCTGTGATCGTGAAGCCAAACCAAGTTGGAACTCTGAGCGGTACGAGCGCAGCTATCGGGCTGGCCAAGCGGAACGGATGGTTACCGGTGATGTCCCATCGCTCGGGAGAGACCACGGATGAGACGATCTCTCACCTAGCGGTGGGGTGGGGATGTCCCATAATAAAAACAGGAGTGGTAGGGGGCGAACGGATAGCAAAGCTCAATGAGCTGATCCGGATAGAGGAAGAACTCGGAGAAAAAGCTGGAATGGCGAAATTGCAGAACATTTGATTCATTCACGATGGATGAAGATAGATTTATGTTACGAACCCGATTAATCCTCTATGGGCGATGAGATGAGTTCAGGCAAGTTTGAAATGGAGGAGCTCGCGGGAGTGGAGATGCTTGTGGATCTCGAAACGTATCTCTCCTGTGGGGTCCACATCGGAACTAGGCAGAAAACTGGATCCATGGAACCCTATATCTATCGGGTTCGCCCCGACAGGATATACATACTTGACGTGAGGAAAACGGATGCGAAAATACGCGTGGCCGCCAAGATGCTCGCGAGGGAGGATCCGGAAAGAGTTCTCGCGGTTTCGGCTAGGCAGTATGCTCAGCAGCCGGTTCAGAAGTTCTGTGAGGTTACTCGAATGAGGCCCATGACCGGGAGGTTCATCCCTGGAACCTTGACGAATCCCTCTTATAGTGGGTACATGGAGCCTTCTCTCCTCATCCTCGCAGATCCTATGGCGGATGCGCAGCCATTGAGTGAGGCAGCAAGGGTGGGAATACCTGTTATAGGGCTGTGTGACACGGACAACGAAACATCGGACATAGATCTGGTGATCCCAACCAACAACAGAGGAAAGCGTGCCCTCGCATTGGTTTACTGGTTGCTTGCCCGCCAAGTCTTAAGGGAAAGGAATGAGCTCGCACTCGACACACCATTTCCCATCCCCATCGAGGACTTTCAGAGCAAACCAAAGGAGGCTGTAAAGTGATCCGCTCCCCGGTGGTGGCAGGTGCGTTTTACGAGAGGGATCCGGTTTCGCTCACCGCTCAGATCGAGTGGTGTTACAAACACTCTCACGGCCCCCGTCGGCTTCCAAAGGTAGGATCCGGCCCCCGTAAAGTGTTGGGACTGGTGTCCCCGCACGCGGGCTATGTATATTCCGGTCCGGTAGCTGCTCACGGCTACGCTTTGCTCGCCCGAGGGGGGTCCGTGGAGTCGGTGGTGGTGATAGGCCCAAATCACACCGGAATGGGTTCAGGTGTTTCCGTCTCCCCCCACCAGAAGTGGAGAACTCCGCTCGGTGATGTGGAGGTGGATACGGAACTATCGAATTCAATAAGGGAAGCTTGTGACATACTGGATTCGGATGAACTCGCTCACATGCGTGAGCACTCGATCGAGGTGCAGTTGCCTTTCTTGCAGCATCTTTTTGGTTCAAGATTCAAGCTCGTCGCGATATGCATGATGCTTCAAGACGAGAAGACGAGTGAAGAGGTTGGCACCGCTCTCGGGAGGGTGCTAAAGGGAAGAGACGCCGTTATCATCGCCTCCACCGATTTTACACATTACGAACCCCAAGAGAGGGCTAGGGCCAAAGACGAGAAGGCCATAGGTCGAATTCTGTCACTCGACTGGCGGGGGCTCTTACGCGCGGTGGAAAGCGAAGGCATAACGATGTGTGGGTATGGTCCGGTTGCTACCATGATCCGTGCAACGCTTGAGCTCGGGGCGAAAAAAGGGGAGCTGTTGAAGTACGCGACGAGTGGGGATACCGCCGGTCCCATGCCCGAGGTCGTGGGTTATGGGTCTTTGGCCATCTTGAGATGACTCCATGCGACCGGTCGTGGTGAAACTCGGGGGAAGCGTGATCACGGACAAGACCAGGGAGTTTTCGATCCGAAAGACCACCGTGAGGAGACTCGCCAAGGAGCTTAAAGTTGAGGAGAGAATGGTGCTCGTCCATGGGGGGGGCTCCTTCGGGCATCCACTCGCCCGACGCTACAAGCTAAACGAGGGGTTTAAACACCAGCGACAGCTGATGGGGTTCGCCAAAGTTCAGAGGGCAATGATCCTGCTCAACTCTTACATCTTGGAGGAGCTTCACCGGGCCGGAATCCCAGCGGTCTCCGTACAGCCCTCTGCGTGCGCGATAGTCGAAAACGGGAGGATAAGATCCATGGAATTGGATCCGATCAAAAAGCTCATGGATCTCCGGATTTTGCCAGTTTTATACGGGGACGCTGTCGTAGATATGAAACGAGGAATGGGCATACTGTCGGGGGATCAGCTCGTGGTCCATCTAGCTTTGAATCTCAATGCCTCGCGTGTCGTGCTTGGGGTGGATGTGGATGGTGTCTTCACCTCCGATCCAAAGCTGAACCCTGAGGCCGAGTTGATCGGAGAGATCACTCCTGAGAGCTGGAGGAGGATTCGGTCCCGCATCTCAGTCTCGAGCGGCTCGGACGTGACGGGAGGGATGTTTGGAAAGGTTAGGGAACTCCTGACCTTGGCGAGATGGGGGATAGAAGCCCAAGTGGTGAACGCAGGGAAGAGGGGTGTCCTAAGGAGAGCGATATGCGGAGATCGAGGGCTCGGAACCCTGATAACCGTGGGTGAGTGAGATGGGAAACATAAGCCAGAGGAAGAGAACTCACGTAGATGTCTGCCTGGAAAAGGATGTAGAGATGATGTGGACCACTCCTGGGTTCGAAGAGATCTTCTTCGTCCACGAGGCTCTTCCAGAGATAAACTTCGACGAAGTGGATCTCGAGACTTCATTTTTGGGTAAAGAACTCAGAGCCCCCCTGCTCATCTCGCCGATGACGGGGGGGTATGAGTACGGAAGAAAGCTCAACATGGTGCTCGCTAGGGTGGCGGAGGAATTCGGACTCGCATTCGGTGTTGGAAGCCAGAGAGCGGCGATAGAGGATCCGAAGCTTGAGAAAACCTATCAGGTGAGGGAGGTTGCTCCCACCACCCTGCTCGTGGCGAATTTGGGCATATCACAGTTTTCCGAAAGAGGGGTGGAAGAGGCAAAAAGGGCAGTTGAAATGATAGATGCGGATGCACTTTCGATCCACCTCAACCCCCTTCAAGAGGTCATCCAACCAGAGGGGCAACCAGACTACCGGGGGGCCCTCCGATACTTCCGAAATATCTGTGCGGGTGTGGGACTTCCGGTTATAGCCAAAGAAACCGGGGCTGGTATAAACTCTGGCGTTGCTAGGAAGCTCGTCAGGGCAGGAGCTTCTGCTATAGATGTGAGTGGAGCGGGGGGCACCTCTTGGGCGGGAGTGGAGACCCTCAGGGAATCGCCTCGGGCCCACCTAGGTCGCACGTTTTGGGAATGGGGGATTCCAACCGCGGTCTGTACCGCGGAGGTGGCCCGCTCGGTGAGCGTGCCGGTGATCGCAAGCGGGGGGATACGTTCAGGGTTGGATGCAGCGAAGGCAATAGCACTTGGTGCGGATCTCGTGGGTGTGGCTCTCCCTCTTCTGCGTATGGCATCTCGTGGTCGGAAAGCGGTGGAGAGATGGGTGGAGAGATTCCTTCAAGAGATGCGTCTGGCGATGTTCCTGACAGGGAGTCCGGACTTGAAGAAACTCAAGAAGGTTCCACTTGTGGTCACGGGCAAGATGCGTGACTGGTTTCTCGCCCGAGGGATAAAAATAAAACTAAGGAAAAGTGGGGGGCCGGGTGGATGATCGAGATCTTGCCACTAGGTGGTCTAGGAGAGGTGGGAAGAAACATGACTGCGGTAAGGTTCGACGATCAGTGGGTGATCATAGATATGGGTATAAGGCTGGATGCAGTTCAGGCCTTCGAGGATCTGGACATAAGCGGGATGAGTTCAGAGGAGCTCGTCAACATAAATGCAATTCCAGATGATAGGCTGGTCCGCAAACGCAACGTGCGAGCGATCGTGCTCACCCATGGTCACTTGGATCACATAGGGGCAGTGGGCAAGCTAGCCCACGCCTACGATGCGCCCATTTATGGTACCCCTTTCACGATAGAACTCGTGAAGAAGCTGGTGTGGGAGGAGAGAACCGTCAAGCCCAAACAGGAGTTCGTGAAGGTGAGCCCGGGGGATCGGATTGAAATAGGCGATCTAGAGATAAGTTTTTATCATGCGACCCACAGCATCCCCCAGACGGTTTTCGTGATGTTGAGGATGGGGGAACGGGCGGTCCTGTGTGCAAGCGATTTCAAGCTGGATGGAGCCCCCCTCTTGGGTCCTCCAGCGGATCTGGATGAGCTACATCGGGTGGGGAGAGAGGGTGTGAGCATTGCGCTGGTTGGATCGGTGAGGGTCGACGAGCCTGGTCCTACGGGGAGCGAGGCGAAGGCGAGGAGTATGCTTGAAGAAACGATGGAGAAGGCGAACTCCGGTGGCAAAGCTCTCTTAGCCACCACATTTTCTTCCCACATAGCGAGAATAAAATCCATGGTAGATATTTCCTTCCAATTGGGTCGTGTGCCAGTGTTGGTTGGAAGGTCTCTCCGGAGCTACGTTTCAACGGCTTTGAAACTCGGTTTGGTTTCCTTACCAGAGGAGGTTTCGATGTATGGAAGTCCGGAATCGATGAGAAAATTTTTGAAAAAAGCCAACGGTTCAAAAGGGGATTACGTGGTTATATGCACGGGTCACCAAGGTGAGCCTGGATCGATTCTCAGCAGGATAGCGGATAGGCAACTCCCGTTCAGGATAAGCTCGGGGGATCAGGTCATATTTTCGGTGAGCGTGATCCCTAATCCGATAAACCAGAGCAATAGGGAACTCCTCGAAACAAAGCTCTTAGCCCAAGGTGCGAGGGTATATCGGGACGTCCATGTCTCCGGACACGCGGCGCGTGCCGACACGGCGGAATTTTTGAGATTGGTATCACCCGAGCATCTGGTTCCCTGTCATGGTACCCCGGAGAAGCTGAAGGCGATGGCCGCATTGGGTAGGGAACTCGGTTATGGGAGACCCAACATCCACCTGCTCGAAAATGGTAGCTCGTTGAGGTTGTTCACGTGAGCGTCGCCGATTATGTAAACAGGAAGGCACCGCTCATCGAGAGGGTCATCGACCAGCTCTTGCCCCCAAACATGCGACCGATGGTTCTCGCCAGAGCTTCTAGGCACCTGATCAAAGCTGGAGGGAAAAGGCTTCGCCCGTGTTTGGTCATAGCGGGTTGCGAAGTTGTGGGTGGGAAGGCGCGTGATGCCCTTGAGGCAGCGGCTGCCATTGAATTCCTGCACACGTTTTCTTTGATTCACGATGATATCATGGATCACGGGGAGTTAAGAAGGAACGTTAGGACCGTTCATCTCCTGTGGGGAGAGCCAATAGCTATCGTAGCGGGAGATGCTCTCTTTGCGAAAGTTTTCGAAGCAATCGCGGTGAACGCTAGGCGCCTCAAGCTCGACGGTGCCCGGACGGCGGAACTCTTCAGAATCTTGAGCACGGCCAGCTTCGAGTTGAGCCGAGGACAGGCACTTGATCTCCTTTTCGCTAATCGAAAAGCACTGAGTGAGGAGGAGTACATAGAGATGGTGGGTTTGAAAACCGGTGCACTCATGAAAGCCTCTGTGATGGTGGGCGGGATCATCGGAGGTGGTGGGCACACCGAGGTGAGGCTGTTGGGGGAATACGGGAAGTCTCTGGGGGTAGCGTTTCAGGTTCAGGACGATATACTAGGATTGGTGGGGGAAGAGGGAGAACTCGGTAAACCGGTGGGATCGGATCTAGTCGAGGGCAAACGTACTCTCCCAGTCCTCATGGCCATGCGGATGCTTAAGGGCAAAGAGCGCTCTAAGCTTCTCAGAACCCTCGGAAACCCGAGGGCTAGGGAGGAGGTTAGGGAGGTCGTGGACATCCTTCGGGAGAGGGGGATAATCGAGGGGGCTAGGGAGAAAGCACTTGAGTTCTCGAAGAGGGCGAGGTCAAAGGTCGGGGGATTCAAGGATTCCGAAGCCCGGAGATTTTTACTCGAGCTAACAGAGTTTGTGATCGAACGGCGGTCGTAGGTAGAGGAGTTTGGAAGGGATACGCGGGCTGGTGTGTAGGCTCGTTTTGGAGAATGCGATTGAGCACAAGGGAAAGGCCGAAGTGGACTCAGTGGTCAGGAGACTCGCAGCGGAACTCCCTGAACTCCGCCCCAAGCTCAAGGAGGTTCTTCCGCTGGTGAGGGAGATCGTTTCCGAGGTGAATGCCCTCTCTCACGAGGAGCAGATCGGGAGGTTGCGGGAATACGGTCCGTTGGAAAGACCAAAGCGAATGAGGAGGGAGGGGTTGCCCGAGCTACCCGAAGTGGAGAAGTATGAGCAGATCGTTACGAGGTTCGCACCGAATCCAAACGGTCCTCTACACTTGGGTCATGTGCGCGCAGCTTTGCTTAGTTACGAATATGCTCGGATGTACGGTGGGAAGTTCATCCTGCGATTTGAGGACACGAATCCTGTGAACGCTAGATTGGATATGTATGAGTTGATCAAGGAGGATCTCAGGTGGTTAGGGATAGAGTGGGATGAAGAGTTCGTTCAATCGGATCGGATGGAGCTCTATTACCGAATAGCAGAGAGGTTGCTTGAAGGAGGTAAAGCATACGTCTGTACATGTGAGGTCGAGAATTTCAGGGGCTTACGGGACAAGGGAGAGCCGTGCCCCTGCAGGGAGCTACGGGTGGAGGAGCACATGGTGAGGTGGAGGAGGATGGTGGGAGGAAAGTATGAGGAAGGTGAGGCGGTGATGCGTTTGAAAACGGATCTTCGACACCCGAACCCAGCGGTCAGGGACTGGCCTGCTTTCAGAGTGGTGAAGTCACCCCATCCTAGGGTGGGCATGCGGTACAACGCTTGGCCCCTCTACAATTTCTCGGTTTCAGTGGACGATCATGAGATGGGGATAACCCATATCATAAGGGGAAAGGAGCATGAGGTGAACGAACTCAGACAACGAGCCCTCTTCAAGTACTTGGGCTGGAGGTACCCCACGGTGGTCCAGTACGGCAGACTAACACTGGCGGGGATGAAGCTCAGCAAAACAGAAATAGTGAACTCGGTTAGGAGGGGGGAGCTTTCAGGTTACGACGATGTGAGACTCGGTACCCTGTCCGCCCTCCGAAGGCGTGGGTTCCTCCCTCAAGCTATCAGGAGGGTGATTATGGAGGTGGGTCTGACTACGGTTGACGCCTCGGTGAGCTGGGAAGGGTTGGCAGCCTTTAACCGGAAACTCGTGGATGATATCGCGAACAGATACTTCTTCGTACCAGGCGGGGTCGAGCTCTCGATCCTGAAGGCTCCTGAGATCTCGGAAGTGGAGGTACCACTGCATCCATCCCACCCCGAGCGTGGGAAACGGAGGATCCCTCTCCGAGCAGAGGAGGGGAAACTTCTAGTTCGGATATCCAGAGTGGATTTGGACTCGTTAGAAGAGGGGAAAACCTTTCGCCTGAAGGACTTCATGAACGTCGTTCTGAAGTCGAAATCCCCGCCTGAAGCGGAGTTTCACAGCATGTCTTTGATGCCAAACGTCCCAAAGATCCAGTGGGTGCCGGAAAGAGGGGTTGAAGTGGATGTCTTGAAACCCGATGGATCCGTGGAGAAGGGGGTGGCAGAACCCGGAGTAGCAGGCCTGATTCCGGGTGAGCTAGTTCAGTTTGAGAGGTACGGTTTCGTGAAGATAGAGAAGGTCGGGGAGAGGGTATCGGCAGTGTTCACCCATAAATAGAAAGGTCATGAGTTTGACAGTTGGAGGGATCGTTTCCGAGAACTCTAGGGGGGAGTAACGTGGGTGTTAGGAAGGTGGCTTGGGGGATCACGGGGAGTGGGGATAGGCTTTCTGAGATCGTCGGGGAGATGAGGAGGATCAAAGAAAGATACGGGGAGGTGGAGATCAGGGTTTTCCTTTCCAAAGCTGGAGAGCGGGTGGTTAAAATGTATAAGCTCTGGGATGAACTGGGAGATGCCTTCGGGGATTTATTGGTGGAGCAAGATCCGAATACACCATTCCTCGCGGGGGCACTCCAAACCGGAGTGTACGAATTCTTTCTCATAGCCCCCGCAACCTCTAACACCGTGGCCAAGTTGGTAGTGGGGATCGCAGATTCTCTGATCACGAATTCAGCGATCCAAGCACTCAAGGTCTACCCCCCTGTCCCCGTCTACGTCATGCCATGTGACTTGGCGGAAGGATTTGTCGTGACAAGGCTTCCGACCGGCAAGGAGCTGAAGCTCAGGATCCGAAGAGAGGATGTGGAAAATGTGCGGAGACTCATGGGGATGGAAGGGGTGAAGGTTCTGAAAGGAGTTGATGAACTATGGGCGGTCTTTCGTGGACACTTCGGGAGCCCATGAGCCAATGTTGGTCTTCCCCTCTCCGATAGAGTTAAAATGGGTTCAAACTTAAGTTATAAGCTAGAGCCTGATGAAGGAAACGGAAGGAGGTGTTTGATTGTCCAAACCAATGTATGTACGCTTCGATGTTCCCAAAGATGTGGTGGAAAAAGTTTACGATGCGGTTGAGGGGGCTAGGAAGACCGGGAAGATAAGAAAGGGCGTGAATGAAGTTGTCAAAGCTGTTGAGCGAAAACAGGCCAAACTGGTAGTGATCGCGGAGGATGTGGATCCTCCAGAGGTGGTGGCTCATTTGCCTCCGCTGTGTGATGAGCGCGGGGTTCCGTACGTGTACGTACCTAAAAAGCTTGAACTCGGTGCGGCAGCCGGCATAGATGTATCCGCGGCAGCAGTCGCGGTCGTAGAACCCGGTGAGGTCGAATCTTCGGTGAAGGAAATAATCTCGAAGGTTAAAGACCTCAAGCGATGATGCGATGCCTGAGGAGCACCACGTAGGCTATCCTGCCGAGGTTCTTCAGATAAGGACCCGCACCGGAGTGACTGGAGAGGTTAAACAAGTTAGGTGTAGGGTCTTGGAGGGACCCGATAAGGGAAGGATTCTAACGAGGAACGTGAAGGGACCAGTCAAGGTTGGGGACATACTGATGTTAAGGGAGACCGAGCGAGAGGCTAAGGAGATAAGGGTGCCTTGATGCCGACATCCTTCAAGTGCTCTTTTTGCGACGGGAGGATCGCTCCCGGTACCGGGACGATGTTCGTTAGAAGAGATGGGAGCATTCTCTATTTCTGTTCGTCGAAGTGTGAGAGGAATTTTAAGCTCGGTAGAAAACCGGAAAAAGTGCGTTGGACTAGGAAGTTTCTCCGGAAGAAGGACGCCACCGTTAAAGGTTAATGAATGTGCTTTTTCAAATCGACGATGAGGGCCTGAGTATCCGTTCGCTTCAGCCTTATCCCCTTCTCATGCGCAAAATTGAGTTCGGAGGCAGGCGGTTGTAGAGCCACCTGCAAAGTGTCATGTGTCGGTTCAGAGCGCGCTCGGCTGTCTTTGAAGGATACAGGCGGAACCTATGGCTAAGCACGCCCCTGCCCCACTTCTTTCTTCATCAGCTCCGCTATTGCTTCATTGATGGTCTTGTCCTTCGTTATGGTCCGCTTGAATTCCTCCCCCCAACCTATCTTCAACCGTGATGGTGTATTTCGTCATCACAATATGTTACTACAAACTACTATATATGCGCTCCACCTCTCATCTCCTCCCTTGCGGAAGGGACTTCCCGGCGGTGGAGTTAAATCTGGGCTCGCATTGTATGAGCGGGGAGAAAAATGAAACATCTCCGCTGTCCGATAGTTTCGATCCTCGGCCACGTAGATCACGGGAAGACGACTTTGCTGGACACAATTCGGGGGACAGCGGTTGCTTCGAGGGAACCTGGGAGGATAACCCAGTGGATAGGGGCCTCCGAGGTTCCGGCCGAGACCATCAAGAAGATATGTGGGAGATTGATGAAGAGATTGAGGATCGAGCTCGTAGTCCCGGGTTTGCTCTTCATCGATACCCCTGGGCACGAGGCGTTTACAAATCTTCGTCGACGCGGGGGAAGTCTTGCAGATCTTGCCATCCTAGTGGTCGACATAAAGGAGGGGTTCATGCCTCAGACTCTTGAGTCACTCAACATCCTGAGGCTTTACAAGACTCCGTTCATGGTGGCCGTGAACAAAATAGATCTTCTACCTGGCTGGAAGCCGAGTCCGGGAGAGGGGTTCTTGGAAACTTTTTCCAAACAAACCGATCGTGTCCAAAACGCACTCGACGCTAAGTTGTACGAGTTCGTTGGCGAATTCCACCGACTGGGGTTTGACTCCGAGCGGTTTGATAGGGTGAGCGATTTCAGAAAGCAGGTCTCAATGGTTCCAGTCAGCGCGAAAACTGGGGAGGGGATCCCGGAGATGTTGGTGGTGCTCGCCGGCCTAGCTCAGCGTTTTCTCAGGCAGAGGTTGACTATCGAAGTTACCGGTCCAGCACGTGGAACGGTGCTTGAGGTGAAGGAAGAAGTGGGGCTAGGGATCGTTCTGGATGTCGTGATATACGACGGTAAGCTCTCCCGAGGTGATACGTTCGCTGTGGGGGGAAGGGACCGAGTTATAGTCTCGAAGGTCAGAGGGATCTTCAGACCGAAGCCATTGGATGAAATAAGGGATCCAGAAGATAGATTCGAAGGGGTCAAGACGGTTTATGCGGCTGCGGGTGTCAGAATTTCAGCGCCGGGATTGGAGGGAGTCGTTGCAGGTACCCCGTTTTGGGTCATCGGAGATCCATCAGAGGCCCAACAGATGTGGCGAGAAATGGAGGAAGAGATGAGGCGTGTCAGGGTGAGTTCCGATATAAATGGGGTCGTGCTGAAAGCGGATACACTCGGCTCACTTGAGGCACTGGAGGGTCAGCTGAGGACGAAGAGTGTCCCCATCAGGCGGGCAGATGTTGGGGACATCTCCCGTAGAGATGTTGTGGAAGCCGCAACCGTGGCGAAAAGTGATCCGCTCTTAGGGGTTATCTTAGGCTTCAACGTCGGAGTGCTGCCGGATGCTTTAGAGGAAGCGAAACGGGAAAAGGTGGTGGTTCTCTTAGGAGATGTGATTTATCGGTTGATCGAGGATTTCGAGGAGTGGAGGGAGAAGAAACGAGAGGAGAGCAGGGAGGAAAAATTGTTGGGGTTCATTCGTCCTGCTAAATTCGTTATAAAGCCTGGTTACGTTTTCCGTAGGAGTTCTCCCGCTATAGTGGGGATAACGATGCTCGGGGGAGTACTCAGGCCGAGATACCCGGTGATGCGTAGGGATGGTAAGCGTGTTGGGGAAATCCGCGAGATCCAACGAGAAAGGAGAACGGTGCACGAGGCTAGACGAGGAGACGAGTTGGCAGTTTCCATCGAGGATGCAGTGGTGGGGAGGAACGTGCAAGAAGGCGAGACCCTGTATACGGATATCCCGAGAGACCAAGCTGTGCGGCTGAACAGAGAGCTGAGGGACATCCTCGCTGGGGATGAAGCGGAGGTGCTGGGCGAAATAATAAGCATCAAACAGAGAGGTGATCCAACCTACGGTGTGATGTAGGATGGCCGTTTGGGGTCTAAGAGCTCCCCGCCTTAGGGAACGAATACTCTAGTGACGGAGACGGACGGAGTCAAAGTTTATAAATCAGCGGGATTAACTTCACCGGCCTCTTAGGTGGTAGCGATGCTTAAAGTTGTGGTTGCCGACCCGAAGACGGGTAAGACATATCAGGTAGAGATCAAAGAATCCGCTGCGAGGAAACTCTTCGGCCTGAGGATCGGGGATAGATTCGAAGGCGCACTGGTAGACCTACCCGGATACGAACTTCAGATCACGGGGGGAACGGATAGGGATGGGTTTCCCATGCGGCCGGATCTCCCGGGGCCTGGGCACGCAAGAGTGCTTCTCTCTGGTGGCCCGGGATACAGACCCAAGCGGAAGGGGGAGAGGAGAAGGAAGCGCGTGCATGGATGCGTGGTGGCTGAGGACATACGGCAACTCAACGTAAAAGTTGTGAAATATGGTGAAAAGGGTTTGGAGGAGCTGGTTAAACCGAAGGAAAAGAGGGAGTGACTTTCCCTCTCAGATTTTAGCATAGTAAATCCCGCATCAACCGACACAGGATTTTTTCCGCTCTAGACAATTTCGCCTTTCTCAACAGTTCCAGAATTTATTGATGACGGAAACCTTCCTTTCGACCTGAAAGGTGGCAAAGATCTTCGGCGTACACCCGCTCACCGTAAGGAGGTGGGTACAAGAAGGAAAACTTCATCGGGATTTTGGAGCACTTCTTCACCGCTAACGGTGTCAGGATAGAGGTTGTAAACAGGGGTGAAGAGCGAATACCCAACGAGAGCTCGTGGGGGACTGATGAGGATCATAGCCAGCTTTGCTGGAAAGCTCTACGGGATGCGTTCACACGAATACAAAGAGGTGGTGCGCGGTGCAGAAAAGCTCCTCGCAGGTTAGGGCATACGCGCAGGTCGGGGACTTCATAACGGCTTACCAAGCGTTGCTCCAGCTAGCCATAGACGAGGTATGGCAGCGCATTCGGTGGGTTGAGCGACCCGCGCGAGTGAAACGAAAGACTCCGCCATCAAGCATACTCGATCCTCCGCTTCTGGCGGCGCAATTACCTCAATGGCGAGCGGAGCAGGGGGCGCCCGGGAGTCAGGCGGAGGTTCGTCCGCATCAAGGAGACGCTCGGCTACAAAGCGCGCGTTGGCAAACCGCTCAACCCGCGCAACTCAACCAGGCGCTGCTCCAAGTGTGGGGAAGCGAACAAAGCCCCGAAAGGAGCATTTCAAAAAGCGATGTAGTTTGATACTGGTAGTAGTCATGTCGCCCTCGTCGCGAGTTGATGGGCGAGACGAAGTGGCTGGGGCAACCTGTAGGTCGTGGTGGTTCTGAGGGTGATCGCGATGGCGGTTTCGAGGGATAGTTTGTGTCCGACACTCACATACACGGGTTTGGCTCCTGGTCGTGTCCTCACCACAGCTCCAATGATTTCGTCTTTCTCTTTAAGGAGTGTGTACTCTCCTTTCGCGTTCGGGGGTTCCTCAGCCTCACCACACAGCTTGGACTTAGCGACACCCACCGTAGGCCTGTCCAAAATTACCCCTAAGTGAGATGCCAGTCCAGCCCTTCGAGGGTGGGAGAATCCATGGGCCCCTACCATGTACACATCGACATCCGCTTCCCTCGCCAGTGCTAAGATGCCCTCCAGTTCCCGGAATGCCAGGAAGGTCGGGATGTATGGGAACCGTATCTTGACGGCCTTCACCTTTTCTTCCACTACCTTGAGGGTATCTATGTCTAAAATCACACAGGAGGCATATCCCCTTCCTTCCTGAACGTAACCAATGTCGAGCCCCGCGATGGTCTTGAGTTCTTGCCATTCGTCCTTCAAGGATATTCTCTTGGCCACTTCCCTCTGAATTCTCACAAGTTTCCTCAGATCGATGATTCTCGGGGGTCTGAGGATTGGAAGCATCTAGCTAACTTGGGCGTACCCCCCTTTTAGATGTGATCCCGAGGTTTTTGGTAAATCCACTTTTGCTCAAGGGTTGTTGCGCAATCTGGGGTACGCAACTGATGGGGGGCGCAATCGTTCCCCACCAATCCGCTTGACATGCCGCTTGGCGGAACATTGGAGAGAGGAACGGAATTCCAGTTCGACTTGGATCGTTCGCTGGATCCTTCGACCATCCGGCTCCGTCCAAGAAGTCCTGAACCGCCCTGGGTACCGCTCGATGAGCTCCCCCTCGGCGTTGGACTCGTAACCGATGCGGATGCCCTTCAGCGCGACCGCCCTCCCACCAGTTGGGTGCGGATACCAACTAAAACGAACCCCGATTACGCGACAGAACTTTTGTTCCCTTGCTCGAAAGTCTAATTAGTTCGGTTGGAGGAAGTATCGAGATGCGTGCCAAGGGTCCAAAGTGCAAGTCGTGCGGCAAATTAGTTCAGCTGATGAAGTATGAGACTGGATACCTCAAGATAGTCGTTCCGGGTGAAGCCAAGGCGAAGTTCTTCTGTCAGAGTTGTGCAGAAAAGTTGCTCGGGAAGAGGCTTGAGGAGATCTAGAGTCTCAAGCGAATCGTCGGCTTGAGCTGAGATCGAGTGAGTTGTTGGCGATAAGAGTGAACTACCCCCAGCTCTCGCGGGGGGTTTGTGCAAGAAATCGTTGCGCTGGTTCACGAGCTTTTCGTGATCGCGAGCGAGTTTGATCCGAGCTTTTCTCCCGTTGGCTGAACCCTCCGCTTCTTAGACAGCTGTTTTTGCATGATCCGTATCCGCTCAAGCGTTCGCCCGTAGAAGCGCGGGTTCTTGAGGCTCAGGAAGCGCTTGATCCCGACATCGATCCCGACCGCCTTGCCCGTCTTCGGCAGAGGTTCCAATTCTCCCCCACCTGAAATATCGCGTACCACTTGCCCTAGCGTTCGCGCTTGACAGATAACCCCCTTCACCTTACCCTTAATCTTTCGGTGGAGCTTGATGGGGATTTCCCCGATTTTCGAGAGGGCGAGCTTTCCGTTTTCCAGTTTGAAGCCGGACTGGTTTCCTGCGGAAGGGGACTTCCCGGCGGTAAAGTTAAACAGAGTAGTGGTGATCAAGTTTTTGGTGACGATCTCCCTAGGGGGTTGGGGATGGAAGCGACAGAAGAAGACCATGTTCTAATGACATTAGTTATCAAATCCAAAGGGAAGCTCGTGGACTTGGAGCATATCCGGGAGAAAATCTCTCGTGATGTGGGTAGGAAGTTTTCAGAGGGGGAAACGGCAGAGATTCTGGGTTCGCTGATCGAGAGAGGGTTCGTGCGTGAGGAAAGTAGAATGTACGCCATCACCGAGGCTGGCAGGGAATATTTCGAGGATAGGTGGAGGAAGATACGGGAGCACTTGAATCAGGAGTACCTGAAGGTCTACAGGGCGAAGCGTTATTATCCCAACATCGCGGAAGCCTTGCTCGAGATATGTAAAGATCGATGGGTTTCAGTTTTCAGGTTGTTCACCGGCAGGGCTTGGCTCCAGCGAAAGTTGGGTTCGCGGTACATCACGATAAGGAGCAGGGAAGATGTGGAGCGGTGGTTAGACATTCATGGGATAGACTTCATTCCCTATGTTCACCGCATAAACTCTGACCGTCCTGATTGGTTCGTCCTAGATTTCGATGCAGGAAGGGAGGTTTCGATGGAAAAAGTCAAAGAAGTGGTTAGAGCCACCTACAGATTTTTGGAGAAGTTCGGTGTCGAACCCAAATTAAAATATAGCGGCTCAAGAGGGTTCCAGCTCTGGGCGAGGTTCGAACTTCACCCTCTGCCGAAGAAATACAGACCGATGGAACTCCGGATCGGAAAACGTGAGCGCAATCATTTCAATTTTTATGCCGACCTCGTGCGTTTTGTGGAATCTCAGGTGGCTCGTGATTTTCCGGGCTTGACGACCTCTGATACGGCTCACAAGGAAGCCAGGAGAGGGAAAATCCTCTTCGATGCATCGATCATGAAACCGATGGGAGACGTGAGGGCGCCGTACTCTATGCACTTTAAAACGGGGCAGATCTCCATGCCTCTCAACATAGGGGAACTCCGCGGGTTCAAGCCCGAGCATGCGGATCCGGAGAAGGTGGTGGAGCGATACTTGAGGCGGGGGAACGAGTTCGTGCTGCCTCCAGTCGATGGGAGCGATTTCTTCGAGGAAGCCGTGGACTGGTTTGATTCGATTAGGAAGGATGTACCGTGAGTTCTTGATTCGGGGGCAGTTCTTTAAATCCTTCGTTCGATGTTAGAAGATGATCCTCAAGTTTGAGAAGGAAAAGGAGATCATCCGGACTCTCCTGCAGAGATTGGGTGCTACGGATGAAGAGGCAAGTGCTACGGCCGAGGTCCTGACCGAAGGGGATCTGAGAGGGGTTCATTCTCACGGTATCCTCAGACTCCCCTACATCCTTAGAGCCTTGAAGAGGGGGACGATCCTCACCGGCGTGGAAGTCAGGGTCGTGAGGGAGACTCCAGTAACGGCGCTCATCGACGGTGGGCACGGACTCGGGCACTATGTGGCCATACGTGCGATGCGTGTTGCCATAGATAAAGCCAAGCGGATGGGGGTTGGGGTGGTGGGGGTCTTCAATTCTAACCACTTCGGTATCGCTGGGTACTATGCTGAACTGGCGATGCGCGAGGGGTTGGTCGGAGTGGTCACCACTACCACCGATCCGCTGGTGCACCCGTGGGGTGGGTGCGAGCCGCTGCTCGGAACCAATGCGCTAGCCGTTGGTTTGCCCACCGATCCCCCAGTCCTTCTTGATATGGCCATGAGCGTCGCAGCAAGAGGAAAACTCGTCGAGGCGGTGAGGAAAGGGGAGATGGTGCCGGAGGGGTGGGCCGTAGACAGAGAGGGGCGCCCCACCGCGGATCCTAGGAAAGGTCTTGAAGGGGCACTGAGTCCGTTCGGTGGGGCGAAGGGGTACGGATTGGCTTTCGTGTTAGAGGTGTTGGCCGGACCGATGGTCAATGCTTCTGCAGGCAGGGAAGTGAAGGGAACACTTGAGCCCAAAGATGGTTTCTGTACGAAGGGAGATCTCATGGCGGTGATAGACCCTGAAGCGTTCGTTTCGAGGGAAGAATTTTTGGCCCGGGCGAGAAAGTTTATCGAGGAAGTGAAATCTTCGCGTCCAGCTGCGGGTTTCAAGGAGATAATGATTCCCGGAGAGCCAGAGTTCAGGGCAAGGGAGCGCCATCTTCGGGAAGGGATACCAATAGCCGACGAAGTGTGGAGAGAAGTGAGGGAGATGGCGGAGGAGCTTGGGGTTAAACTGGAGACTTAGTTCTCCCGGATACACTAGGGATCAGTCACCGTTTTCCTTTTCACCAAAACATCTATGGCGGGCATGGATCTTCCGGAGAGGAAGTTTATGCATGCCCCTCCACCCGTGCTCACGTGTTTGATCTTGTCCAATACCCCACTACCCCGCGCGGCCGCAACTATGTGTCCCCCACCTATCACGGTGAACGCATCTGACTTCGCCATAGCGTTGAGGACACCGAATGTTCCTTCAGCGAATTGGGGACTCTCGAACGCGCCCAATGGACCGTTTGCCACCACCGTTTTGGCCTCCTTTATTCTAGAGCTGAACTCTTCCACGGTGCGCTTACCTATATCCAAGATCAGAAACTCGGTTGGCAGTTGATCGACTTCGAGTTCCTTCCGTTTTCCCCCCTCATCTACCGCGACATCGAGTGGGTGTTTTATTTTTTCTCCGTAAGTCTCGAGGAGCTTTTTCGCTCGCTCGATCTCTCCCCCATAACATTTTTTCCGGAGGAATTCGATGTTTGGTTTTCCCAAGTCGTATCCCGCGGCGACCAGCACGGCATGCCCGACGACCCCCCCCACCAACACCGAGTCCGCTATCTCCCTCGAGAGTACGTGTTCGGTGATAGTCAGCGAATCGTCGATCTTCAGCCCCCCGAGCACATACACGCAGGGATGTTCTGGATCCCTAGCTTTTCCCAGACCTTTGAGTTCCCTTTCCATTAACCTCCCCGCACAGGCCGGAAGCCTAAGGGCGAAACCCACGAGCGACGCTTGCCCCCGGTGTGCAGCACCAAAGGCATCGTTCACGAACAGATCAGTTACTTCAGAAAGTTTTTTCACGAACTCACTCCTTGCGTGTTCGTCGGGAGTAAGTTTTGCCATTTCCTCAGGGATGGACCGGACATTTTCCAACAACAGGATCTCACCCGGCTTCAGTTCCCTGATGGTCTTGATGGCTCTGGGTCCGCAGACATCGTCCACGTACTTGATCTCCGTCCCCAGGATTTCCTCCAACTTTCGAGCATGCTTTCCTAGGCTCGTGTAGTCCTCACTGCCAGGTCTCCCTTGGTGGGCTAGCACAACAACTTTTGCACCCTTTTGAGAGAGTTCCCGAATGGTCGGGGCGCATTCCCTGAAGCGCGTGTCATCTATTATTTCCTTCGTCTCAGGATCGATAGGAGAATTTATGTCGACGCGTACCAAGACGGTTTTTCCCCTGACATCAATTCCGTCCAGAGTCGGAAATTCCACCTTCTCACTTTAGGCCATCTTTTCCGCTATGAGGTTGGCCATGTCGACTAGCCGGTTGGAATAACCCCACTCGTTGTCATACCACGCTAGAACTTTGACCAAATTTCCTCCTATCACAGTAGTCATCGGTAGGTCGACTATTGCGGAATGAGGATCACCCACGAAGTCTATCGAAACGAGGGGCTCTTCGATACAGGCTAGGATACCCTTTAACTCTCCTTCCGCTGCTTCCTTGAACGCGTTGTTAACTTCTTCCACACCGGTTTCCCTTTTCAGTACGGCTACGAGATCCACCACCGAAACGTCAGGAACGGGTACCCGGAGCGCAATCCCGTGCATCTTTCCTTTTACCTCGGGCACGACTTCCCCAATGGCCTTGGCGGCACCTGTGGTGGTCGGGATTATGGACATCGCCGCTGCCCTAGCACGCCTAAGATCCCGGTGGATCAAATCCAGTAATCGCTGGTCATTCGTGTAAGCGTGGGTGGTGGTCATTAATCCTTTGTCTATCCCGAATTTTTCATCTAAGACCTTGACGAGTGGAGCCAAACAGTTAGTCGTACACGAACCCAGGGAGATAATGTGGTGTTTCGAATGGTCGTAGGATTTGTGGTTGACCCCCGGTGCTATGGTTATGTCGGGCCCCTTGGCTGGCGCGCTTATGAGTACCTTCTTCGCTCCAGCCTGTAAGTGCTTCGAGGCGTTCTCTCGGTCCGTGAACCTGCCCGTGGACTCGACCACGAGGTCCACACCCAGTTCCTTCCACGGGAGCTTGGCGGGGTCGGTCTCGGAGAGGAGCTTCAACCTCTCCCCACCCACCACAATGTATCCATCCTCGACCTTCACTTCCTTATCGAGTTTTCCGAAGATCGAATCGTGTTTCAACAAGTGGACAAGAGTTTTGGCATCCGATAGATCGTTTATGGCCACGAACTCCAGATTTTTCCGTCGGGTCAACGAACTCCTGTAGAACATCCTTCCTATTCGACCGAACCCGTTGATGGCGACTCGCATTCATAAAGTTGAAAACGAAAACCTATAAATACTTGGCCTGAACTAAGATAATCTAATCAAATTTGAGAAACTATCTAAAAGTGAGAAAATGAGAACCCTGCGCCTGCTTTTGGAGATCGCGAAGGCTGGAGGGCACATGGCCCCAGTGAAGTTCACCGCTCAACAGCTCGCGAGGCTTACCGGGAGTCCCCAGTCCACCG
Organism: Hadesarchaea archaeon; assembly: GCA_029259185.1. Classification (GTDB taxonomy): domain Archaea; phylum Hadarchaeota; class Hadarchaeia; order Hadarchaeales; family WYZ-LMO6; genus JAPDJF01. The sequence goes on from JAPDJF010000001.1 coordinate 102,664, forward strand.
TTGCCCGGTGGTTGGCGGTCTTGGAGCGGGAAGGACTGGTGAAGCGGAAGCCGGGTCAGCGCGGCCAGCAACTCAGGCTGACTTCGAAGGGACTTGCGGCTTTGAGGTCCATCCACACGGAGCTCGAGGCGGTATTCAACAAAAGACCAAGGACGATCGAGTTCGTGGGGGAGGTGGTGAGTGGGTTGGGGGAAGGAGGTTACTATCTCAGACAGCCGATGTACTTAGACCAGTTCAAACGTCAGCTGGGCTTCACCCCCTACCCGGGGACTCTCAATGTGAGATTGAATGGATCTTCGCTAGAGGTCAGGGAGTTTTTGGAGCAGTTGCCAGGGAAGGTGATAAAGGGGTTTACCACCCCCGAGAGGACTTTCGGTGATGTACGATGCTTTCCTGCGAGGATAGGGAAGATCGAGGCCGCACTCGTCCTCCCCGCTAGAAGTTCTCACAAGGAAGTCGTGGAGCTCATAGCGAGGGAGAAGTTGAGAGACGTACTTCATCTCAAGGACGGCGATAGGGTGAAGCTGGAGGTGATGGTCTGAGTCTCGAAGAGGCGTTAAAAATGACCAAGCGAGGACAGTTCGTGCTGGTTCATGACAGCGAGCAGAGGGAGAACGAGGTGGATCTCGTGATCGGGGCACAGTTCGTTGAGCCGAGGCATGTGGCCACGATGAGAAAAGATGCAGGCGGGTTGGTGTGTGTTTCTTTGCATTCGCGCATAGCTAGGAACTTCGGTCTGCCGTACATGACCGAGGTGTATGAGGTAGCTTCTGCTAGATTCGGAGTTTTGAGGGGAGTGGTACCCAATGATCTCCCCTATGATGAACGCTCAGCGTTTTCCCTCACGGTTAACCACCGGAGAACGAGGACGGGCATAACCGATAGCGATAGGGCATTGACCATCCGCGAGCTCGCTAGGTTAGGGGCTGCGGCAATCAATGGATCCGCGATGGAGGATTTTTGTAAGAATTTCCGGAGCCCTGGTCATGTCCCCCTCCTTCCTGCAGCTCCAAATCTGGTGCTGGAGCGTCAGGGGCACACGGAACTATCGGTAGCGCTCGGAGAGATGGCGGGGATAATCCCGGTCATGGTGATATGCGAGATGCTCGATGCGAGAACCCACACAGCACTCAGCTTGGATGACGCACGCCGGTATGCTCGAGTAAGGGGTCTACCATGTGTGAGTGGAGAAGAGATCATCAGCGCCTACCGGCGGATGAAGGGGGGTCTCGGTGTATAGGGTGGGCATAGTCGACACGACATTCGCTCGTTACGATATGGCTAGTGCAGCGATGGAGGAATTGAAAAATTTGTGTACCGTGAGATTCGAGCGGCGCACGGTTCCGGGAATAAAAAACTTACCCGTCGAATGTAAGCGTTTGCTGGATGAGGGATGTGATGTGGTGATGGCATTCGGCATGCCGGGTGCGGCACCCATAGACAAGCAGTGTGCCCACGAGGCGTCCTTGGGGTTGATATGGGTACAGCTTCTCACGAACAAACACGTGATAGAGGTTTTCGTCTTCGAGGACGAGGCTTCGAGCGATGAGGAGCTTGCAGAGCTCGCCGATCGAAGGGCGAGAGAACATGCTGTGAACCTCTACCGATTGCTCTTCAAACCCGAAGAGCTCACAAAACTGGCCGGTACCGGACAGAGGGAAGGTCTTCCGGATGCCGGGCCTCTAAGGAGGTGAAAAAACGGTTAAGTTAGGGCTGGTGGCGAGTGAGTTCTCTTGGGATGTCGTGGGTCCGATGGTGGAGTTCGCGAAGCGTCATGCCAAGTTCCTTGAGGCGACGATTGAGGCGGAGATCTTAGTTCCTGGAGTTTGGGAGATACCGGTGGCAGTGAGGAAACTGCTTGCGGAAAAGAACATCGATGCGGTAGTGACCCTAGGAGCCGTCATAGAGGGGGAGACAGAGCATGATGAGATAATAATGCAACACACCACGAGGAAACTCATGGATTTAGCCCTCGAGCATGGAAAGCCCGTTGCGCTAGGGATCTCCGGTCCCGGAATGACTAGATTGCAGGCACTCGACAGGGTTAATGAGTATGCTAGGAGAGCAGTCGAGAGTGCGGTCAAAACGGCGAGGCGTCTCAGGGAAGGATGAGGCGGGTGTGGGAGTTCTAGCGCTCGGTTCCCACGATGAGAGACATGGTGCGATCCTCCCTCCCGACACGGACGCGAAATTGGCGGCGCACATAGCACTCGAAGCGGCCAAACGAACTGGGGCTAAGTTCATCGGGATTCTCCTCTCCTCCCACGAGCTCCCGTTCATTGACACGGGTGAACACCATCCCATGGCTGAAGTGCTGAGTGAACTCCGGGGAAAGCTGAAAGAAGCCAAGCGAGTGCTCGGGCTCAGAGCCGTGGTGCTCGTGAATGCTCACGGGGGAAACAAACCTCTTCGTAAACACTTGAGGAGGCTCGAAAGAGAGTCCGGCCTCAAGCTGGCATTCAACACGAGGATAGTGGATGTGGAGGGGCCGCACGCGGGTACGGGGGAGGTGAGCGCAGGGGTCGTCGTGGGTATAGGAGATCCAACGAAACTCGGAGAACACACGAACTTTGAAAAATATCCGGAGGTCGGTTTCGTGGGATTCAAGCGCGCTCGAGAAGTTTATCCATGGGCTGAGGAACACGCTAGAGAGGTCAGCGAGAGGGGTATTCATGTCGATGAGGAGTTAGGGAGGAGACTCGTGGAAGAGGCGATAGAGAGCGTCGTTCGAGATATTCGTAGGTTGAAGTCCTTCAGGGGGTCGAAGTGAGGTGGCCTAATTCCATTCCGATCTCAAGCAGAGCCCAAGCCCAGATCAGGCACTCGAAGCTTCTCAGCAGGTCAGTGATTTAACTCCACCGCCGGGAAGTCCCTCTTCCGCAAGGGAGGGGATGAGAGGCGGAACGCTATAGTTGGTCATAAAAACTCTCGTGAGTAGGGCTGGGATGGCCCGAACGAACGCTTGGAGACCAAGACCTCCGTAACCTCTCGCAGGTCCGCAAGGCTGAAAACGCCGGCGGGCAAGCGGATGACCGCACCTGTGAAGGGGATCGAGTCTGGTTGATGAAGCAGGAAGCCACCTGCGAGAGCTTAGGTAGTTCACAGAAGTGGGCCGAATCTCGTTGGTAGGCTAGGATGTTCTCCAAAAGTTTCCTCTCCTTTTCATCCATTGGGGAGGTTCGGGGGACGGATTCGGCGAGCCTCTTAGACCATTTCTCTATTTCCGAATTGAGTTCTTTCTCAAGTTCAATCAGGGTCTTCTTTCACTCGCCCGAAATAAACATCGCTTTGACTTTCAGATCCTTTTCCCCTACATGCGTTTGTCAGCGGAGCACCTGCGAAGACCCGCAGAGCTTCCTCTTCCAGAAAGTGGAGTTTTCCAGGAACCACGAGCACATGGGGTGGTGGTCCGAGATCTACGTCGACCAAATCTCCAGCTCTCCCCGCTCTCACGACAGGATTCAAACACCCGGCGCGCGCGATCGCAACGGTGAGCCTTTCTTCCTTGAATGCCCCTTTTCCGAGCTCGGATTCTAGAGAGAACATTATCTCTATCCCCTCCCGGGCGAGCATGTGTTTTCCCTCCTCCCTACGTAGGTCGAGCAACAACAGTGTGTGAAGCCCACGTTCAGAGTTCTCGACTAGGGCTTCGTACGGCACCTTGGATGGATTATCCGGAAATGGAATGGTGGCGGATCGTCCGAATTTGTAACTCTGTAAGCCCGTCAAACCCGGGACTGCGGAGATTATCGAGGAAGAGTGGACGATCGAGGTGGGGATCCCCATGCGTGCCGCACGTAGTCGGAGATCCACGTGGGTGGTGGCCACCATCGGGTCCCCCGGAACCAATATGGTTACCCTTCCGCTTTTTGCTTTTTCCAGTATCTCGGTTGGATCCTCCTCCATGGTTTTCCTGTCGATCGTTTTGATGGGCTTCCCGATGGCCGTTTTCAGTCCGTCCAGGTCCAGCTCGGGTAGAGGGCTCGTGTAGAATTCAGCATAGACCCAATCGGAGCCCCTGGCAACTTTAAGCCCTTGGAGGGAGATCGTTTCATTCCCACAAAGACCCAACCCTACGAATACGAGCATCAATTTTTTTATAGGATTTTCGACTTTTTTAATTAGAAAACAAGGGGTTCGATTTGCGACATTTAAAGGTGATCGCGGACACCAGCTTCCTCATGATACCGGGCACATTTGGGGTAGACATAATCAGCGAGCTGAACAGGTTACTTGAGCGGAGGTATAAGTTGCTCATCCCCTATCCAGTAATAAAGGAACTCGAGTACTTGGCAAAGCGTGGGACCCCAAGCGAACGCTCTTCTGCTCGGCTGGGGATGGTTTTGGCGGAGAGGGGGGAGATAGTACCCGGTGGGAGCGATGCTGACGACACGATCTTGAGGCTGGCCAGGCAGGGGGGATGTAAGGACTGTGTGGTCGGTACCAATGATAAAGCACTTCAGAAGAAGCTGGAGAGAATGAACGTGGCGGTTGTTCGGTTAAGACACAGATCTTACTTGATGTTGACCCGAGACTTGGAATAGTCGAGCAAACTTTAATAGGTCTCAAGCGATGAAAGGATGTTATGCGTTTAGAGGTGGCTCTCGCTCGCTCGAGAATGCTGTGAGGATCCCGTGAGGTGAGTGGTTGCATTGGATAGTCACTTTGCGGGACACCGTTCGGGTTCCTCCTGATCGCTTCGGGGAGCCGTTGGAGAGAGTCGTTGCGGACATCCTTCGGAAGACGTACGAGGGGGTGGTGGATAAGGATCTGGGGATAGTCGTTGCTATAGTGGATGTCAAAGAGATAGGGATCGGGAGGATAATAATGGGGGATGGGGCTAGCTATCACGATGTGGTTTTCGATGCGTTGACCTACAGGCCGGAACTGAATGAGGTAGTCTTGGGTGAGGTCGTTGAAATAGTGAACTTCGGGGGTTTCGTGAGGCTCGGTCCGTTGGATGCGCTCGTTCACATCTCCCAAGTTATGGATGACTACGTGTCCTACGATGACAAGAAGGGTGTGCTTTCGGGTAAGGAGAGCAAACGTTCGTTGAAAGAGGGTGACAAGGTCAGGGCTCGGATAGTCTCGGTGAGCATGAAGCGCGACTCCCGAGGGAAGATAGGTTTAACGATGCGACAACCTGGGCTCGGTAAGCTGGAATGGCTCAAAGAGGAAGGCGGAAAGGGTGGGAAATCTTGAAGGAGCGAGCGTGTAAGAAGTGCCATCGTATAGTGGGGGAAGAAAGCGTCTGCCCAATCTGTAAGGAGACTTCGTTCTCCAATGAGTGGAGTGGTTACGTCGTTATCAAAGACCCGGAGAAGTCTGAGATAGCGAAGCGTTTGAAGATAACCCAGGCGGGAAGTTACGCCCTGAGGGTTCGCTGAGTTCGAGATCGCTGGTGAACGGATCTATGCTTTTCGATCCTTTCGCCTCAACGGTAGAGTTAAATACTTTTCAAAAAAAGTTTAACGATGTCCAGTAAAACGACAGTATCTATCATAAAGGCTGATCTCGGTTCGCTGGCAGGACACCATGTGGTTCCTGAACCTCTGTTGGCGATCGCGAGGAAGGAGTTGAAGAAAGCTCAGGAGGAGGGGTTGATCAACAGCTATTACGTCTTCAACGCAGGTGATGACCTTCAGCTGTTGATGGTTCATCAGAAGGGGGAGGGCAACCCCGAGATACACAAACTCGCGTGGGAAACCTTTCAGAAAGCGGCTGAGAAATCTAGGGCACTGAAGCTTTACGCTGCGGGTCAGGACATACTGAAGACGGCCTTCAGTGGCAACGTCAGGGGAATGGGCCCGGGAGTCGCAGAGATGGAGTTCGAAGAGCGTCCTTCAGATCCGATCGTGGTGTTCGCGATGGATAAGACGGAACCCGGGGCTTTTAACTATCCGTTGTTCCGCATTTTCGCGGATCCATTCAACACCGCAGGTTTGGTGATAGACCCGTCAATGATTGGGGGGTTCAAATTTGAAGTTCTGGATGTGATCGAACACAAGAAAGTTGTACTCAAGTGCCCAGAAGAAATGTATGAGCTGGTGGCCCTGATAGGGAGCCCGGGGAGATACGTGGTATCCCATGTGTGGAAGGCTTCCGATGATATGGTATGTGCGGCTACGAGTACCACTAGGCTCTCCCTCATAGCGGGGAAGTATGTGGGGAAAGACGATCCGGTCTGTATCGTGAGGGCCCAACATGGCTTGCCTGCACTTGGAGAGGTTCTGGCCCCCTTCATGCACAGTTACTTCGTCGAGGGATGGATGCGCGGGAGTCACTGGGGCCCACTGATGCCAGTGGGTCTCAAGGATTCGAGGTGTACGGTCTTCGATGGTCCTCCGAGGGTGGTGGCCTTGGGATTCCAAGTGTCGGATGGAAAGATAGCGCAAGACGATGATGGGAATCCTATGATCTCGGATATATTCGAGGATGTGGCGTTTGAAATGGCTAGGAAGGAAGCTGTGGAGTACGCGGCAGTGCTTAGGAGGATGGGTGAATTCGAGCCGGCGCGCTTAGGTCCGGAGAGCATGGAGTACACTACGTTGCCGAAAGTGCTTGAAAAGCTGAAAGACAAGTTCAAGAAAGTTGATTAAGCTGGTTTTTCAGGTGGAAAGGGGAATGCTTCTATCAAACTAGTGATCGTGGAGCAGGCAAGAGAGCATGAGGTTCGAGAAGGACAAGAAAGCTCAGCTTTGGCAGGCTTTCCCCTTACTCTGTTCTACACATAGATCGCTCTAGCCGTTCCCAGGTGAGATGCCCAAAAGCAGAAGTGGTTCGACGCGTCGTGGGTGGGTTCGCCCTGGCGAGGAGAAGCGTGAGGAGGGCCCCGATGAACTCTCGAGGAGTCCGAGCGTGATGAGTCCCAAGAAAAACGGTTCATTTGTTACCGTTTTTCAGAACCCTTGATGGCGGTGTAGGTTATCCACAGGATGTCGAGATAGTCCGCGGAAGTCCTTTTGGAAGAAGGCCGGTCAATTAGAAGAACAATAATCACGATGAGCTCCTCATCTTAACCGCTCTAGGGAAATCCCATCCAGGGGACGAGGAGAATTGGGAGGTGTTCTTGGCGGAAGGAACATCTTCAAACCCCTCTAGGGAAGGGTGCTTGGCCCAAACTCTCCTCGACCTGTCGTTTGATACTCCTTGCCATCTCGGATCCGATCGCGGGTACGGAAGCGAGTTCTCTCTCGGTACTCCGCTTGATGTCTTCCAGTTTCCGATATCCAGCCTTGAACAGATTCCGGGCACGCACTCTCCCAACTCCTTGGAGCCTCACGAGGTCGAGCAACTCCTCCTTCACCCCATACCTTATCCTTTTTCCGAGCTTTCGGAGAGGGGTCATCGCATGCTTGATCTTGAAGAGCCTCGACAGCTCGTGAGCAGCGTGGATCAACCATGCCGCGGTTTCCACGCTCCTGCGTATGTCCCCCGCCCCGATGCCGAATTCCTCATGGATGAGATCCTCGGGAACCTCTTCTAGCCAGCTCCTGAGCATGTACGCGGTTTTGAGTTCAGCTAGGAAGAATTCGTGTTCATCGGGATCCTCGGGTATGGGGACGAGGAACTCCCGTGCGTGTTCGTTCGTCAGCATCTCGAACCGTTCGTCCTCTTTCCTTCCCAAATAGAATTTCGGCATGTCCGGTGTGTGGCAGACCAGGTGAAGGAGTGCGAGATCGGTGGGCTTCTTCCTCGAGACCCCCATCAGCCCGTCGCGTAGCACCACTCCAGACAGCGGGTCTATGTAAAGGCGGGACACGAGTTCTCCAAACTTCGTGGCTGTTATGAGTTTCTTTTCTCTTTTAACCATTTCCTCCTTCTCCAAGAAGTCGAGCACCCGTTCAACGAGGCTTTCAACGGAACGGAGGTCGTATTGGTGTGCGAAGAAAGTATAACCCATGAACCCTAGGACATCCCTGATGTTGTTCGCGTACCCCGAGGCGATGCATGCGAGCACATGAGTCCGTAGAGCTGGTTCCGTCGCTAGCTTGGAGGTTATCCTCTCCGGCTCCCCGCTTATGTACTCCTCGAAAAGTACCTCCACCTCCTCCTCGCTCTTGGCGATGAGCAGAGCTTCACCGAAGCGGTCGTACTTCGGGCGCCCACTCCTCCCGAGCATCTGTTGGATCTCCAGCACCGGGATAGGTGTAGATCCGAAGGGTTCCACATAGCGTCGATAGTCTCGAATGATTACACGTCTCGCCGGCAGATTGATTCCCGCTGCTAGGGTTGGGGTTGCACATATCATCTTTATCAGGTTTCCCCTGAAAGCATCTTCAACTGCCTTTCGCTGGATGTGGTGGAGCCCGGCGTGGTGGAAAGCGGTCCCACGCTTCACGCAGTCTGCGAGCGTCTTGCATGTGCGTGTGGGTTCTCCTAAGGCACCCTCTATCGTACGTGCAACTCGCTTGAGTTCTTCCAGCTCATCCGGTTTCAGCAAATCGCGCACGTGTTTTGACGCTTGGATGGTGACGGCTTGGGCTGATCGACGGGTGTTGACGAAGATCAAAACTTGTCCACCATCGCGGATCGTGTCGAGGGAGAGGGCGGTGAGCGTGTCGGTTCCTTCAACCTCAACTTTTCTTCTTCCATTCCCTTCGAAGAGGATCGTTCCGTTGTAAAACACACCCCTTCTGAGGGGGACGGGGCGCCAGTCGTTGCGAACGAGTTCCGCACCCAGCCACTCGGCTATCTCATCTGCGTTTTTAATCGTAGCGCTGAGAGCAAGCACTTGGAGCTTCGGGTTGACCTGTCGCAGTCTAGCGGTGAGGATCTCAAGGGTTGGGCCGCGTCCTGGGTCGTTGATGAGATGAACTTCGTCGAGCACGACTACCGAGACCACATCGGCGAGCCACTTCGCCCGGTGTCGGAGCAGGGAATCGACTTTCTCCGAGGTGGCCACCAAAATATCATACCGGGCCAGCCGTGGGTCGGCGATGTCGAAATCTCCGGTACTTATCCCGATCTTTATCCCGAGGGGCTCATATCGCTCCTTGAATTCCTCATATTTTTCGCTCGCAAGGGCCCGGAGTGGCACTATGTACAAGCATCTCCCTCCCGACCCGAGCACGGACTTAAGCATGCAGAGTTCGGCGATGAGAGTCTTCCCGCTGGCGGTGGGTATGGCTAGCACGAGATTTTTGCCGTCGAGCACGCCCCTCCGCACAGCATCGGCTTGGGGGGGATACAGTCTCGTTACGCCGGATCGCTTGAGCACATCAGCGACAACTGTGGGGATCCCATAATCCTCGCAGATCTCCTCGATCTTCATCGAGTGCATATTTGCTCATCACTCTAAATATCACTTGGGCACGATGGATGCGGTGGGCTTCCAGAGCTTTTACGCTATCTATTTGAGGAAGGTCGGTGCGTAAGAGAAGTGGAGGATGGATCCGAAGGCTGAACCCAAGGCTGAGATGGTCGTTTGTCAGCGGATAGCGGAGCGCGTGATGCGTTCCCCAACCATCACGAAACGGGATCTCAACCGGATAAAGATGGAAGTGGCGAAGGAGCTGGGAGCGACGACGATACCTCCAAATTCCAAAGTACTCGAGTTCGTGGGGGAGAAAGCTACCCAAGTCTTGAAGCTGAAACCGGTCAGAAGCATAAGCGGTGTGAGCATCCTGACCGTGATGGTGAGACCCTATCCCTGTCCTCATGGGAGGTGTATTTACTGTCCTGGCGGTCCAGAGAAGGGGACTCCTCAATCTTACACGGGGAGAGAACCCGCCGCGATGCGTGCGATTCAGCTCGACTTCGACCCCTATCGTCAAGTGCGGAGCAGGATCGAGCAGCTCCGGGCGATAGGACATGAAGTAGACAAAGTGGAGCTGATAATCTTCGGCGGAACCATTACTGCTTATCCGCCCGAGTACCTCGAGTGGTTCGTGATCCAGTGTCTGAACGCGATGTCGGGTGCGAATGCAAACACGATCGAAGAAGCCCAAGTCGCAGCCGAGAACGCGGAGATAAGAAACAGTGACATAGCCATTGAGACCAGACCGGACTGGTGCAGAAAGCCCCACATCGATCGGATGCTTCGTCTTGGTACCACGCGGGTGGAACTAGGGGTTCAGACGATATACGAGGACGTCTATGAGCTCGTTGGAAGAGGTCATGGGGTAATGGATGTGGTCGAGGCTACGCGCGCGGCGAGGGATTCTGGGTTTGCTTTGGTGTACCACCTCATGCTTGGCCTACCCGGATCAAGCTACGAGCGTGACCTGGAGATGTTCAAGACGATCTTTGAAGATGAGCGATTCAAACCTGATGCCATCAAGATATATCCTACCCTCGTGATGCCGGGAACCGAACTCTATGAACTCTGGAAGCGCGGGAAGTACGAACCCTACCCCTTTGAGACGCTCGTGGAGCTCATCAAGGAGGTTAAAAAGATAGTTCCCCGTTGGGTGAGGATTCAGCGTATCCAGCGTGACATTCCTCTCAACCTCATCGCGGATGGGGTTGAGAGAGGAGACCTCAGATCCGTAGTTCAAGACAGGCTCGGTGCTGAGGGTCTCCGGTGCAGGTGTATCCGATGCCGCGAGGTCGGGCATGTGTGGTACAAATGTAGGATCGCCCCAGATCCCGAGAATGTGGAGATGAGGGTCGAGCGGTATCATGCTTCGGGGGGTGAAGAGTTCTTCATCACTTGGGAGGACGTAAGGCAGGACATTCTGATAGGTTTGCTCAGACTCAGGTCTCCCTCTGAGAAAGCCCATCGACCGGAAGTGAGTCCTGAAACCGCGATCGTACGGGAGTTGCATGTCTACGGTCCGCTCGTCCCTGTCGGGAGGGATGCTGGGGAGGAGGGGTGGCAGCATCGAGGGTTTGGTAGGGGGTTGCTCGAGGAGGCGGAACGCATCTCGAGGGAGGAGCTGGATGCTCGAAAAGTTTCTGTGCTTTCCGGCATAGGGATCCGGAACTACTACAGACGCTTTGGGTACGAAAGGGACGGGCCTTACATGTCGAAGCCTCTGAGGTGAACAGGTGAGGATAGGTCTCATTTCAGACATCCACTCTAACATGGTGGCTCTTCGGGCCGTGTTGAAAGACATGGGTCGAGTAGATGAGCTGGTATGTGTTGGAGATCTGGTAGGCTATGCAGCTCAGCCGAACGAGGTGGTGGATCTGGTGAGGTCGAAGCGTATACCTTCGGTGATGGGTAACCATGATTACGCAGCCGTGACACGTGACGTTGCGTGGTTTAATCCGATGGCGGCTAAGGCAGCGATGTGGACGAACGAGAAATTGAGTGAGCAGAATGCAAAGTACCTTCGCTCGCTCCCTGAAGAGCTGAGATTTACGCGTTCAGGCGTGAGGATATACGTGGTTCATGGGAGCCCAAGGGATCCCCTTTTCGAGTACGTGTTTCCGGATGTCCCGACCCCGAGCTTGCTCGACCTCCTCCGTGGGGTAGATGCAGATGTGGTGGTGTTCGGTCACACTCACATACCGATGCAGCGGGTGGTTCAGGGGAAGCTCGTTGTGAACCCGGGGGGGGTTGGGCAGCCGAGGGATAGGGATCCGAGGGCGAGCTATATGGTGCTCTCGCTCAGACGCGGTGAGATCGAGATACAGCACAGGAGGGTGTCCTACGATGTGGATGAGGCTGCCGAACTAATAAAATCTGCAGGTTTGCCCCCGGAACTCGCTTCGCGCCTCTACTTCGGCTGGTAGGGAAAGGGCTGTTGCTCCTCTTCGACCTCGGGGGTCTCGGGTTTGGAGATCTTCATCTGATGAATGGCGAGTATCCTTTCGTTCACCACGATGAGGTCCCGAATCGCCAGCACGGCATTGTACGATATCAGGGAATCCCCCTTTTCGTCTTTTGGGAGATTGTCAAGCACGCCTTTGAATGTGGGTTTAACCACGAGAGAGATAATGTTCCCAGTTTTCTCATCGATGAGGATGTCCGAAAGACGTCCGATTTGCAGGCCACGATCCGTGACCACGTTCATCCCTCGGAGCTTGCTCGCCAAGATCTGAGGCAAAATTTCCCCCGTTTAGTTTTCTAGACCAGACTTAAAAAGGTAAGCAGTTCCCCGGCTTTGGGACAAAATTACCCCATAACCACTCTTGTGGCAAAGACGTTGTAAGCAGCGCTACGGAGAACATCGCCATCTCTCGCCTTTCCTCCCTTCGTTGCTTTATCGTCCAGCCGAACCGTCTCTCGCCCGCGGATGTCGCGGCTTCGCTCAAATTTCTCATGAAGTACTTCTTGAGGAGCTCCATGGGATCCTCTGCTATCCTCCCGATGACCGGGACCCACTCCAAACCCACTCTTGAGAGGTCTTTTTGGGGACGATGTAGACGGAAGTTCTCTCCCCGAAAAGTCTGAGAACCTCCCTCGAACTGTAGTATTTGTCCATCGAGATCTCTTTCATTTTGATTCCCGTTCTCGCGAGCATCCCATCGCTTGATGGTAACCAGTTCCGTCGCCTGCCTCGTCGGAGTGCAGTCGCTCCACGCTCTTGTAGCTGACCTCGAAACCGAACAGCGGCTCGAAGGGGAGCTCGTGCTTTTTCAAATCGACGATGAGGGCCTGAGTATCCGTTCGCTTCAGCCTTATCCTCTTCTCATGCGCAAAATTGAGTTCGGAGGCAGGCGGTTGTAGAGCCACCTGCAAAGTGCCATGTGGTGGTTCAGAGTGCAGACCTGGGTATGTCCAGAGTTGGTTTTGCCTTGAAGATCATGTGGAAGTGATCTTTGTCGCACTCCAAGTTTAGAACCTCGACTTGGAAACTCTCGCTTATCTCTCTCACTTTTTGCTTCAGCAAATCCACCACCTCGTTTTCAAGCACCTTTCTTCGGTATTTTACGACTTGAACTAGATGATACTGCAGGGCATGACTGAGTGTGCCCCCTTGTCCAACTCATTATATCCTGCGGCTCTCATCCCCTAGCTCATGCAGGGGAGGGGAAAGAAATGAAGAAATGAGGAACACATATATAGTTGGTCATAAAAACTCTCGTGAGTAGGGCTGGGATGGCCCGAACGAACGCCTGTGGGGACCGAGGCCTCCTGCGAGATGGCTGGGAATAGTTTACATAATCCTTTTTTGAGAAGTATTGGCGAGTGATAGGGTGGAGCGAAGAGACCTCGTGATAATAGGTGCCGGGCCGGCCGGGCTCGCGGCCGGAATCTATGGAGCACGAAGCGGGTTGAAGACCATTGTACTCGAGGAAAGACTCCCTGGGGGAATGATGACCGAGGCACCTCTCATCGAGAACTATCCAGGATTCTCAAAGGTTGCGGGGATGGAGCTAGCGGAACGCATGGCAAAGCAGTGCAAAGATGCCGGAGCGGAAATCCGCCAGATGGAGAGGGCTGAGCGGATCGAACTCAATGGAGAGGAAAAAATCGTGCACACCTCAAAAACGAAATACTCAGCTCCGGCCGTGATCGTGGCCACCGGAAGTGCCCACCGGAAACTCGGGGTTCCCGGCGAAGAGAAGTTTCTGGGGAAGGGGGTGAGCTACTGTGCAACGTGTGATGGTCCTCTCTTCAGGGGAAAGAACGTCCTCGTGGTTGGTGGTGGAAACTCCGCCGTGGTCTCTGCTCTTCACCTTTCAGAGCTGGCTTCAAGTGTCACCCTCGTTCATCGAAGAGACAAACTCAGGGCCGATGTCGCCCTCGCGGAAAAACTGAGGGGAAGAGTCAATGTGATATGGAACTCGATAGTTGAGGAAATCCAAGGCTCTCTTGGGAAGAAAAGGGTAATTCTGACGAACCGGAAAACCGGAGAGCGAAGTGAGATTGAAGTCGATGGAGTCTTCGTTCTCATAGGGGAAGAACCCAGGAGCGAACTCGCTAGAAGGGCCGGGGTAAAAACCGACGAAGCGGGATACATCGTGGTCGACCGAAAGCAGCACACGAGTATCGAGGGAATTTATGCAGCGGGTGACGTGACGAACTTCCCGATCAAACAAGTAGGTGCAGCGGTGGGGCAGGGGATAACCGCGGCCTTGGAAGCGTACAGCTACATCCGTGGCCTCACGTGAACTCGAAAATTTTTGATCGGAAACCACGTAAATAAATCGTGCGGGGGTTGCCGAGCCAGGTCAAAGGCGTACGGTTCAGGGCCGTATCCCGAAGGGGTTCAGGGGTTCAAATCCCCTCCCCCGCATTATTTTACCAGTAAACTAGGCCCCAAAATGATCTCTTTATTCGGTGATCTTCCGAGACTGGAAGAGGCACGCGAAGAAAGCTGGCGTATCGATTTCGAAGTTTGTCATAGGATTGAGGACTCGATCAGGAAGAGGAAGGAGAAAAGGGATACCTTTCAAGGCTCGACCTCGTTAACCATCTGGAAGAAGTGAAGGAGAAAGTAAAGGAACTCACGAATGAGAACCGAATGCTTCGAAACTCGCCGAAAACTTAGATCGTGAGCTCAAGCAGTACAGGATCAAACCGTTTGTGGTCGAGGAACTCGCAGAGGTTCGCGAGTTCGACAAAGATCTCCTAAAGTTGCTTCAGAAGGGTACGCCTGTGAACGAGGAGATGAGTTACAAGGAGATCGCCGAAAGACTGGGGTGTCCATTAAAACGATCGGAGTGGTTTCTCAAAACGTAGAGATAGTTTACTGACTAAGCTAGGTGCGCAAAAATAATTTGGTCTTAAACCTCCATATTTGGACTAACAGGCGCTCGTGGTTTTTCCACATCCGCAGGGGGCACCAAATCCTGGGGGGTCGGATCGAGATGAAAAACCGGGCAAATTTATTGTCGGTCTCCACGATTTTGAATGCGTCCTTATCGAGGAGAATAGGGGATTTGCGCCCATCTTTTGCCTTCCAACTGAGCGGCCTGCAGTAGTAGGAGGATAGCCTAGTCTGCTCCCTCAGCTTCTTGTAGTCCCTCTTGGGCGCGATCCCACGCTTGGAGGTCTTCCACTCTCCTCAGCTCGCTTCTCGTAAGGCCGTGCGGTTCAGCCCTCACGGTTTTGGAGACCAGCATCACCGTAACTTGGCGTTTCCCCTAAATACTTAAGCCACGAATATTTACTAGAACCAGATCACGAAACTTTTTCATTCACCGACAAATGTGATACCATGCTTTCGTCTCCCTTTTTACTGGTAAATTGCCCGGCACAGATAAAAAAAGGAAAAAGCTAGGGATCTGGGAATGAACTGATCCAGAGCTAGATCCGTTTATGAGAGCTTGGGGTTAGTCTAAACTCCCCCTTCCTCGGCCGGAGGTGCCAGACCTCGTAACATTCCCCCCAATCTGAGGGTTACTCTA
This sequence comes from Hadesarchaea archaeon, assembly GCA_029259185.1. Lineage (GTDB taxonomy): Archaea > Hadarchaeota > Hadarchaeia > Hadarchaeales > WYZ-LMO6 > JAPDJF01. The sequence continues at coordinate 117,910 of JAPDJF010000001.1, forward strand.
CGAGTTTCACTTCTTTAAGCTTTGAGATAAGGCCGGTGACCACGGGCTCGACGCGTTCCCTCTCAACGTGGGTCCGGGAGATTATTTCATCGATCACCTCTTCTTCACTCCTCCCCTCGCATAGGTCCCACACCACTATCGCGATCTCCCCGACGATGAACCCCTCGTTCTGCTCATTGACCAACACCATCTCGCCCCTTTCGGTCTGACCGACACTACCCTTTCGTTTAAGTTTCTTTTCTTCCATTTCAACCGCCTGTGAAGAAAACTCCAATCGACGGCTTTTAACTCTACCGGAATGAAATTTTTTGGGCAACTTGGGATCGAGCGACCAATGACGAGTACCTACACTAGAACCCAACCACAAAAGTTCCCTCCCTGTCAATCGAAACGTGCTTGGATGTCGCTGAGGTTATTCGATCTCAACGATTCCCTCGCTCGCATCCACCACGAGCTTATCTCCCGTCCTGATTTTACCGATGTCGATCTTGTCCACACATGGAATCCCCGCCAAAATCGTGCCCGCAGCGACAATCGGTTCGGTATCCTCGTTCAGGATCGCCGCAGGGGCTACACCGTTACGCTTCAATCCGTAAATCACATAGGAGCCCACTGTGGATCCCTTCGCCTTTGGGAAGACCAAGATTTTCCCCTTAACGCATTTGCCCTCAAGCTCGTGGCCCCTCTCCATCACGATGCCCGTCTTCGGATCGACCCCACCGTAGAAGCTAATGGGTGTCTTCGAAACCAGAGCCTCACCACATGCCTTTCCCGGGCTTATCGTTCTCCCCCTCACCCAACCCACCTCTTGAGCAGATAGTCTGTACTCCTGAACACAACTTTTTGCCCGCAAAGACTGGGCAGATAGCTCGCCGCTTTCCCAGAGTCGACTCCAACCGTCTTGTAACCCATCCGCTCGATTGGAGAGACGACCGCACACGTATCCGCTACTATTCTCCCCCCCAACCGCTCGATCCGCTCTACAAGCCCCATCCTAGTCGCGATATCTTTGGTATAGCGTGAGGTGCATATCCACACCGGCTTGCGAAGGTGTTTTTCTCCGAGCTTGGAGGCAAAGGCGATTATCTCATCCAGTGACGCATGGGGACAACCCAGCATTATGATATCTGGATCCTCCCCCGTGCTCAGCTCTTCGTAAACCCGGCGCAGCTCTTCCGCACCCACTTCGATTGTCTCGACCCCAGATGTCTCCACGGACTCGGATTCGGGCGTCAATCCCTCGATGTGGTAAAGGCCGACCGCCCCGGACACCGCCATAGCAGCACCTAGTGCCTTCAGCTGGTCCGTACTCGCCCACTTAACCCCCTTGAAGTAAGGGATCCCGTCCCCAATGATCTTCCCTATGCAGTAGCCGAGAGCACTGAAATCTGAGCTACTTTTCAACTCAGCGCTAACCTTCACCACAACGCTGGGATTTCGGTTCTCGGTGAGATGCAAACCGTAGTTTGGGGTTACCCCACATATCGCCGCAGCCAATGCAGAGGGGCCTCCCTCCCGGTTCGTGCGTGCGCCGATAACGGAGTTCGCGAACGAAACGGCTGAAGATTCCGACCAAGCGATGTGCTCAGCGAAACGCGGGAGGTTACCGGCGAGGTAGGGTGTACACGTGATGGTCATCGCCACGCCCATCCTCCGGAAGGCCTCTATTATCTTGAGCTGTTTCGCCGCGAAATCCAACGGCACCCCAAGCTTACGCCAATCGATGAGGTCCATCCCAGCTGGATTCAGGGTGGTGAGCACTCTCACTCTCGTTCCCCCCGCCGCCAAGTCCTCCAAGAACTCCAGGCCCGGATCACCGATCGATTTGTAAGAGACGCCAGCGACTTGGACAGAGCTAACCGGGATCATTCGATCCGCACCGTAGATCTCTCCAAGCTTGACGAGCAACCTGAGGCTCCGTTCCATGACCTCCCCGTATTCACCCTCAAGTATCCGCTCTTGCTCCCTCGTCAGATACATGCTTCCAGATTACCCGAGCCACGCCACCATAAAACCATACTGGAGGATTCTACGATCCTAAATAGTCCTCAAGGTCCAGCTCCAGCGGGAGGCCCGGCCTCCTGAACCCCTCTGGATCCCGATCTGGAGGGATAGTCAGATCAAAGCCAACCTTGGTTGTCATCCGGGTCTCTTGGTCAGCAGAGGGATCGAGCGAGGATCCGGGTTCCTTCCTCATGACGATGTCCCTGTCCCCTTGGAATCGAGTAGCCATCGCCCACTCGACCTCATTGGGGTTATGGATGTCTATGTCCTCGTCTACCACCCATACATGCTTCAACGACCTATGTCCCCTGAAGGCGGCCTCAATTGCCCTTCGCCCATCGTCGGGTGCCTTCTTCCGGATGCTCACCACGGCGTGCAACCAACAGCATCCTCCCGAGGTGACTAGAACGTCCCTGCACTCACACACCTTACTTACCTCCCGGAATATCGTCGGCTCACGGGGGATTCCCATTAAGACCATGTGCTCGGGGCCCCCGGGAAGCAACGCGTGGTAGAGCGGGTTCTCCTTTGTGAATATTCGCTTTATCCTAGCAACCCTCTGCTTCCGCACGATGTCGGGGATTCCTGTTAGGTCGAGGAAAGGCCCCTCATCGTGTTCCTCTCCCGTCACCTCCGCTATCATGACTATTTCCGCCTCTGGAACCTTGTGTCCCCCGAGTTCGATGAGCTTTGTCTCCACCAGTGCGTTAGCTATGCTGAGTTCGCTTTTCCCCAACTCTACCGAGATCGCAGCACTCACCAGAACTTGTACGGGGTTTCCTATGCATATCGCGAACTCCCTGTTTCCGCGCCTCAAGAATGCATCGAAGTCACGGGGTAGGATCCTCATCACCACTTTGTTTTTTGAGATGACCATCATCCTATGAAATGAAGCGTTGAGACCGAGCTCCGGGTCGCGTGCTATCACCACCCCTGAGGAGATGTAGGACCCACCATCGAACGGATAGTGGAGGAGGATGGGGAATTTCGTGAGATCGGCAGAGACCTCACGGTAGTCATGAGAAATCGTGACCTCGGGTTCCTTGGGGTTCTCTATTGCTCCCACCAGACGCACTAATAGCTCGTCCGGTTTCACCCCCAGTGCCATCGCAACCAGCTCGCGCGTGGAGCACAAGTTCGCTACCACAGGCATTGAAAAGCCCTTCACGTGCTCGAACATGAGCGGCTTGCCACCCACCAGTCTAATCAGGGAGGAGATCTCGTATCTCGTGTCGACGGGGCGCTTGATCCGCACCAAGAGCCCCTTCTCATCCAGAACTTTCACGAATTCCCGGAAGTTCATCTAACCACCAGAACTAACCCAAAGAACCTCCCCCACCTTCCCACCTACGGTAAAGCCCATGTTCCACCCCGAGCACGTCCAACACCCGACCGACCACGAAGTCCACGAGGTCGGATATGCTCCGAGGTTGATGGTAGAATGCGGGGCAAGCGGGTAAGATGGTGGCTCCTGCACGCCTCAGCCTCACCATGTTCTCTAAGTGAACCGTGCCTAGGGGAGTCTCCCTAGGGACCAGCACCAGCGGGCGGTTCTGCTTCAGCATTATGTCCGCTGCGCGTGTAATCAAGTTAGTCGCGATGCCGTTCGCTATCGACCCGAGCGTCTTCATGCTGCAAGGGGCGATCACCATCCCGTTCACCCTGTATGACCCGCTGGCGAGCGGGGCCAACATGTCATCGGGCGAGTAGTTTCGCGTCGCGAGTTCTCTGAACTCTTCTGCTTTCCTCCCGAGTTCCAGCTCGAGCAACCGTTCGGCCATTTCGGAGATTATCAAATCCGTTTCTATCCCCAGCTCCCGGCAGGCTTCCAGCAACCTCGTCCCGTACACCACCCCGCTGGAACCCGTAATCGCAAGCACCAAACGCATCGTTCAACCCCCCTTCCACTTGGGAAGGCCGACTTAATATCCCCCTACCTTAAGGGGACCAAAGCCTGTGAACCACAAAGTTTTACAACATCTGGCGTTAACTTGGTGAATTCGGGGGGAGGGGATGAGAAACCAAAAGGGCGAGAAGGACCTCACCGTTTTTTTCGAGCCCGAGTGTGTGGCGGTCATAGGCTCGCTTTCCAGAGGGTGGTTCGGCGGGCTCGCCGTGCTCGAGAACCTCAAGAAGTTCGGTTATCCCGGAAAGGTGTTTTTGGTCAATCCCTCTCACGACCGGATCGGAGACATCAACGTTTATCCGAACATAAAAGAGGTGCCCGAACCCGTAGATCTCGCGATCATCCTCACCAAAGCTGAGAGAGTCCCCCGGATCCTGAGGGAGTGTGTGGAGGCGGGGGTAAAGGGCGTGATCGTGGGGTCTGATGGCTTTGCGGAGAGGGGTGGAAGGGGTGTCGAGCTACAAAGAGAGATCGTGGAAATAGGGAAAAGGAGTGGGGTGAGGATCCTGGGACCAAACACGCTGGGTACCGTGAACACCTCGATTGGGTTCGTTCCCACCACTTACACGGTGGCGTACTCGAGTCTCAAGAAGGGAGGGATAGCGCTGGCGGCTCAAACGGGCATAATCGGACCCCAAGCCATGGCGTACGAAGATTGGGGGTACGGCATCAGCAAGATATGTGACTTTGGGAACAAGTGCGATGTGGATGAGTGTGATCTCTTGGAGTACCTAGCGGAAGATCCGGAAACGAAGGTAATAGCGATGCACCTTGAGGATGTAAGGAACGGGCGGAGGTTTCTAGAGGTGACGAGAAAGATCGTACCCAAGAAACCGGTGTTGGTTTACAAGCCTGGTAAGAGCGAAGAGAGCACTAGGGCACTGCAATCTCACACTGGCTCCCTAGCGGGGAATCGGCGGGTGTACGAAGCTGCGCTTAGACAGGCTAAAGTAATCCAAGTCAACTCGTTTAGGGAACTCCTAGAGATCCCCAAAGCTTTCTGCTATCTTCCCCTCCCGAATGGAAACCGGGTTGGGATCATCACCCTCACGGGCGGGGCAGCGGTGATGGCGATAGACAGTCTGGCAGAATCCGGCTTGAAGCTCGCGAGCTTCTCGAAGGAAACCCTCCAAGCGCTGGCGGAGATCGACCCCTCCATCGCATCCAACCCTTCGGACCTCGGACCCCTGATGGCCAGAGGCACTTATCCCCAAGATGAGGTGATCGAGATAGTGATGAACGATCCCAACGTGGACTCTGTCTTGGTGATAACCGCAGTATTCTTCACCAAGCCCATTGAAATCAAAGAACTCCATAAACCCGTGGTGTTCTGGGTGTATGGCCCTTCTACCGAAACCATAAACGAGTTCAAGAGAGAACTCGAGAACATGGGCTGTCCTGTGTATGAGGAGCTGGAGATCGCCACGAGGGCGCTCGGAGCCCTGCATCAGTATGGGAAGATCAAAAACTGTTCTCCCCCCACAGCGGCGGCCCAAAACTCAGGCGGAAAGGGGCCCCGCAAAGTTCCGGAAAGATTTTAACCGAATCCACCGAATCTCTACTGATGTCGGAGGAGAAACTCGTGGAGGGTTTAAAGCTCTTTCTCGAGAAGGGAAAGGAGTGGGAAAGAAAAGCAACAAGTGTGCCGGGAATTTTCATTCTTAAGCTCCCCCCCTACAAGCGATCCCCTTCCCAGCTCGTGGTCGAGATAAACCCGCTCAACACCTCGGGAACTCCGACGAAGAAGAGAGGATTGATCCTCAGGAATCGCCAAGAACTTGAACAGTTCAAGAAGCTCATCGGCGATGGGAAACTCGGGGGGCTTCTACAGAGGATAGAAGAGGTGAACCAGCCAGCCAAGAAAACGGGAAGACCTGAAGTTGGAGAGATCATCGAGATCTGAGGAGAACATGCTGAACCCCCTAGTGAGAAGGGGAGCCTTCGAAGAGAGAGAATATCAGCTCAGACTTGCAGAGAGAGCTGTGGGGAGAAACACACTTATCGTCCTCCCGACCGCGATGGGCAAAACTGTGATCGCCGCCCTCGTGGCATCCCACTTCCTGTACAATCATCGAAGATCGAAGGTTCTGATGATGGCCCCCACCCGTCCGTTGGTGATCCAGCATAAGGAGACCTTTATGAAGCTCCTAAGACTCAAGCCTGAGGACGTTCGGGTTCTGACGGGAAAGAATCCCCCTGATTACAGGCTACGCGTTTGGCGGAGCGGCGCCCGCATGTATTTCACGACCCCCCAAGTGGTGTACAACGACCACGGACGAGGGATGGAGCTCAAGGAGTTCGGCCTCCTCATCTTCGACGAATGTCACCGGGCGAGAAAAAACTATGCGTACACCCGCATCGCCGAGGCATACGTGCGAGAGGCACCTTTCCCCGTTATCTTAGGGATCACGGCAAGTCCTGGCGGGAGCAAGCAGAAAATAAAGGAGATATGTGATGCCCTCTTTATCGAACGCGTGGAAGCGAGAACGGAGGAGGATCCTGATGTGAGGTCCTACGTCCACCAAGTAACCGTTGAGTGGAAGTTCGTGGAGCTACCGGAGTCTTATCAGAGGTTGAGGAGGACGCTGAGGAAGATGCTCGAGGAGAAGCTGAGAGAACTCTCCTCGATCGGAGCTGTAAGGAAGAACCCACGGTTCACATTCAGAACCGACTTGCTGGAGGCTGCAGAAGAGGTGAAGCACAGACTCGAAACCTCGCCGCTTGAGGAGGAGAGGGGAAAACTAGGAAGGACACTCATGCTTATCTCTGCCGCCCTCTCCCTTTACCATGCACTCGAACTCCTCGAGAGCCAAGGAGCGAGCGCGCTACGGAGCTTCCTTCGGAGGATTGAGAACGGTGAGAGGGTGAGCCACCGCCTCCTGACGTCTGAGCTAAAGTCGGTGGGATTTCACGGCTCGGTTGACTCGCTGGGCGAGCACCCCAAGCTGAGGGAACTCCTGGAGACCGTGCTCGAGCAGTTGGCAAAAGATCCCTCTTCTAAAATCATCGTTTTCACCCAGTACAGGGACACCGCCAGTCACCTCGTCTCAATGCTTTCGGGAAAAGGGATAACAGCAAAGAGGTTCGTGGGGCAGGGGAGCAGGGGAAACGACAAGGGATTGAGCCAAGAAGAACAAACATCCATCCTAGATGAGTTCAGGAGGGGGGAAGTAAAGGTACTCGTGGCGACGAGCATAGGGGAGGAGGGTTTGGACATACCGAACGTGGATCTCGTCGTATTCTACGAGCCGATTCCGAGCGAGATAAGGTACATCCAGCGGAGAGGGAGGACGGGAAGGGGGAAAGTCGGCAGGGTAGTGATACTGGCCGCCCAGGGGACAATCGATGTGAACTACTTGAGGGCGAGCAAGCGGATGGCGGAACGAATGAAAACCGTGATCAAGGAACTGAACGAGGAACTGAGGGTGTTGGTGAGATCCTCGCCCCCTCCGAAGATAGAACCAATGGAGGGCGAGGAAATGGGACCCGAGGAACTTCCACCCATAGCACTTGAGGCTCCAATTGAAGAGGTGGAAGAAGAGCTGGAGAGGAAACGCATGAGGGACTTCAACACCGAAGTCAGGGTTGCCGCGAAACTCATCCTTCGGAAGATCCTGAGGGCGGGGAGAGAGGGGCTCTCGCTAAACAAACTCACCGAAGAGGCTGAAGTCGAGGGGCTGAACCCAAGCACCGTGGTGACCGCAGTGAACAGACTGTGCGACGAAAATCAAGTGGAAAAGGTCGGAGACCGGATTTTCTCCCCTGGAGTCTCGGGAGCTAAGGACATCCACACCCTAGAGGTCTGGAGAGTCTTACCGGGGAAGGCGATCGTGCATGTTGACAACAGGTGGTACGCCTCACTGCTCCCGAGCGACTACAACGGACCGAGGTACTTGATCAAAAGGGGAACGCGATTCAGAGCACGCACCGAGCTCTACACATTGGAAGGGAAGTTGCACGCCAAGGTGTACGCGGTGGAGACGACCTTGGACTAGCATCTAAGAACCCGAAGGGGTGATATAAGAGGTACGGACGAAGATTTAGGTGAACGGCATGAAATTCCTTCCCGAAGAGATAGCGGTCCTTGGACCGAGAGGAACCAATACGGAGAGAGCTGTGGAGGCCTTGGGGAACCTGCGACGGGGAGCCAAGCTGAAATACCTATACCCCATCGCGGAAGTTTTCGAATACGTGAGCGCCCACCCGAAGGCGGTAGGCGTGGTTCCCGTTGAGGATTCGATGGAGGGGGATGTTCCCTTCGTTCTGGACTTGCTCAGACGACATGACAACCTGTATGTGATAGGGGAGATCCGGCTCCCGGTGGTTCACCACCTCCTCGCTAAAAGCGAGGACCTGGGGAGGATCAAGATCATCGCCTCCCACCATCAAGCACTCTCCCACTGCAGAAACTACTTGAAGGAGAATTTCCCCAACGCCGAACTGAGGGAAACCCCAAGCACGGGAGCTGCGGCCGAACTGGCAACCTCCGACCCCAGCGTGGCAGCGATAGCAGGAATGGAAGCCGCTAGAATATACGGGCTAAAGGTTGTGAGAGAGAACATCCATGACCAGGGAACCAACTACACTCGATTCTTCGTCTTGAGCCAGCGACGGATCTGCGTGGGCAAAGCACGCAAGACCTCCATAATGATCGAGTTACCTGAGGATAGACCCGGGATCCTCCATGAAATCTTGGGAGAGTTCGCGAGAAGGTCAATAAACCTCACGAGAATCGAATCCCGCCCCGACCGTGGGGTTTTGGGGGAGTACGTGTTCTTTATAGATCTAGAGGGGAGACTCTCAGACCCAAAGGTAAAAGCTGCCCTCCACGCCGTGGAGGAGAAGCGAGCATACGTGAGGGTATTCGGATCGTACGGTGTTAGAGAGATCCCGAGAAAAGCTGTGGTGAAGGAGACATCATCCCAGCTCACAAGAGATGAGCTCCGGCTGGTGGAACTCGCATTACTGAACTACGGTTAAATCCTCAAAGTTAGAATGGTTTGGCGAGGGAGATATCGATGAAGAGGAAGGCCCAGCTGAGGCAGGGGGATATTGTGTGCCTCTCGATCCCTTTCACAGGGAGGAAGGATTCGAAGGAGGAAAAACTCGCACTCATCGTTTCCTCGGATAGGTACAACGAGCTGAATGAGGATGCGATCATAGTCCCCCTCGCGAGCGTATCAAAGAGGGGGATTGGGGAACTCGACCATGTGCTTACCACGAAGGAGGCGGAGTTCGCTGGACTCCGCAAACCATTGGTCGTCAGGACCGGGGTGATATTGACCGTGCGCAGAGAACTTCTGGAGAAGAGGGGAAAGCTCCCCTCAAGAACTGTTAAGGAAATCGTCTTGAAGATCATCAAAAACGTTTTCTCTCCAGATAAGAGGATTGCATAAGTTGCCCAGCCTCGTCCCATACTCTCCCAAGGTACTCCTTTTTCCGAATTACCTCCAAACCAAGATTACCGCTGGAGGAAGCAAGTCAACTACCCCTCCCTAAAGGAAGGGGCTTGTCCCCGAGGTGGAACCGAAATGTCCCAAAAACCCCGGAACAATAGGCCGGTTGACGGCGGCCCTAGCGGCGATGTTGAGCGCCGCAACGTGGTCG
>JAPDJF010000003.1 GCA_029259185.1 Hadesarchaea archaeon
ATATGGTCCATCCCTTCCTAGAGGTAGCCCGTATCCAAATGTCACCGATAGTCGGAGATAGAGTGCTCCGCGAATATCGCGATCAAAATGAGAAACTTAAAAGTTCTCTCCTGTCCGTCTCATGAGTAGAACCTGAGAAGAACATCTAAAGTTAAGTCTACAGGCTTTCAAACCATCTCCATCCTCGGTCTTAAACTTGTATATACAGCTTTCTGGCAGCGAAGTCAACTGATTTGGTCGGAATTCCGAGTGAGTGATCCGTCACAACTAATCTTGATGCGATTGCTTTGAAGTAACCTCTGGTGCGAGGGGATCCCAATCTGAACCTCTGGTCAAGCTTTTGGATGCCCCGGGCGGGATTTGAACCCGCGTCAGTGGCTCGATTGGCCTAGGCGACTTTTCGTCCACCCATGAGGCCACGATGATTGGCCGGGCTACACCACCGGGGCACCAAGCTACCTAGTTTTTCCGGCCTTTTTCTTTTTCTCTGCACTTCTTCCAGGGCCGCGTGGTGAAGAGCAGATTCCATTCTCTGACTTCTCAGGACTTACAACCCAATCCAGGATCGCGCCCGAGTCGATGAAAAACGTGCTTGCAGGCAATTAGGTTCTGTCAAACATCGCAGCGATATCTTTCGTTCCTCCGGCTAGTGTTTCTGGATCAGATATCTCCATTTGGGTTTTTTCGTTCCAGCGAATGATGGGGCGGATCTTTCCAACGCTTTCTATCCGTATGAACGATGACTTATACCAAACCACGTTTGGGCGAGGATCCACCTCGAATCGAAAATTTTTGCACAAATCTTCTTCGTATGGATAGCCTATCCCGTAATCCTTGGTGGGGTACCAGGAGTGCCCTCCCAAGATATCAGTTATCGTGAAGTTCATGTCGAGCAGGAACCTCTCCACCTGATACATTTTTTTAAAAGATGCCTCGAGGGTTGAGAGGCCAAAGTATCCACTTCCTCCGGATAGTTTGAGGCAGCTAGCACCTCTAGACAAAAAAGCTCTAAATCCGGAAAGGGTATCCAAGGGGTCTGTGAGGAAAACGTCGTATTTCCCAACGAGCCTTTGGGGCAGGGGCTCAACCACATCGTAATGTACGAACTCCACATCCAACTTTTTCCGTCGTGATAGGCGATCTAAAAAATCTCCAAGCCTCTCATCGATGTCGAGTACGGTTACCTTCTTGGGCAGACCGGTCAAAATGAGTGCCACGCTTACCAGATCATCATCTCCCACGAGCACGATTTTCTTCTCTTCCACATCTCCATAAGAACACATGAACGCTACTCTAGCGATGACATCGGCGCTTCGCATGTAACCTTGGGAGAAACGGGTATCGGGTTTGGGTCTACCCCTCACTAGATTCTCAAATCTCTTTGAGAACTCCTTCAGTCGCGAGGGGAGAACGACCTTTCCCTCACACCTCCTACATCTCTCGATTTCGAAAGGGTGTTCGATGGAAGTCCTTTTGATCTCATGTTTGGGGTACAAGTACTTACCATCGGATGTGATCAAACCTTTTTCGAAGAGTTCATTCACGAGTTTTATGAACTCGGGAAGCGATCGATGCCATCGAGCCAGCAGTTCCCATATCGTGCACTTTCGCTTGTTGAGTTCAGCGAGTATTAGATTTCTCCTTAAGCCGTTCATAGAGTCTTCGCTCCAATATCTTCACCTGCGTTTCTTTCGGCCGGAACGCTTCTTTGAGTAGCTCGAACGCTTGTAATGCTTTCTCGTCGGAATCGCAGGAGAATATGTCGAGTGCAAGGTAGGAAACTTCTGGCCAAGTGTGCACACTCAGGTGAGATTCGCGCAGGAGGTAGACGCACGAGACTCCAAATGGCTCAAACTGGTGAAAAGATGATGAAAAAGCCTTCAACCCACTCTTCTTGACAGCATAGTCCGTTATTCTCTTCACATCATCCTTTTTGGAGATTATTTTTGGGTCTACTCCCAGAAATTCGGCAATGATGTGGAGTCCCAAAGCAACACCCCCTGCATCTCAAATTTGTTGATAACTAACGGTTAAAACTTTTTCCGCATTTCATTTTTTTGTCACGTTTTGATGAGTTTTGAGCGGTTGTGTCCAGAAAAATGGAGATATGGGTTGATGGAGTCCTCCTATCTGGAATACTCAGGAGGACATTTTTCTGATGGACTCTCCATAGGGACGAGAGTCGGTTGATGAATTGGTTCGGTAAAGAGATGAATCCGGTGTCGGGTTCTGGAAAACGGCAACGAATGAAACCGCTTTCCTTGGGACCATCACGCTTGGGCTCCTCAAGAGTTCATCGGGGCCTTCCTCACGCTTCTCTTCGCCAGATCGAACCCACTCACGATGCGCTCGAGCTTTGCGTCGTGGGGAAGTTCCTCCATCCGAAGGTGCGGGTTCACTGACTCCGCTCCTTTCGGCTTTAAGTCCCCACAGCTGGAGCAATGAAAGGTTTCCGTCATCGTCGTCATATCGTGTATGCATATAAATTACCGATTATGGGAGCTGTTAGGAAAGGCGAATTTGGAGCAGATGAACCAAACCAGAGGAAATACGGACGGGCCCGGCGGGATTCGAACCCGCGATTTGCAGCTTTCCTCGCCAAGCTAGAAGGCATACGGGTCCCAGGGACTTGCCGCCTTATCCTGGCTTGGCCACGGGCCCATCAAAGAATTCGGCTGGAACGATTAAGAGTTTTTTGAAAATTTCCCCAAGTGATCAAATCCACACGTTTCCTAGAATGTCTGCGAACCTCTTCCCTTCACGGAGCATCTCTTTGAGAAATCCCCTCGGCTCATACCAATCCATTCCGTGCTCTTTTTTCAGATCCTCTAACTTTTCGACTATGGTGTTCAAACCCACCTCATCGACCCGCGTGAAAAAACCTCCTGGTATGAACGAGAGTTGAAGAATCCTCTCTATTTGGGCAGCGTCAGCCACGTCGTCTTCGATGAGTTTCGCGGCCTCGTTCACCATGGGGGCCAATATCCGTAGCGGGTCGAAGGTTTTCCAGTCCTCCCTCCTTATCTCGGGTGGGCCTCTCGAGTAGTCGTAGAATCCCCTGCCACTCTTTTGACCCAGGTTTCCTTGCTCCACCATCATCCTGAGCGGTTCAGGTGCTTGATATTCTTCCCCCAATACCCCTCTGAGGTAGTCGAGGATGTAGACTCCGACATCCAGGCCTATCACGTCTAGTAACAAGAATATTCCTAATGGAAAACCTAATCCATAAACGGCAGCAGCATCTATCTCCCTCACATCAGCTTCTCCCAGTGAATATCCGGCTTCGATCCCGGCCCGGATGATGAACCTGTTCGCAACGAAGGCGGGAGTGTCCTTCACCACTTCCGGATGCTTTCCTATCCGTTTCATGAGTGCTAGAACCAGTTCGATTGTTTCCTCATCAGCATACTTTGTTTTCACGACCTCTACGAGCGGCAACATTATCGAGAGATGGGGTCCCATGAACCCCTCAATCCGTTGGGGAGCGTGAACAAAATGGGTTCCGACTACTCTGCCGGGTCTTCTGGTGCTCCGGGCTAGCTCCGAGACACTCACCGATGAGGTGTTTGTGGCCAGCAGGACATCCGGAGGTAGTAGTTCATCCAGTTTCCCAAAGATCTTCTTCTTGAGCTCGATCCTCTCCGTTACGGCCTCGAGGGCAAAGTCAACATCTCTCGTCGCATCTTCAAGACTCAGGAAAGGATGGATCCGCTGGAGGATGGATCCGATTTCGCCCTTCCCAACGCTTCCACCCTCTGATAGGAGTTCTAAACTCTTCTCTATTCTCCACAAGGCGTTTTTCAAGATTTCTTCGCTGAGGTCTACCAAGTTCACTTCGTATCCAGCCATCGCAATAATCTCGGCAATGCCGTGGCCCATTGATCCAGCACCGATCACCGTGATTTTCTCGATGTCTTTCAGCTCCACTCACTCTTCCTCCGGCAGTGTTTTGTCTTCTAGCGTAGGATCGTGTCCGGGATAGATCAGCTTTCTGTCCGTGGTCGTTCGCACGACTTTCCACACACTATCAAACCATTTCCGCAAATCAGTGTAGATACCGATCGGATAGAATGGGGTGTGAGGAAACGGTGAATTGAGGTTCATGTAGGTGTAGCACAAATCGGAGGCAAGCACAGCTTTGCCTAGCCTAGTCGATACGACCACTCCCTGCATTCCTTCCGTATGGCCGGGCAAATGGAGGAGTTTTAGCCCGGTCGAGACCTCCCAGTCTCCTTCCACGGGGACTAGATCCAAGCGTTCGAGCGGGTCGATGAGTCTCCGGTCGTAGAGGGGGCGAGAAGTGGGGAGGGGATTGAGTGCAGCTTCCCACTCCTCTCGCTGGACGTAGATCCTCGAGTTTTTGAACAGCTTGGCAAATGCCACGTGATCGAAGTGAAGGTGGGTGAGGATTAGAATGTCTATCTCCTCGGGTGATGTGTTCACTCCTTCTAGTGCATTCCTTAACCCCCTCTCCCCTCCCCCCCTTACCGAGAATTCCAGTGGATTCTCCTTTGGTGGATCACCCACCCCTGCATCGACCAATATCTTTTCTCTTCCACCCTCGATGTACCAAACGAAGACTGGTGCATCCACGGTTTGAGTCATGTCATGGAGCATCATCCCAACCCCTATCGGCGCCCTGATTTCAGCTACTTTCAGGGGCTTGATCGTGAATTCGACCATCTCAAGATTTCTGGTTCCATTGATAATAAGTGTGGGAGCCCCCGAGTGGATTGTTGGAGTTGTTTTTTTATATGGGGAAAAATATGTGCATATGCTAGGACAAAAAGCTTGGGCTGATCCAATGGAGCTAGTGGTGGTCTACGATAATGAGGCGTTGAAAGAGGGACTAAAGCAGGATTGGGGTTTTGCGTGTTTGGTGGGTGGGGATATCCTGTTCGATACCGGGGCGAAGGGAGAAATTCTTTTGTACAACATGAAGAAGCTCGGGATAGACCCCACGGAAGTAAAATCGGTGGTGGTATCGCATGACCACTGGGATCACACGGGTGGATTGCGGGCGTTGCTTCAGGAAAATGAGAGGATCTCGGTTTATGCTCCCTCCAGAGCTTGTCGGTCGCTTCGAGAACATGCTTCACCGAAGACCGAGTTCGTCCCTTGTTCAGGGCCAACCCGTGTGCGCGGGGGATTCGTGACCACAGGGGTATTCAGCTCTGGAGTTGAGGAGCAGGGATTGGTGTGCATGGGTGAGAAAAAATCTTTTTTGATAGTGGGATGTTCTCACCCGGGCGTTGATCTGCTCCTGCGTGCTGCCACTCGGATAGTGGGAAGTGTGGAAGGGGTTATCGGCGGGTTTCATGGTTTCAACGAGTTTGAAATCTTCAAAGGTCTCTCCGTTGTATCCCCATGTCACTGCACCAAGTACAAGAAGGAGATCGAAGAAAAGTTCCCAAATGAGTTCAAGAGGTGTGGGGCTGGGCTCCAGATAGAATTCTGATGTCCAGCTTCATAAATTTAAATTTGACTTGGAAGAATTGGAATGAAATGTCACGGCTCTTCGGAACCTTCGGTGTCCGAGGCGTGGTTAACTCAGAGCTCACCCCAGAGTTGGCCTTCAAGCTCGGCTTGGCCCTAGCCACCCACTTGGGGGGTGAAGGGAAGGTGGCTGTAGCCCATGATAACCGAACCTCAAGTGAGATGTTCGAGCACGCCGTGGTGGCTGGGCTCACAGGTGGGGGGTGTGATGTTTTGAAGTTCGGTATAACTCCCACCCCTGTGCTCTCCTTCGGCATCAAGTATTTCGGTTGCGATGCGGGCGTGATGATAACAGCTTCCCATAACCCACCTGAATACAACGGGATGAAATTTTGGGAGAGGGATGGAAGCGGGTTCGAGAGGGAAAGGGAACGTCAGATAGAGGAAATCGTGGAAAGGGAAAAATGGAGGCGGGTGGGATGGAGGGAAATAGGAAAAGTGTGCGCCGAGGATGCAATCTCTCCGTACGTAAGGGCGATGCTAGAAAAGGTGTCGGAAGTCGAGAGTAAAAAGAAAGTGGTGGTGGATTGTGGCAACGCTACGGGAGCGCTCGTAGTTCCCAAGTTGCTGAGCGAGCTGGGATACCATGTGATCTCTATGAACAGTCACCTCGATGGTACTTATCCCTCCCGTAAACTGGAGCCCATTCCAGAGAACTTGGGCGAACTCTCGAAAGCAGTGGTAGCGTGTGGTGCGGATCTTGGAATAGCCCTAGACGGGGATGCCGACAGATCAGTGGTGGTTGATGAAGGGGGAAAGGTTTTGATGGGGGACAGGGTGTTCGCCCTCGTGGCCAAGCACTACCTCAGGGGAAGGAAGAGACCGAGGATAATCACCCCCGTAGCTACGAGTTCAGTGATCGAGGATGTGGCGGCGGAGCTCGGGGGGGAGGTCATACGCACGAGGGTGGGCGAACCAGAAATCGTTGGTGAATTCAAGCGGAATGGGGGGGATATAGGGGGAGAGGAGAACGGGGGCGTGTTGTTCTTCGATTGGTCCCTCTGCCGGGAGGGAATCTTGACATCCCTCAAGTTCGTTGAGGCACTTGAGAAGAGCGGGCTCAAGACTTCTGAGTTCAACAGGACTTTGCCCCTTTACCACCAGGTGAAGGAGAGGATCGAATGTCCGAATGAGCTGAAATCTAGGGTCTTAGACTCTCTAGCCAAAAAATTCTCTTCCTACGAGGTCGATCGAACCGATGGCTTGCTCGTGAAGTTTGAGGATGGCTGGCTCCTTTTGAGGCCCTCGGGAACAGAGCCGATCTTCAGGTGCTTCGCTGAAGCGAGAGATGAGGGGCGTGTCGGTGAACTCGTTGAACTCGGGATGCGTGAACTGAAGGAGGTCATCAAGGAGCTTAAGAGTCTCGAATGAGGTTTGTGGCTTTCACTACCCTGCGGAGACATTCCATTGCGCTTTCGTGAGTTGGGAATCCCCTCAGACCGCACTCGGGGCCCGCATGGGTTACTCTTTCCTCCCCGAGGAAGTCGATCACCCTCTTCAATCTTTTCGACATCGTGGCTAGATCCTCCACGAAGTCTTCGGGTTTGATCTCACCTCTTTTTATCTTAACCCATATCTCACCCGCGACCTCCTCAAAAGATTTTCCCTCGGACCGTTTCCTCTCCCCGATCAGCTCATCGAAATTCGTCTTGGCTATACTGGCCCTCACAGTTTTTCCAGTTTTCTCCAGCATCTTCCTTGTTCTTTCTGAGGAGTAAAGGGGATCGTCCACGTGGGATTCGATAACCTGAACGTTCTCCAAGTTCCAGAAGAGTTCATCCGTGGTCTTGTGGAGGTGGAGTACCGTGATCGCTCCCTTCTTTTTGGCTTCATTGAATATCTCGTCCCACGTTTTCAGGAGGATCTCTCTCCCCCTTCTTCCGTAGTCCAGCCTGGGATCATCCTCTCCGAAGATCGGCTCGTCTAGAGCCACGATTTCGGTTCTCAGCTTCGGCGTTTTGCACACGTTCTCAGAAACCATCTGTGCAACAGGTTTCCCTAGCATCTCGAAGATATGTTCATCCCATCCTGGAAAGAAAGAGGCAAGCGTGTAGGGCCCGGTTATACAAACCTTCAGCTGTAGTTTATCGATGTCTTCGAACTCTTCCAAAATTACCCCTGCATTTTCTTTTATCACCCTGACCTCTGGGAGGATCCGCATATCGGATTTTGTGGATGGTTCGGCTTCCAACGTGTAGGCTTCCCCCATTTTCCGGATACCATCCATCGATTCCAAGAATGTTTCTATCATCCCCCTGAATTGGGGATAGTTCGGCACTTCAAGTCCACACTTCATCTTGGCGATGAAACTTTCTACAATTTTTCTCTCAAAGTACTCGGAATCCTCGTCGCTCTCCCCCTTGAGATACTTCCGGAGTCCCTCTTGAAACTTGTGCTCGTTTTCGGGTGGGGGTAGACTTCCCACATCGTAGGTGCTGA
This sequence comes from Hadesarchaea archaeon, assembly GCA_029259185.1. Classification (GTDB taxonomy): domain Archaea; phylum Hadarchaeota; class Hadarchaeia; order Hadarchaeales; family WYZ-LMO6; genus JAPDJF01. The sequence goes on from JAPDJF010000003.1 coordinate 7,936, forward strand.
TCCTCATCCCACCGCTCACGCTTTGAATGCCCCCCTTATCTCGATTTTGTTCCCGCAGTTCGGACAAATCCCACCCTTCACCCGGTACCTGAGGATTTCAAACCCCACACGTTCTATTAGTAGCTCCCCACATTCGGGGCAGTATGTGTTCTCCCCATCCGTCGACGGAACGTTTCCTAGATAGACGTACTTCAAACCTTCATCCCTCGCGAGTTTGTACGCTCGCTCTAGAGACTCCAAAGGGGTTGGCGGTTTGGCTAGAAGCTTGTAGTGGGGGAAAAACCTGCTGAAGTGTACAGGTACCTCCGACCCGAGTTTCCCCACAACCCACCTGCAAAAATTTCGGATCTCTTCGGTATCATCGTTCTCCCCCGGGATTATGAGATAGGTTACTTCTAAGTGTTTTCCCCGCTCTACGAACCACTCACATGTTTGGATGACTGGCTCCATGCTCGGTACGCCCGCAAACTTCTTATAGAAACCATCTTCAAACGCTTTGACGTCCACATTGGCAGCATCTATGTATGGCTCTATCTCCTGCCAAGCTTCTAGACTCATGTATCCGTTGGTGACATAAACCGTGTAGAGGTTTTCCCGCTTAGCTAGCTTGGAGACGTCATAACAATACTCCCACCATATCGTGGGTTCGTTGTAGGTGAACGCTATTCCCCTGCATCCGTATTGTTTGGTGAGTTCCACAACCTCCTCAGGTGAAACTTCTTCGTGATGGATGTTTTCGGGACCGGTCTGTGAGAGACTCCAGTTCTGACAGAAGTCACATTTGAAGTTACATCCCACGCTGGAGATCGAGAACACGAGCGATCCTGGCCAGAAATGATACAGAGGTTTTTTCTCTATGGGGTCGGCGCCCATGGCCGTGATACTTCCATAGATGAGGGTATAGAGTTCCCCCCCTTCGTTCTCGCGTCCTCTGCAAAACCCTCTCTTCCCCTCCGCTATGGTACAAAATCTGGGGCAAAGTTGGCATTTGACTTTTTTCCCTTCAATCCTTTTCCAAAACCTAGCTAGTTTCTTCAAGATTACCAAGGGAAATTGACTTTCGAAGGTTTTTAGATTTGGGTAGGCGATGCTGGAGAGGGGCGCAATCTTAAAATCCGTCTGGGAAAAATACTTCGGTGGTTTCATGGACATTGAAGCATTCCTGAGCGACCCGATGATTTCTTTAGTTTTGATCGTAGGTTCAATAGCTTTTGTGTTGGTCGGGTGGTTCTGGAAAGGCTCGAAGGTTCAGCAAGTGGAGGAGAGCCCTTGTTTCATCGCGACCGCTGCCTTTGGGTCTCCGTTATCTCGGGAGCTTCAAGCGTTGAGGGACTTCAGGGATCGTATCCTGATCCGGAGGCCGGTGGGCAGGCTAATAGTCCGAATGTACTACACGGCTAGCCCACCTGTTGCGAGGATGGTGGCCAGAAGCGAGGAGTTACGCCAGCTCGTTCGCTCGCTCGTTACTTTTTTCGTGGGAGTGCTGAGAGATTTTTGAATTTGAGGTCTTCCCCCTCTGATAGTTCTCGGATATCCGAGCTTCACTAAACGGATCAGTTTTTTGCGCTTCTTATAGTTCTACTTATTTGTCCCCCTCTTTTCAAGAAGCGAGCAGGCTTCCATTTCGGAACTTCCATGATCGTTCCTCTCCCAAAGAGTCCTCCGAAATCCACGGTCTGTCCAGCCTTCTTTCCGGGCACTGGGATTATCCTAACAGCCGTTGTTTTGTCGTTTACTATTCCTATCGCCGCTTCGTCCACGATGATTCCTGCAATAGTCCACTCGTCCGTGTCGCCTGGAAGGCATATCATGTCCAGCCCCACCGAGCAGACGCTGGTAAGAGCTTCCAACTTCTGGAGATTCATCACTCCTTCCCTAACCCTTCTATTCATCCCCGCGTCCTCGCTCACTGGGATAAAAGTCCCACTTAGTCCCCCGATACGTGTGCATGCCATCATCCCTCCTTTTTTTATGCAGTCTATGAGCATAGCCACCGCCGCCGTCGTACCTGGAATTCCACATCGTTCGATCCCCATTTTCTCCACGACATCCGCAATACTGTCTCCTTTGGCAGTAGTCGGAGCGATCGAGGTGTCTACTATTCCGAACTTTACCCCCATGCGTTTCGCCACCTCTTTTCCTATGAGTTCTCCGACACGTGTTATCTTGAAAGCAGCTCGCTTGATGCAGTCGCTTAATTCGTCAATGTTTCCGTCGCACCTCTCTACAGCCGCCCTTATCGCGCTCGGACCGCTTATGCCTACGTTTACTGTGGTTTCGCCTTCTTCTACCCCATGAAATGCTCCTGCCATAAACGGGTTGTCGCTAGGCGCGTTACAGAAGACGACGAGCTTGGCACACCCCACCCCCTTGTGTTTCCTTGTCTTTTCCGCAGTTTCCTTGATCCTCCTCGCCATAACGTTTACGGCATCCACGTTTATCCCGGCCTTGGTGCTTGCCACGTTGACACTAGAGCACACCCTTGAGGTCTGGCCCAGTGTAGCGGGGATAGCGTCCATCAGCGCTATGTCCGATTTCGTCATTCCTTTCTCGACGAGGGCTGTGAATCCACCTATCATATCCACTCCAACCTCTCGCGCTGAGTCGTCCAAGGCGAAACCTATCTCGACGGCATTTTCTACGGTTGGAAAGCGTGCGAGCAGGAACGAGATGGGCGTGACAGCAATTCGTTTGTTGGTTACCGAAACTCCGAATTCATCCGAAACTGAGTCAATAGTTTCGGTGAAGTTCATCGCGACTTCGACTATTTTTTTCTTCACATTAGCAGCGGTTTTTGATGCGTCGCTTCCAACGCAATCGAAAAGGTTTATGCCGAGGGTCACGGCCCTTATCTCAAGCTTTTCAACATATAGCATTTTGAACGTTTCGAGTATTTCCTCGCTGGCGAATTTCAGGGAATTCACCTCAAATGCGATGCATAGCTTTAAATATCTCTTCTCTCTGAACAACTACTTTCATTCCTATTTTTCTCCCCGCAGCTACCACCGCTCGCTTGAGTTCGTTAAAGCTCTTGTCCTTCCCCGTTTCACACACTATCAACATCACGAACTCATCCCTGAGTCTAGAGGAGGTTAGGTCCTCGATATTGGCACCCACCTCAGCGAGTGCGTTCGAAATCGCCGCCACAATGCCTATCCTATCTTTTCCGACCGCGGTTATGATGACTTTCATCCTATCAATTCTCGCTCTACCTCTTGGTTGGTTCAGTTTCTTCTTTTTTATAGCTGATCGGTTTTCTCGGAACCTGAGGAATATCCTCTCCACTCGAAGTCAGATTGATGAGAGGCGCGCCTAGCTTGCTAAGCCATCCTAATAGTTCCTTGCATATCTTCAGTTTAATCCTCTTTTTGTGCACATTTTTTCTTCCAGAGTATTTCCCGATTTTCGTCCCGAGATCCATTCCCGCTAGGTGTATCTTGAATGCTCCAAGTTCATAGGCCATGAACGCGGCGCGGTCTCCATCGGTGAACCCTCCGAAGTTGAAGAGCTTACCGAATGGCTTTGTCTGGGTGGTGCCTATAACCCGTTCCCGCAATCTAGGGAGAATCTCTCTTATGGTCTTTACGTTGTCCCCATGTCCATGAACGATCATCCATGCCCCCTTCCTCCATGCTTCAATTTGATCTGGGACATTCCCATCCAGATCCGTAACTATTATGTGCGGAACCCTGAACCGAAGTAGACCGGAGGTAGCTCCGTCCGCGCAGATCAGAGTATTCTCTCTCAGGTACCCGAATTTCTCTAATTTTTCCAAGTCCCTCTCTAGGGATGGTCCCGCTCCCAAGATCAAACACTCTCTTCCCCGAATGAGTTTTTTCAGAGCCGAGAGACGGGGTCTCGGCAGATTTTCGTTCAGGAGCTTTGCAGCCTCGAAATCCCGTGTGGGGTCAAGGCCTAATCGAGTGGTTATCCATTCATACCAAGGTCTCCACTTGCTCCATTCCATGTTCACACGAGCCCAAACACGCTTTCATCCATTTCGAAGAATGTGGGTGGGGCAGTGGTTTGAAGTCTTTCACGGAGCTCCGAGCGAAGAGCGGGAATAGGGAGGACCGCAATGCTTAAGATCGCCGAGATGGCTAGCCTCTTCAACCTATCCCATTAGACTTATCCAGAGTAAAGTTTAATCGTTGTGAGCCGATGCGTGAGAAGTGATGGGGTGATAACAGCCTCAAGTCCCGGCGCGATATTTTTCTTCGGGGAGCATGCCGTAGTCTATGGATATCCAGCCCTGATCACAGCCGTCGATCGGAGAGTAGTGGTAAGCGAGAGGAAAAGGGGCGACGATAGGGTGGAGGTATTTTCTAAAAAACTGGGGAGCTTGAGTGGACGGGTGAAAATTGGAAAAAAACCCGTGATAAGGATTTTGAGGGGAGATCCCCAGAAGTTCGCTTACCTCATCAAAGCTCTCGAATTGACTTTTGCAGAGGTTGGAAGGTCGTGCGGGTTGAACATAGAAGTTTCTTCGGATATCCCTATGGGGTCTGGTCTCTCGAGTTCTTCTGCTGTTAGCGTAGCTACCGTGGCGGCTACAGCTAGGGTACTAAACGAGGAGCTGTCTCTTAGCGAAGTGACAGAGTTGGCTTTCAAAACGGAGCTTGAGGTTCAGTCCATAGCAAGCAGAGCGGGTGTTGCGGTGGCCACGTATGGTGGATTCCTCTGGCTTAGACACAACAAGATCAAGCGGTTGAATAAGATTCCCCAAGTGAAAGTGGTGGTTGGAAACACGAATGTTCCATGTTCTACGAGTTCGATGGTGCGGAAAGTCCGTCAGCTCAAAGAAGACCACCCCTCTGCGGTGGAATGTATTTTCAGATTGATAGGTACTCTAACCGAAGTTGGGATCGAATCAATTAAAAAGAGAGATTTTGAGAGAACGGGGAAGTTGATGGATATAAACCAAGCGTGTCTTTCAGCTTTAGGTGTCAGCTCACCTGAGCTTGAGAGGTTGATCGGAGCAGCGAGAAGCGCGGGGGCACTGGGGGCAAAACTTACAGGTGGTGGGGGCGGGGGATGCATGGTTGCCCTTGTGGGAGACAGGAGTCAAAGTGTTGTTAAGGCCGTTCGGGCAGCTGGTGGTTTACCTATGTTGATGGTGTTGGGTGTTCAAGGATTAAAGACAAAAAACTGATCGACTAACTACGGAACTTTTCCGACCGATTTCCTCCCCAGAGGCAGGATGTATATCTGCCTCGCCGACGGGCTTGGATAGATTCGCTCATATTTTCCCTTTTTTCAACAGCCAGATCCCAGCGGTTAGGATAACGAGCTCAGATAGAAAATCCCACCAGAACCACAAGGTGAAAACAGTGTTGCTCCAAAAGTTGGTGTACGGTTCTCCACCTATGGGGATTCCGAGCGCCGCTGTCGGATAGATGACCCCGAAGCAGAAGATCTCAAAGAGGATCACTCCAATCAACATCAGACGGTAGCTGGGTGAGCGCTGGGGCGTCGATTTCGTCATGAAGAGGATTCCGAACATCAGCGAGAAGGAGCTTGTCTCCATAAACAGACTGTCGAGCACCCAATGCCGTGGGAGATCTGGTTCTCCCGACCACCAGATGGCATGAACAACATTCACGAGAAAATTCCGAAAAGGAAAGCTCCGATGGAGATCCAACGCTTGTCACGATGAAGTCTAAAATCCAAGCTCGGACGCCACATCTCCGTGAGAAGCCCGACGACGATCAACGGGTAGCCCACGAGAGCGCTTGAATACATAGCGATTGCAAATAAGAATGGATGAATGTTCGCCGGAACCAATCCACGTTCAATCAGCGATGAAGCGAACCTGACCATCCACGTCAGGAGGATCAGAGTGAAAATTAGAGTAAAAGCACGATGAAATGGATTTTTCACTTTAACTCTCAGAAAAGGTCTGTTTGACATTATTTCTGACCTCTTTTTCGCCTAGGGGTTTCTTCGGAAAACGTGCCCATCCATCAACGCAGAGCCGGAATACGAGCCCAAACAATCCAACCGTGAGTGGGACTGCTACTAAGAGTTTCACAAGCCCATACGCCCAAGTTCCATAAAGCACCTGCGACAGCTCGATCGGAAGAAGGATGAAAGCGAAGAGTGGGTTCGGGTTAACCTTAACTTCGGCTGTGAGTTGTGAGGATTCCTCATGGGTGGGCTGGATGGGAAGGTTTTCCCACTCAGCATTTTCCCAATATGGCGTGTTCTCCAAGCGGAAAACGATATAAAGCTCGTTCGTCGCCACTGTTTCGATCCCGAGCTTATTCACTTCCAAGTTCTCCGCCCGCCAAGCTTCTGTTAGATATAAACACAGCTTCCCTCTATCGTTCTCGCGCATTTCCAACTCATCCGGCAAATTTTCCCAAGCAATCGGGCTTCTCAGATCGACTTCGCGGTTTCTCAGTGATTGATACGCCCACTCCTCATTCTCGAGCTCAGGCAACGCCACTATCACCGTGGAGTCAATGGGAATTTCATCACCCAGATCTGTTAGAGAGGCGATGGAATTCTCCAGTTCCAAAACTACTGTTTTTGAATTTTGAACCCCAGTGTTTTCTAAACCAAACTTCTCCAAATTTTCATTTTCAACAACCTCAATTGGAATTAAAAGCAAACACTTTTGCTGAAAATCATACTGTCTATCTATCAACCTCTTTGTCACCTCTTCCAGTGGCAGAGGAGCTTCACCTTCAGAACACAGGTGCTCGACATCCTGGCCGAGAATCAGGTCGTCCCAATACTCGAAATCAAAGAAGTACTCCGAGTGCCCGGCCACAAGAATGCAGTTCTCCGGGAGCTGTTTTCTGAGCCCGGCTGAGAACCCCCATTTCTCCACAGAAAGGGCTCCTGGACCCACCGCCCCGGCGATGAGCCCAACTCCTATAAACATCCCTATTGCAAAAGCGGCCAATGTGCCGATAAGGCCTATCGAGAGCTTATTGTGTCTCTTAGCTATAGTAGCCCCAAAAGCGACAAGAGGAACGATCGCGACCATTGTAAGAACCCCAAATCTGAAAGAATACAAAGGATCTATCACCCAAGGTTGGGCACACACCATCCCTGCAAGCAGGGCAACAGCCAGCAAATAGACTGATCTATCACGGTGCTTGAGCACCAAGAAAAATGCGATGAACCCAACGAGAATGAACGGGAGAAAAGCTGTTCCGGGGATTCCTACCGCTGTAAGAGTGAAAGGGAAGAGGCTGTCCGGCATCGGTTGACTCTCAGCGATGGCGTTCGTGACGCCGACGATTTTTTCTCTGAGAGGAGCCGAAGTCATTCCGGCCAAGATGAGCAAAACGAGGACTCCTAGGAACTTCAACTCCCGGAATGGGAGTATTCGATGGTATCCCAATTGAAACATCACATGAGCCACAATCGTTATGAATATGAAACCAGTGGTCAGGAAGTGGCTTACCGTCAAAAGGCCGAAGAGCACAATTGAGAGAATAAAGTTCTGGTTCAAACGCAAGACCTTGAAATCAACAATTTTTCCTTCTCCTCGGATGAACTTGATGAAGAAGAGGTAAAAGAGAGGCATCAAAGCCATCGCGGCCATGTTTTTGAGGATTCCTACTTTGACCGACAAAGCACAACTCATGAGAGCATATACGGCAGTCACTATAAGCGAAATCCGATCATTTTTTGTTAGATAGTGAATCAGGGTAAAAGCCGACAACACCATCAGTGGGAAAAATATAGCTTGGGCGATTTTTGTCCCGAGGGTGAGGTCGTTGGTTAGAACCGAAAACGCGGTGGCCGTGTAAAAAGCTACTGGCTGGTAGGGTTCGGGAAGTGGCTTGCCTTGCAGAAACTCGCGAATCGCGTAGGGGTAATAGGGAGCGTCAACTCCGGAGATCAGAGGATTTGAAAGTACTCCAATCACCGCTCCGAGAAAAGTTATGGAGAAAATGGTGAGCGCGATTAGGAGGGTTTTTCGTCTCATTTGCCGTCTGAGGAGAAAAAATGCCACCAACCATACAACCACCAGCAAGAACAAAATCAAGAGGCCGCCGGAAACACTTAGTCCAGCATACTTTCCTTCCAGTCCTTCCACCCTCTCACCTCTTCAATTTCCCAGCTCTTTGTCGGCGAAGGGAGATGATAGAGGCCGGAAAGAAGGCCAGCGCGATCATAACGTCGGTAAGTGCTCCGAGGTTGAATGATCCTCCCCAGAGGAACTGGAACGCGTAGCGGAAACCCGTGTCCATCCCGGGGGGCTGTCCGACATAGAGGAGGAGGAAAAAGCCCATTATGATAGCCACCAAGATGTTAAGCCGTCGCGGTGGGTACAGCAGGAGGAGGAAGCCGTAAACCATACCCAGAATGGCCGTTTCGTTGAGACCCAGCGGACCCCACTCCCCGGGCAGGACCTGAAGACCATTCAAGAAGCCGAAAAGGATGCCGATGATGGCGAGCGGATAGAAAATCTTTTCTCTGTTCAGGTCGAGACCAGCAGTAGGTCGGATTGCTTCACTCGCAAATGTCAAGTAGAACAGCGTGAAAATTAGCCAGATTGGAAACGCCAACAGTGCTACCGGGACCAGAAACCACGGGAGGATCTCCGCTACATCCATTGTGCCCATTTCGTAGGGTTTGGTGCCAGGAATCACGGTTGAGAGAACGTAGCTGAACATCAGTACGGCCGCCCAAGCCATTAGAATGCGGTACCACTGAAGCCGGCGGTTTTCCGGCACGAGGAAGTAGGCAGAGCACACGAGGAGAGTGGCAAGCGTGCTGTCGACTTGGAGACCCGGCCTCCAGCGCGGGTTCTCAGATGAATAGATTAGCCCAGCTACTCCCGCGATCGCGAGAACAGCAATAATGGAGAGCGCCACTAAAATCTTCATTTTGACCACCGCGGAAGGTTTAAGGCACTTCCGCGGGGAGAAACGGCTTGGATGTGGTCCGGATACCCGAAAACCCGAATAGTGCTCCGGACCGAAGCGGGCGGAGGAGTCGAGCAGGCTCGCTCTAGACTGGCCGCCGTCAACCGGCCCCGTGCGGGTCTGAGCGTCTTCGGACATGATGATCCCCATGCAAGCCCCTTCCTTTAGGCAGGGGTAGTTGACTCAGCCACTCTACTCCGAGACGCGATTTAGTCTTTTGCGTGTGGACATCGTTCAAATAAAAGCCTCCTCCCAAGCTTTTAGCTCTCCTTCTTCGCCTGATCACGAACTTCGTCCGTCATGGCAGACGGGAGACGCCAGCGCACCAAGCATGGGTCTGGCCGGAGCTTGGATGAAATAGCTGGATGGATAATCGCGCTCGCGCGCGCTCGGTGAGTGTCTACGCTGTGGCTCCAAAACGCCATCCAGACCCGGTGATGGATATCTCTCTCTAGGGCGAAAAAAAGTAATTCGAAGCCCTAAGCCGGTTAGCGACGCGGAGGTGCACAGCTTTGTGGAGCTGGAGCAGACGCTTGATGCTTCCACGTTGAGTTCAGCAGGGAGTCACGAGTTTTCGAAGAAAACCAGAAATGTGAAAAATATGTAAGTGGGCGGGGTGGTTTTTGAGAGGGCCAGAACGGTTCGAATTTACGCTTGTGGACATCGAGATGCTCGTGACCCGCTCCGGTGGGGATCGAGTCCGGTGGATGAACTCAATGCAGAGCGCAATCCCTTTCCGAAAGGGAGGTAGTGAGGCGAAAATATTTATGGAGAAACAACAAACCAATGGCCGGTTAGGTTCCGAAGGAGATCAACACGCCTCTTTCGTATGGGGCGTGGGCTTCGGAGAACGCCACCCAGCAGGCGTCAAACGCGCTGGGCGGTCAACTCTCCGAAATAGAAGTGCATCGGGCGAAAGCCGCAAAGCTGGTCGGAACCTGACTGAGGCGGCTCGGTATATCCGAACCGCCGGGGGCGCTACCGTGAGCACCCACGGTGGAGTGACCGCGCCCGAAAGTCCCGCCGGCAATGGCGTGCAAAGGACAACCGGAAGCCCCGTCCGAAAGGGCGGTCACTTCCGTATGGGCCCGTGGTCTAGTGGTCATGAGGGGAGAACGGATCCCCTGACAAACGTCGCCTTGACGAGGCGAAGATCCTGGGTTCGAATCCCAGCGGGCCCACCTTCTTTTGGATCGACTGAAGAGATGGTCGAGCGGAAGCAGACCTACGCCGAGCGCCTGCTGGGGGATGCGGAGGACAGAGGGTGTGTCGGAAGCTACACCGAGTCGGCGCTCAAGACGATCAAATGTAATATTGAAACGAGAAAGCATTTTTGAAGACTTCAAATTTATGCACATAAAAATCGACTACAAAGGTCCTCTTCGGGACTTTTGACCTCTACCGTTGAGTGATATCTGAAGGCTGGTCTCGAGGAGGGTTCGAAGTGGGGCCGAAGCGTCCACGCTCGCTCGGTGAGTGTTCATGCTGTGACTCCAAAACGCCCACCAGACCAAGTGATTGGTATTTTCCCCAGTCAAAAAAAAGTCGTGTCCGAGATTTCAAACGGCTGATAACGTAAAGATCGCATTTCGCGGGGGTTGGTAGGAACACTCGATGCTTATGCATCAGGTCGTAAGAAAGAGAGGTCACAAATTCCGAACAAAACCCTCGGTAGAAAAGCTGAAAAACTTGGCCAGTTGAATTCTCCGGCCATTGTTTGTTCAAACACACATCTCTCTGTACTCGCAGCGCTCGCATCTACCTCTGTTAGTCGTCGGCTCTGCTTCTCTCTCCCCACGCCAATACTGGAGGGCCCAATCCAGCTCCGCTCTTGCACGTTCCCAATCTGGATCCCAAAGAAAAACGTTTTCCTTGCTCGTTTCTCCAACAATTAGCTTTGATATCTTTCTGAAATCCGGAACCAAGTCCGGAGGGATGAGGACGATAGCGTACCTCAAGGCAGAGGTATCTAACCCCAACTTTTTGAGGATGAGACAATAGACCCTAGCCTGAACGTGGTGGTAGTGTGTGGGAGTTTTTGTCCCTGTGAACTTGTACTCTACTACCCTCAGAGGTTTTCCTTCTTCGAAGACCACAGCGTCGGGTTTTCCGGTTACGAACACGTTTCGGAACTTCGAAAGGAGAAAAACTTCAGATGCCCAGGTCGGTTTCCCGAGCAAGGCGGAGCGAAGAATTTTTTCCGGAGGTTCGTAAGCCGCCCTTTCCACCAAACCTACGTGTCTGGTCGCACCGTCCATCATTTCTTTCGTCCTGATCCTCCCGATGGTGTACCGGAGTTCAACCTTTCGTTCGCAGTAGAATTGGGAAGCGATGTCTGAAACGGTTACCGAGGGCAACCCGAATCTCAATGTACCTCCCCTTCGACGGAGATCGGAGAGTTCGGTAAGCATTCGCAAATAACGGGTCACGGGATCTTGCTCTTCAGTTCCCTCGTGAGAAGACATGCACTCTATTAATCCTCTCTCTTAATGAAAAAAGAATTTCGTGGAGGAACGACGAACTGGGAGTTGCTGGTCGGTCGTCCACACCGAGCGACTTCCTTCGGTTGCGGGTCGGATTCCTAATCCGTAACTAGAAGGCATTTCTACGATTTCAGATAGATTGAAACAGAGCTTGGAGGAAATGATCTCGAGTAGAAGATGGGGGAATTGGAATCCCAGAAAAAGATAAAAGAAAAATCCTATGGAAGGAAAAAAATCTCAAGTGGTCAGAGTTCGGTCCAGTCTCTGGGTGGGTTTGGGGATGTTAATAAACAGTCTGGGTGGCGAGAACAATGTCAGAAGCTCGGGATCGTCCTGAAGTCGTCGTCCTCCGGATAGGACATCGCCCGTTTCGGGATAAGCGAGTGACGACCCATGTAGGATTGACGGCCAGAGCCTTTGGTGCCAGTGGTATCGTAATAGCGGATTTCAAAGATAAGGCGGTGGAGAGAAGCATCGAAAAAATTGTCAGAGTGTGGGGAGGAGACTTCTGGGTCAGGAGCGGAGATTCTTGGAGAGAGGTCGTGGAGGAGTGGAAAAAGAGGGGAAAAACGGTGGTTCACCTCACCATGTACGGAAAATCCTTACAGGGGGCTCTATCTGAGCTCAGGGGGAAGGATTTGATGGTGGTGGTGGGATCCGAGAAGGTACCAAGAGAGGTTTATGAGGTTGCAGACTTCAACGTAGCGATTGGGAATCAACCTCACTCTGAAGTTGCGGCCCTTGCCGTATTTTTGGACAGACTCTTTGAGGGGAAGGAGCTTCATATGGAGTTCAAGGGGGGAAAAATGAGAGTCATACCAAGTGAGAGGGGGAAAAGAGTGGAGAAGATCAGGATTGGGGGAGCCTAGTGAGCTCAGTTTTCAGTTCGCTTATCTCCTCCACAGGGGTAGGGTCGACCCCACGTAGGATCGCGAGGTAAAAGGACACGAAATCCCCGAAGTACACGAGCGACAGTATACGGGAAAGTCTTCCCTTCCCTTCTCCTCTAAGCTCTATCGCTTTCTTTTCACCCACCAACTTCCTAGTGAACTCTATCCTTACTTTCATTTTCTCACTCTCCTCTACATCCCTGAAAAATACGAAGGAGACATTCTTAGGAGCAGCTCCCAACCCCACTATCTCGTTGTGGCACAACTCTGGAAAGAACTCCACTTTGGCTTGTATCTTGCTGTTCTCGTTGAGCTGGGTTTTGAATCTTTTCGCAGCTCCGTAAAGAGGAGGGGGGGCGTAGATGAAAGGTATCGTGTCCTTTATTTTTTTCGCCACCACCACCGCTCGATTATTTTCGATCTCCGGGTCCATCTTCTCCCGCAATTCTCTCAGGGTTTTGATGCTCTCCCGTATCTCTTCATCCCTTCTCGAAACGATACCGCATTCCTTCATGATGACTACGGTCGAGAAAAATAGGTAAGGTAAAGCCACTCTGGGAGGAAGACCGGGAGGGATCTTTATGAGGGGTTTACCAAACTTGTTACATTCTTCCTCCAGCTTTCCCCCCGAGGTTATTCCTATCAAAGCAGCATCTCTCCTCATCGCATCCGAGAAGCAGCTCAGCGTTTCTTCCGTGTTGCCTGAATAACTGGTAGCGACCACGAGTGTCTCCCCATCGACCCAATTCGGTAGAAGGTATCCCTTGCACGTCTCCATCGGTATCGATGGATCGAGCCAGTCCCGGATGAGATCTCCCGCTATTCCGGATCCGCCCATTCCCGCTAGTACAACCCGGGAGATCTTCTGCTTGGGGGGTTCCACCCTGAAAGAAAGTGCCTCCTCACACATCTCGGGAAATCGCATCAACTTTTCTATCATCCCCCACCTGTCGATTTCCTTGATGTGGCCCCTTTTCATCTCATCTCCATCCCCCTTTTACATTGAAAGCTCTGATGGTTCCATATAAACCGACATCTACGCCCAAGGGTGTGAGGATTATCGTTGGGGTCTTGTTGTAGGCGTGGGCTCTCACCCACTTCCGGATGAAGGGTAGGATCAACTTTGAATTTCTTAGCGCAATGCTCCCTCCTACGGTCATCAATGATGGGTCGAAGATCTCTACCAGATCGGTAAACCCTATTCCGTTGAATTTCCCCAGCTCCCTTACCAGTTCGAGTGAGAGCCTATCCCCCCGTCTAGCACATTCGAAGAGAAGTTTGGCATCAAGTTTGGAGAGATTTTTGCCACCGAGCTCGAACAGCTTGCTTTTCGTTTCCCTACCCTCTCTGATCCTCCACTTCACGAACTTCGGTATCCCAGCTCCCGAACAGTACGCCTCCCAGTGTCCCTTTTTCCCACATCCACACCTCAGCGATCCGGTAGGGTCTACGGTGAGATGTCCTATCTCGACAGCGTTTCCATCTTTCCCTTCAAGTAGGTGCCCGTCGACATACGCTCCCCCACCTATCCCCGTTCCCATCCCCACATAAACTAGATCCTCTACTCTTCTTCCAGCCCCGAACTCCCGTTCTCCAATCGCAGCAACCGTGCAGTCGTTCATCAGTAAAACAGGGATCCCGAACTCTTCCTCCAAGGGTTTGACGATCGGAATCCGCTCGAATGGAAAATTAGGTGGATCCCTAAGCTCTCCTCTGTTGAGATCTAGGGGCCCCGCTGAAGCTACGCATATCCCATCCAACTTCTGATGTCTGATACCAGATCTTTCACATAAGCGAGCAATGATTGAAATTATCTGGTTCGATGGGTCCTTGGGACTGTTCTTTTGTGTTCTTTCGTCGATCCTTTCTAAAAATTTTTTTCCGTCCGAAAGGGCAGCTCTTAACCTCGTAGCTCCAAGATCTACCCCAACCACGAGCATCGCCACCACCCGCTGGCACCCTACCCTATGCTGGGTTTTCCCCTTTATAAACGATCCCGACCAAAGGGGGGAACGGATTCCATTCCGTTAGCGATGGTCAATGATAACATCATTTTGTGGTGTTTACTCTTGGGTGTCTCTGGAAAGTTTAGTCGTCTGATCGGGTTTGTCTACAAGAAGCTATCCAGCCCCTTGGGCCTCGGTATCCCAGTCACGTATATTCCCTTTCTCGCGGGAAGGGAGACATTTACTACAAGGGTTCTCCCCATCATCACCTCGAGTTCGGAGGCTCTGTGTGCGTGGGCGTGAATCCAGAGATCCGGTTGTCTTCGCATGATGACCTCCTCCAGTTTTCTGTTCCCTATTTCTGGCCATGCCTTCGGATTCTCCCCTTTGATGGTCGTATAGGTTGGAGCGTAGTGGGTCAACACGAGTTTAACATCCGAGTTCAGCTTCTTCAACGATTCATCAATGATTTTTACCCTTTTCCGATACAGCTCTCGGATTCCCCGAATGTGGGTCCTTTGCCAAAAAGTTGGGCGGGCAAGGGATCCTTGGGAGCCAACGATACCGATTCTGAGTCCTTCTACCTCCAAGGTGAGAGAATCATCATCGATCCAACAGATTTCCTTGAACTCCATGTACTTTTCTCGGTCTTGAAGATATTCCTCGTTTCCAAAACATGCGAGGATTTTTCCTCCGTAGACTTCCCTCACGGCACTGAAAACAGTCTGCAGTTGAGCACGGTCGTTTTTAAGAACAATGTCTCCCGCGAACAGGAAGAGATCCACCTCGCCTACTCCCTTTAGAGCCTCCACAAACATCTCAAGGTACTTAGGTGAGTGAACATCCCCCACGGCTGCTATTCTTATCGTCTTCAAGTTTCTCCAGAGACGGTCTCATTTATCGTTTTAAAAAATTAAAGACTGCGCGGTCGAACTCAAGCAGCTGGTTGGGATCCATCACTCCAAGTGGGTATCAAAAGCCGTTAGGGTAACCGTCTTGCGAACGTGTGGGAGTTTCCTTATCTCGATAATTGCTTTGTCTATATCCCCATAATTCCCCTCAAGAACGCATACCACATCATACTCCCCGTGAACGAAGTCCGCCTGGCTCACGTTCGGCATCTTCTGGATCTTGGGTATCACTGCTACTTCGTGCCCGGGCTCAACTTCCATCAGCACATAGGCCCGCTTTTTGAATGCTGCTAGCCCTTCTGCCACTTTGTCACCACCCTAACTCACCCACGGGGTTTTTAAACCCTATCGGTTTGGTTTGGCGTGTAATTAGAACGGACCCTCAATGTTTTTTTAACTTCCCGACCTTCTTTTCTTAATGTGTTGTGAGTTCGACAAAAGTTTGAAAGTGCCTAAAGAGTACGATCCACACACCGTTGAACCGAAGTGGCAGAAGAAATGGGAGGAAATGGGTATCTACCGGTTCAACCCCCAGGATCGGGAGAGGCCAACTTATGTTATAGACACACCCCCCCCATACCCGAGCGGTGAGTTTCACCTCGGAACAGCTTTGAATTGGACGTACATGGACATAGTGGCCCGATACAAGCGAATGCGGGGATATAACGTTTTGTTTCCCCAGGGGTGGGATTGTCATGGGTTGCCCACTGAAGTCCAAGTGGAGAGGAAATACGGTATCCGCAAGGGAGATCTCCCCCCCCAACGATTTCGTGAGCTGTGCGTGAAGCTGACGGAAGAAAACATAAAGCGGATGAAAGAAGAAATGCTTTCCTTAGGATTTTCGATCGATTGGACGACCGAGTACAAGACCATGGATCCGGAATACTTCTCAAAGACTCAGCTTTCATTCATTCGCTTGTATAGGGATGGACTGATCTATCGTGGAGAACATCCTGTGAACTGGTGCCCGAGGTGTGAGACTGCAATAGCGGATGCTGAGGTTGAGTACGAGGAGAGGGAGGGGAGATTGAACTACCTAAAGTTCAGGATCCAAGGGAAGGATGAACACCTCATAATCGCAACAACACGGCCAGAGTTCTTACCGGCATGTGTGGCCGTGGCCGTGCATCCAGCCGATCGAAGGTACGAGAGGTACGTGGGAGAAAGAGTGGAGGTCCCCGCCTCCGGGCATGTGGTCGAGATTATAGCCGACCCCGAAGTCGACCCAGAATTCGGGACGGGGATAGTGATGATATGCACCTACGGGGATAAAACGGATGTACGCTGGGTGGCCAAACACAAGCTTCCTGTGATCAAACTCTTGGACGAGCGTGGAAGGATGACCGAGGTTGCTGGAAAGTATAAGGGTCTTGATATCGAGGGATGCAGGAGGGCCATACTCACGGATCTCAAGAGAGCGGGTTTGCTCGAAAGGGAAGAAAAGATATCTCAAAGCGTGGGGGTCTGCTGGAGATGTAAGACACCAGTTGAGATCTTGACAAAAAAACAGTGGTTTATGAGGGTTCTGGATGTCAAAGAGAGGGTCATAGAGGGGGCGAATCGTGTGAGGTGGGTCCCTGCACACATGAAACAGCGAATGATAAACTGGATCGAGTCCATGGATTGGGACTGGGTGATATCCAGACAGAGGGTATTCGCCACACCGATTCCCGTGTGGTATTGCAAGAGGTGTGGTGAGACCGTGGTTGCCGAGGAAGATCAGCTTCCGGTGGATCCGACCAAAAGCAGACCTAAGGTGGAGAAATGTCCGAAGTGTGGGGGGGAGGAATTCGAGGGGGAGCACGACGTGTTGGATACATGGATGGACAGTTCGATAACTGTAGCCGTCCATGCGGGCTGGCCAAACTTAAATCCTCGCCTCTTTCCGGCCGATCTCCAGCCGAACGGAACCGATATCATAAGGACATGGGACTATTACCTTTTAGTTCGACACTTAGCGCTTCTTAATGAGATCCCGTATCGAACTGTACTCATAAACGGAATGGTGTTCGGTGAGGATGGGCGCAAAATGTCGAAGTCTTTGGGCAACTTCATCGAGACGGCATCCGTTTATAAGAAATATGGGGCTGACGCTCTCCGACAGTGGAGCGCCCTCGGAGCCTCTACGGGCTCGGACGTACCCTTCTCTTGGAAAGAAATAATCTTTGGAAGGAGGTTTCTCCAGAAATTCTGGAACGCTGCGAGATTCGCGGGGCCACACATATCCAAAGCTGTGGAGCTCAGCCCCCGAAGATTGAGATTCAAACTATCTGATCGATGGATCCTGAGTAGGCTCAACCGAGTGATCGAGCGAGTGACGTCTTTCCTCGAAGAATTTCAGTTTAATCGGGCACTCATCACTATCCAGTCCTTCGTATGGCATGAGTTCTGTGATCAGTACATCGAGGAAGTTAAGTACAGGATCTATGAGGGGGGAGAAGATTCGGACGCAGCGAGGTATGCCCTGCGCGAGGTTATCTCGAAAGTATCCAAGTTGCTGGCACCATTCACACCCCACCTTTCGGAGGAGGTTTATCATACCTATCTCCGAGATGAGGGGTATCCAAGTGTGCATCTCGCACCTTGGCCTGAGCCTGACTTCGACATGATAGATGAAGAGGCGGAAAAAGCGGGTGAGGTACTGAATGCAGTGCTGAGTTCAATTCGGCAGTTCAAATCATCTAAAGGGCTTCCCCTCAGTCACGAGCTTGGAGAACTCAGAATCTTCACACCTCACAAATGGGTAACTGAAGTGCTTGAAGAAGCGAGGGACGACTTAGTCAATACGGGGCACGTGAAGAAACTTGTTGTGTCTACCGGTAGGCCAGAGCTAGAGGAGAGAGTGATATCGGTAGAACCCAACCTTTCGAAACTTGGACCGAAGCTACGCTCGCACGCTAAGCGTGTTATTGACTTTTTGAGGAAAACAGACGTCGGGGAGATCGTCAGACGCATCGAGAGGGGTCCCTTAACACTGGACGTCGAGGGCGCAAGGGTCGAAATAAGCCCTGAGGAGCTCGTCGTGAAGAAAGAAGTGGTATCCAAGAACGGGGCCGCTGATGTCGTTCGGGTAACTGATCCTGAGATGACCCTTCTCGTTTGGGTAGGATCATCCTCTGACACTTGAGAGGACGAATATCAACCCAAGGATTATTGTCATCAGGAAGAAAAATAGGATCCTAGCACGTCTAATCCTTCTTTGTTGGATCATGAACACTTCTTCGCAAGCCTCGGAGCAAAACAGTTTGTCCCTTTCTATAGCTTTTCCACACATCATACAGTGGCGGTGATCTTCGACCACGCGTTCACCTCAGTATTTCGGTTCCCCTATGTTTTTTTCCACCCAGTATATCGGGAAATCTGGAGATTTCTTCCTTTCCCAACACCAATATCCGGATATTCAAACGCTCGAATAGCTTAACCGCTACCGGATCCAGCACCGTGTTCATACCGGGAGTCACCTTGGGCCCCACGAGTTTGAGCAATTCTTGAGTGGTTATCCTGTCAAATTTTCTCGCACTCGGATCAGATTTGGGGTCTGCGCTGTAGATCCCATCTACATCCGTGAAGTAGACCAACAAGTCTGAGTTGCTCGCCCTCGCCGCCATGGCTGCGACCGCATCGGTCGTATGTCCGGGGACGGTTCCTCCCATCACCGGAACTTTCCCCTGAAGGAGGATTTGAATAGCCTCCCTGAAATTCAGCGGGGGTTCAGGATCAGAGAGATCCCCCAAAGCTAGGCTTAGCAACCTGGCGTTCACACGGGTGATGTCAATACCGAGTTTATGAAGGGAATTCTCAGAGATCCCGAAATTCCTGCCGACCTCTATGTATCTCCTAGCCGGTTTTCCTCCACCCACCACCACAAAGACATCGTGCTTTCTCGCTTTCAGTTCGCGGATCATGTTCACTGCAGACCTCACCCAGCTGAAGTCTGGCCAATCAGGTACCAGAACCGAACCACCGAAATTGATTGTAACTCTCACACATATCCCTATTAAGCCCATGACTAAAAATCGTTGGGAGCCATGTCAACCAAAGCGATATATCAGTTCAAGCGGATGCTGGAGGAGCTTGAGCAGAAGAGGGGAAGGGGAACTGAACTCATCTCCGTGTACATCACCCCCGGATTCGATCTCAATAAGGTTGTCGCTCAGCTTCGCGAAGAGCAGGGGACGGCGGCGAACATCAAATCGAAAACCACACGTAAGAACGTGATATCAGCGCTGGAGCGGATAATCCAATTCTTGAGGGCATTCATAGAAGCGAGGCAGACGACTCCTCCGAACGGGATGGCGATCTTCTGTGGAAACGTAGCCGGGAGAGAGGACACGGCAGACATACAGCTGTATTGGGTAGAGCCACCTGAGCCCGTGCCGATCCGCCTCTATCGGTGCGACCAGCAATTCGTGACGGGGCCACTTCGAGAAATGCTTGAACCGAAAGAGGTAGTGGGCCTGATAACGATGGATGGAAAGGAGGCCACTATAGCCGTTCTTAAAGGAAAACACACGGAAGTGGTCGAACACCTAACTTCGGGGGTTTGGGGGAAACACTCCCGGGGAGGGCAATCTGCGAGGAGGTTCGAGCGTATAAGGGAATACGCGATGCACGAATACATGAAGCGGGTAGCGGAATCCGCCACGAGTGCTTTTAAACAAGTCCCCAATCTCTACTGCATAATAGTAGGGGGGCCCGGTCCCACCAAGGAGGAGTTTTTGAAGAAGGAACTCCTTCCCCCCGAACTCAAAAAGAAAGTAGCGGCGGTGGTGGATACCGGATATACGGACGAATACGGCGTGAAAGAACTCGTGAACAAATCGAGAGAGGTCTTGGAAAAGCTAGAGATAATGAAGGAAAAAACGATCATGCAGCGCTTCATGACAGGACTCGTGTCACCTGAGGTGGCCGTAGCCTATGGTGAAGACGATGTAAGGAAAAAACTGGAGGCTGGGGCGGTGGATCTCCTCCTCATCTCGGAAGTGCTTCGCAAAACCAGAGTGAAACTGCGCTGTTTGAATTGTGGGAAGATATTCCAGGAATCCACGAGGAATTTAGGATTTTACGAACAACAACTTCGGGATAAGTCATGCCCATTCTGTGGAGAGAACAAGCTTTCAATCATCGAGAGCAAAGACGTTGTCCAGGAGCTTATAGAGCTTGGGGAGAAGTTCAACTCCAAGATAGAATTCATCTCAACCGAAACCGAAGAGGGGAAGCAGCTCGCCGAGAGCTTCGGAGGGGTCGGAGCGATCCTCCGGTTTGAGGTCCACTACTAGCTCGTCTCCTTAAAAGTCTCTATTGCCACCAAAGTCTCGATTTCTCTCACAGAATCTGAGGAGTCCGTCAGATTTTCTAGGAACTTGTTGAGGCTGGCCATATCCCGGGCCCTTATTTTCAACATCAGTCCATGTTTGCCCGTTACCCTGTGAAGTTCATACACCCCCTTGTATCGGGATAGCATCCGAATGAAATCCTTCACGTACCTAGGGTCTACGTCCAGATTGGCAAAAGCCGTTAGCCCCAGCCCCAGTTTCTTGTGATCCACTACCACCGTATACTTCTTTATCACCCTCAAGTTCTCTAAGCGTTTGATTCTCTTCCTCACCGCGGAAACGCTGAGTCCCACTTCTCTTCCGAGTTCCCGGAGCGTCCGTTTGGAATTTTCACCCAACAACCTCAACAGTTTGAGATCGATACTGTCAACTAACATGGGTTTAATTCCTTTTCTGAAATTTCTTATTTATTTTTTGTTTCCAGTTTTTGCTTTATCACAATTTCTGGAATATTTTAGAGCGGAATCGAGCGAGAAACCCCGCGCGCTTTAGCCGTGGGGTGAATGCGTGCCGAGGGCCGATTCCGCAATAGCTAACGGCCCGAGCGAACGCCCGGAGACCAAGACCCCCGTAACCCCCCTTCCAAGGGGGATCGAGCCTGGTCGTCGAAGCATGAAGCCACCGCTTTAGCGGTGCGGTAGTTCATCTCCTTGCAGGTCTCTCGAACTTTCGGAGTTCAATTACCTCCACCCTCACGTTTGCCTTCGAGCAAGTTTCTACAAGCGAACTACCCCATCTCTTGGGATCGTTAAAGAGTAAAACCCTGCGATACATCTTTCCGTACCTTAAGAGATATTCCGAAAGCGATTCACACACCGTGTTAATCTGTGCTTCATCCAGCTCTTTTGGAACCACCACTTGGCCTAAGGGATAAAAATCCTCTAGCTCCTCGGGGACTACCCCGAATGGTGGCACGAGTCTCACCACGTGAATAGATTCAAGGTTCTCCAACATTACCTTGCGTTTCTCAAAGGATGGCAACAAAACCAGAGTTTCGGCCGATGGGGGCTTATATCTCCTCATCCTAGATCGGTGTCGGAGAACCTCCGGACGTCTCACAGCCTCAGAACCGAGATAATCGAACGCCGAGGGTTTTGTGACGGGATCGAATCGCTCTATGAATTCGGTGTAGTTCATGAGTCTCCTGAGTCCCTCGAGTAGCTTGGGGTGAGATCTGCACTTTAGCTCAACGTATTCCCACAACCTCCCCTCGACTATCGCCTGTCTTATCCTTCGGATCTCCCCAAAGAGAACATGCAGGTTGTGTCGAGCCAGAACTCTGATCCTCTCGTCGGTTGGGGCTTCCTTCAGTTCTCCCACCGAATATCCAGTGCAGACCGGACACTCACACGGGAGGAAGGCGAGGTCCTCAAGTTTCAGGGTTTTCTCGTGGGTAAGATACCGACCGTCTCTTGCGTACAGTATGTATGAGGCTGAATCGAAGAGGTCACAGCCCATGAGCACCAACATCGATAGAACCATTGGGTGTCCAGCTCCGAAGAGATGGACTGGTCGATCTAGGGGAAGGTGCATTTTGGCGGTCATCACCAAATCGACGATGTCAGTGTACGCATATCCCTCCAAGAATTCGACAGGGCTACCGATCGCGTGGATATGGTAGTCCATCGTACCCATCCTCCGGGCACACTCAGCGACCAAATCCAAATATTTCCCCCCTTGGACGGGAGCACACCAAATCGTTTCTGGATTCGATCTGAAACGTGTTGCTCGTTCAGCACGCTCCACTGTCGCCCTAACCGTTTCCAGCGCATGATTCCTCGAAGCCGCTGCTCCGGTCGGGACATCCAAAATGGTCGCGATGTCTGAACCTATCGAATCTTGGTACTTCACCACTTCGTCAGGATCAGCATCGATTTCTCCGTATCGAAGGATTTGATACCCTCCGGAATCGGTAGCGATGGGGCCGTTGTAGTCCAGCATCTCGTGGACTTCTCCGTCTCCAAACTTCTTCATCAAAAAATAAGCATTAGTCATAATCAAACTCTCTTTGAATTCTCGCTTGATCTCAGATGGTTTGATGATGAGGTTGGATGGATCGACTACGGGCATTAGAGCGGGGGTGAGCACTCGTCCATGTCCGGTTCTCAGTTCGCCTGTTCTACCCATCCCATCCCGGTGGATTATTCGAAAAAATCCTCTTGACATCTCAAACGATCAGCAAACTTCGATCTTTCCTTCAGCTAGTGCATCACAGAAATCGTCTATGTGTTCAAGGGCTAGATTCATCTTCTCCAATATTTCATTCCTGATCTCCCCGATCGATGTTCCGGGTTTCGTTATCACCCTCGTTATACCTATCGTGGGCTGATCAATCGGCTTGCCAATTTGACTCACGAGCCAAACATAGACCTCCACCACACCCGGAATCTCCTCATAGATTCGTTGGGCAATGGAATGGGTGAGCAAATTGTATATCTTCCCCACATGACTCACAGGGTTCTTCCCCGCCGCAGCTTCTGAACCCATCGGCCTGTTTAGTGGAATGACTCCATTTGAGCGGTTCCCCCTTCCGACTTGTCCCGAATCCGCACCATCCGCACTCGTTCCGAGCACGGTGAGGTATACCCCCTCCTCTCCGTGACCACTCGTGTCCAGGGTATTGAGGTCAATTCTGACTTTCTTGAAATCTCCTCTTTCCTTCACGTACCTCTCTATATCTGCGAGTACCTCCGATTTTTTCCGGAAGTAGTCTTCTTCGTTCATGACGAATCTATCGACGAAAGCTATCCCCACTGTAAGATGTACCTCATCGTTCTTCCTTACCCCCATCACTTTCACATCCTCGCCGGATTCGGGGAAAGTTTTCTTGAATCGCTTGGAATTGATGTATTTCTCAAGGTCGAGCACCAGTCTTTCCAGGCGTGAGAGTGGGGCATAACCCACGGCGGCCGAGGTGTCGTTGGCATTAAAGGTTTTGCCTTTCCGCCTGAATATACTGGTGAGGGAAGCTGAGCCTGCTTTGAACTCCACTTGATAGTTGATGTGTTTGTCTGGATAAACAAACCTCATGTGCTCAGAGAACCAGTTCTTAGCGGCTTTGATCGCGAGGTCTCCCACAGGAATTTCAACGTCTTCGACCTTAGAGGTCGCTCGGTCCCCAAAGACGAGCAACATGGGTTTTTTTACCTCCCCTCCACCGAACTTGGTTTCAACTTCTCCTGCAACTAGGAGGGATTTGTCAACGTTGTAGTGGAGTATTTGGCCGAATCTCCTCTTGTACTCCCTATCTAGCTCCACCGAGATCTTGTCGAATATCAGATCACAGATCGTGTCGGGGTGACCCAATCCCTTGCGTTCGACTATTTCGAGTTTCTGTTCTTCCATCGGCTCTTGGTTCAGTTCCTCCACTATCAAATTCCTTCCCAATTCTTCACCTGCTGAAGTAGATTTTTTTCACCACTTAAAGCTTTACCCCCAGCTAGTGTACCGACAAAGTTAATGGCTCGTCTCACATAATCTTTGTGGAAGATGGTATGGATCCTGTGAAGGAGCGGGTGGCGAAGCTGATAGCAGGAGACATTACCCTTTCTGATAGACCGAACGAGGCCCTGAAGAGATGGAGGGAAATATTCAACCTCAGCCAGAAAACACTCGCCGAAGCCCTGAAGGTTTCTCCCTCGTTTATAAGTGACTATGAAAGCGGGAGGAGAAAATCGCCCGGTACTACCACTATAAAACGTATCGTCGAAACGCTTATCCGAGCGGATGAGGAACGTGGTGGAAAGATGATTCTGGCTTTCAAGGGGATGTTTGGTGCACACTTTTCACCAGATATCATCTTGGGTATCACCGAATTCAAGAAGCCCATCAACGGTCAAAGCGTTTGCAGGGCGGTGAACGGGAGGGTCGTAGCGAATCGGCATTTGCTCAACCGAAAGCTCTTCGGTTATACCGTTATAGACAGCTACAAAGCCGTAATGAAGTTATCGGTTGATGAATTTAAACAGCTTTACGGGCTCAGTTCTGAACGTGCGCTTGTCTTCACCAGGGTCACCACTGGGAGGACGCCCATGGTGGCCGTGAAGGTGATCGGTATCACTCCGGGAATGGTCGTGTTGCACGGGCCCCTAAAGCGTGTGGATCCCCTGGGGATAAGGCTGGCGGAAAGCCTACACGTTCCTCTCGTTCACTCTCACGTGCCATCCGTCGACGAACTTTTAGAAAAGTTGAGACATCTGGAATGAAGCACTCGTTGACAGCTCCATCAAAAGAGTGGCCTGGGAAATATTTAAAATCCCAGTTCAAAGGTTGCTTGAGGTCTGGATGAAAGTCGGGATAGTAGGATATGGGGGATACATACCCCGTTATCGCTTGAAGGTAGAGGAAATCGCGAAGGTGTGGGGGGTAAACCCGAGGCAGATCAAGAGGGGGTTGGGGGTAGAAGAGAAATCCGTGCCCGGTCCGGATGAGGATACTGTAACGATCTCGGTGGAGGCCGCTAGGAACGCCTTGAGGAGGGCGGGGATAGATCCGAGATCCATAGGGGCCGTATACGTGGGGTCCGAATCTCACCCTTACACGGTGAAACCCACCGCAACCATCGTGTCCGAGGCAATAGGAGCCACCCCCGAATTGACGGCGGCTGATTTCGAATTTGCTTGTAAAGCGGGTACGGCGGGGATCCAAGCGTGTATGGGGATGGTAGAATCCGGAATGATCAAGTACGGTTTGGCCGTGGGGGCCGATACCGCCCAGAGTAGCCCCGGCGATGCTTTGGAATATGCCGCGGCGGCAGGGGGGGCTGCTGTGATAGTGGGAAAAGCTGAGGATGATGCCTTGGCCATCATCGAGGGAACTTATTCGTACACCACGGATACCCCAGACTTCTGGCGCAGGGAGATGAAGCCGTATCCAAAGCATGGTGGGAGGTTCACGGGGAAGCCTGGGTACTTCAAGCATACGCTCTCCGCAGCATACGGTCTGCTCAGGCAGCTGAAGCTGACTCCAAAGGACTTCGACCACGCGGTGTTCCATCAACCCAACGGGAAATTTCCAGTAGAGGCGGCAAAGGAACTCGGATTTTCAATGGATCAGATTCGAGCAGGTCTCCTCGCGCCTAAGATAGGGAACACGTACTCTGGCTCTAGTTTGCTTGGACTCGCGTCCGTGCTTGATCAGTCGAAAGAGGGTGATAGGATCCTCTTGGTATCCTACGGTTCTGGAGCAGGGAGTGATGCTTTTAGCCTCATCGTGACCGAAAGCATAGAGTCCAAACGAGATCTCAGCCCCAAAATTTCAGATTTCATCGAGGACAAGGTTTACATCGACTATGCGACCTATTGTAAACTAACACGGAAGTTGGTGAGGAAGTAATGAGAAGGGTAGCCTTGGTCGGGGTCGGTCAGACCAAATTCGGAGAGCTGTGGGACACATCTTTTAGACAGATGATAATCGAGGCTGGGACGAGGGCCATCGAGGATGCGGGGATGGAGGGTGAGAAAATAGGAGCGATGTACGTGGGGAACATGTCGGCTGGGCAGTTCATCCATCAGGAGCACATAGCCTCCCTCATAGCCGATCACTCAGGACTAGCACCCATCCCTTGCACGAGGATCGAGGCTGCGTGTGCTTCGGGGGGGCTGGCGTTACGGGAGGCGATGATTGCAGTTGGCTCTGGGATTCATGATATCGTGGTCGCCGCTGGAATAGAGAAGATGACCGATGTGATTGCGGAACAGAGTCTCGAAGCACTAGCCACGGTTTCTGATCAAGAGTGGGAAGCTTTCGTTGGTGCGACATTTCCGGCCCTTTTCGCCCTGATGGCCCGCAGGCACATGCACGAATTTGGGACCACGGAGGAACAGATGGCGTTGGTAGCAGTGAAGAATCACCATAACGCTCGTCTCAACGCATACGCTCAGCATCACATCGAGATAACCGTTGACCAAGTTCTGCAGTCGCCGCCCATATGCTCACCATTGAAAATGCTCGAATGCGCATCGATCACCGATGGTGCCGCGTGCGTGATCCTTGCCCCGTTGGAGGAGGCGAGGAAGTACACGGATACTCCCATAGAGATAGTGGGAGCAGGACAGGCTAGCGATACCATAGCACTCCATGATCGTCAATCGCTCGTGAACCTTCGCTCAACCCGTGAGGCAGCTAAGGCAGCCTACCAAATGGCGGGCTTGCGCCCGGAGGACGTAGATCTGGCTGAGGTACAGGATAGTACCACCATCTCAGAGATAATAGCTATCGAAGACCTTGGTTTTTGCAAGAAGGGTGAAGGAGGGAAGGTCACCGAGGACGGCATGACAGCCATAGATGGAGCACTTCCCATAAATCCAAGCGGAGGTTTGAAGGGGAAGGGCCATCCCATAGGGGCTACCGGCATATCCCAGGCGGTTGAAATAGCACTTCAGCTCCGGGGGGAAGCGGGAAAGAGGCAGGTGAAGAATGCTGAGATAGGGTTGACCCACAACATAGGTGGAAGTGGGGGGACGGCAGTAGTTCACATATTCAGGAGGCAAGATTAATGCACGTACCACGTTTCTGGAGGGAGATACCGAACCGGTACAATCTGATAGGGACCAAATGTAATCACTGTAACAAGGTGTTTTTCCCGCCTAGAGCCATATGTCCGAATTGTAGAAGGGTGGGGAATCTAGAACCGTGCAAGCTTGAGGGGAAGGGAAAGGTTCTCTCCTTTACGGTGGTACATGTTGCCCCTCAAGACTTCAAGGACCAAGTCCCCTACGTGTTAGCCATAATCGAGCTCAAGGAGGGGCCGAAGCTCATGGCTCAGGTCACCGATTGTGATCCCGATGAGGTGGAAATCGGAGCCGAAGTCGAAATAACCTTCAGGAGGATAAAGGAGGATAGCGAGGAGGGAATAATCCACTACGGACCCAAAGCCAAACTCTTGAGGTCTAAACCCTCCGAGCAAACGTGAGATACCCCGTGTGGGCTACCATTCTTGTCTTGGGTCTTGTAGCTCCCGGTTTTACTTCGAATTCTCTGACCAAGCATTCGATCGTTTTGAGGTTCGTGAATTTGTATGCGGGGAACTCGGAGTAAAGACGTTGAACGTGTTCGATGCAGGGGGTAAAGGCAGCTAGGTATCCACCCGGCTTTAAGGCCACCTCAGCATGAGGTAGCACCTTTTCAGGAGTTGGGATGTCGAGGGTTACTAAGTCGAGGTCCTCCTCCTCTATACCCTCACATATGTCTTTAAGCTTGATCTCGATGATCTTCTCGAGCCCTGCCATACGTACATTCTCCATCGCGACACGGGCGAAGTCTTCCCTCACTTCGTAGCTCACCACCCTACCCCCGGGTTTTACGAGGTTTCCCAGAAAAATAGCCAATGAGCCCGAACCCGTTCCCCCATCCACCACTCTGTCTCCCGGTCCAACTCCTGTGTATGCCACTATCTGGGCAGCGTCTTTGGGGAGCACTATTTGGGGCAGCCTGCGTATCTTTTGCAAGATGTCACTCATCCTAGGCTGAAGGACCGTGAATTCTCTTCCCATATGGGACTTCAGCTTGTCACCGAACGGGATCCCTATCGCGCTACCTAGGTCCACGACTCCAAGATCCGTGTGGATGGGTTTCCTAGTTGCGCGCACCAAGTACTTTCTCCCCAGTTCATCGATCAAGAGAATGCGTTGACCTTCCGTAACCCGCATAGTTCTTTCATTTATTAACTCCGTTTACATTTAAAAATGGACAAAGGGGATGGGGTTGGATCTTACCCGACATCTCAAAGAGTGGAGTCCGCGCAGGATGGCACTTATCCCGCTAGCGATAGCCCTCTTTTTCTCGTGTAGCCTTTTGGTTTTCAACATCCCGCTGGGGAGGGACTTCAGAGGAGGAACACTGATTCAAGTGAGGGGACTCGAGACCGCTCCGTCCGTTGAGAACATCCAGTTATTGGCGAGCCACTTGCTCGGAGCGAGCGTTGAGGTTCAACTCACCGAGTACGGGGGGACATTCGGTGTTGATATCGAGGCAGACAATCGTGATCTCTCCGATGGGGTGAGGGAAGAGCTTGAGAACGCTCTCGCGAATACATTGGGGATAAGTGCGGATAAGGTTGGTGTGTACAACATGGGATCCGTGTTGACAGAAATCTCGAAGGGTCAAGCAAAGAACGCGATAATCGCGGCCTCTATCGCTATGGCGATTATCGTGTTCATTAACTTTAGGAGGGGCGTGCTTGTGAGTTCCATGCTCGTGTCCATAGGGTTGGACGCGTTGGATGCCCTCGGTTGTATGGCGATTTTTGGTGTACCGCTGAGCATAGCATCTGTTGCTGGATTCTTGATGCTCATAGGATACTCTGTGGACACGAACGTTCTGTTGGTAACTCAAGTCGAGCGGGGAATCTCCGGAACGCCGAGAGAGCAGGCGGCCTCAGCGATGAAAACAGGTCTAACGATGAGCATCACCACACTGACGGTTCTCATCGCACTGAACATTCTGACTACCTCCCCCACCATCGCGGAACTGACATACGTTTTGATCTTCGGGGTGATATTCGATATCATCAACACTTGGTTCTTCAATGCGAGTGTTGTCATCTCAAGAAAGAAGAGGAGGGAAATACCTGTTGCTCTCTAAAGACAAATACGTGCTCCTCACCCTGTTTTTGGTAGTCCTCTCTACACTCTCGATCTGGAGACCATGGGTACCCGTGGACGAGAGAGCAGAAAACACGATGGGGGTGGTGAGTCACTTCACCCGGGGGCTGAATTTCGGTGTAGATATAGTTGGTGGCTCTAGGATAATCCTAGCTCTAGAGGCATCCCACCTCACCATACATCTCCCCCCAGATGACCCTGAAAACAAGTATCGAAAGGTGTGTGAACTGCTTGAGGATCGCCTCTTCACCAGGGTTCTGCCCGTAGACGCAGAAGGAAAGCTAATTTCTTCTGGTCTCCCCTACGATCCCGTGACGAACATCGCTATCATTGAAATAGGTCTGCCAGCCACAGGAGGCGTGTTGAGTTCGATCGAGAACCTAATAGGTGATCTCGTTGAGATAGTGAAAATCGAAAACGCGGTGTGCGGTGATACCCGTGACGAGGTGATAGAAATCCTGAAGAACCGGGTGGATCCCACCGGCACGCGCGGGGCCGTGTTGAAGTCATTGGGTGCGAACCTCGTTCTCTACGAGATTCCGGAACTCACTCCTCAGGAGGCTGAAGTCCTGCTGGGTAGACGGGGGGAACTCGAGATATTCTTTGAAAACCAACGAGTGCTCCAAGGTGGTGATATAATCAGAGTGGATCCCCCCCATCCGAGTCTGGAGAAGACCAACACGGTGGAACTCCCGTTCAGACTAACCGATGATGGTGCTGAAAGGTTCAGGAATGCGGCGGCGGGAAAACCTAATTATCCCACCGTGGTGTACGTCGACCGCCCCAAGGATGGAGTGATTCTCTTCGACGAATCCATTCTAGATCACCTCCACCGCTTCACCTATGATTCTTCTGCTTACATGTTTAAGGCCACGGGGATGCCTTCGGAGGGTGGTGGATATTATCTCCAAGTTCCAGCGGTTGGAACTCCGAAGGATGCTCTCTCAACCGATGCATTACGATTTCTGGAAGCTCAATCGGGGATCAAACTCAGAATCCTCTTAATCGGAGAATTCTCCCAGCGGGTGATAGGAAGCATTCCAAAGGGGTACTCGGTAGAGAACGTGGCGAGACTTACGGAGGTCGAGGATTGGATAAAGCAAGCGTGCGGATGTGAGAGCGTGATTACCATCAGCCCGGCGCTTGCTCAAGAGTTTGCAGAGGGAAAGGTGGTCAGAGACCTTGAGATAACCATCACGAGAGCATCGGTTGAGGAAGCGATGCGAGAAGCCAAAAACTTGAGAACAATTCTGACTCAGACCCTTCCGGTAAGTATCTCTATCGAAGGAGAAACAGCGATAGAACCGAGGTTGGGGTCCATGTTCTTTAAGGAGATCGTGTGGGCGGGGATCATATCCCTTGTCGGGGTGGGACTAGTTATTTATCTCCGGTACAGGTGGTTGAGGATAAGCTTGGCCATCATGGGGGCGATGATATGTGAGCTCATCATCACCTTGGGTATAGCCTCCGTTCTTCCTTATAACATGGATCTCGCGGAGCTTGGAGGAGTAATATTGGTAATAGGTACGGGTGTCGATTCACAGATAATCATTACGGACGAGCTAATGCGTGAAATGATTCCGTTCGTGAGACGGCCGAGCATGACCGAGCGAATAAAGAGGGCGTTCAGGGTGATATGGGGTTCCGCTTTGACCACGCTCGTGGCGATGATAGCGTTAGCCACCCTTGGTTTCGGAGCGATGCGTGGGTTCGCCATCATCACTTTGCTCGGTATACTCGTCTCGGTGCTTATCACGAGACCATTTTATGCTAGGGTCGCGAGCAATATTATACCCGGAAAATCAAGTATGGGGTGAGAGAATGATCAGGGTGTCCCTGTGTGGGGCGTGTGGGCGGATGGGTAAAACCATAGTTCAAAAGATATCGAAACAAGAGGACATGAAGCTCGTGGCAGCGATCGATGCACCCCACACACCGTTGAAGGGAAAGGATGTAGGTGAGGTCGCAGGGGTGGGTAGGCTCGGGGTTGAAGTGGTGGGGGCGGATGAACTTGAGAGAGTCTTGGCGGAGACGAAGCCCGATGTGCTCGTGGACTTTACGATGGCAGAAGCAGCCGTTAGCAACATCAAAACGGCAGCCAAACTCAAGGTTCCAATCGTCGTTGGGACTACCGGGTTCTCGACGGGACAGATGGAAGAGATCCGGAGTGTTGTTAGGAATGCCAACATCCCTGCTTTGCTCGCTCCGAACATGTCCGTAGGTGTTAATGTCTTCTTTAAAATCCTCAGCGAGATGGCAAGGATTTTGGGAAAGGATTACGATGTGGAGGTGGTGGAGATCCATCACCGTGGTAAACTCGATTCTCCAAGCGGTACGGCACTCAAAGCGGCGAAGATCGTGGCGGAGGAGTTCGGACGCGGCGAAGGAGCCGTGAAGATTGGAAGGTCCGCTGGAAAATCGAAGAGGGGTGGGGAGGTGTGTATTCATTCGATTCGGGTAGGAGACGTGGTGGGTGAACACACAGCGATATTTGCCGGACCAGGTGAGAGAATGGAGCTTACCCACCGGGCACACAGCAGGGAAGCCTTCGCGGAAGGGGTGATAAAAGCCATCCGGTTCTTAGTGAAGGAGGGGAAACCTGGGGCGATCCTTGGTATGGAAAACGTGTTGGGTCTGAAGTAGGTGATCGGATGCCTAACTGTATCCTTTGCGAGCATCTCATGATTGATGGTGATGAGTATCTCTGTAAGGTGAAAGGAAAGCTCGACCTCCCGACTTGGCTTCTCCATCGATTTTCACCTTGTTGCGGCTGGAGCAGGTGTTCATCCTTTGATTATCTCCTCTTTTTGGAGATGGGGAAGATAGGAAAGGGGTGCACGAGTTTCAAGCGGAAGCACTAAGATGTGCCGGGTCTGTGGTAAGGACATTTTATCCCCCTCTTGCAAAATCTACATTTCTCTGGGGGCGGGGGGGAGGGGAGAGGTTTTACCATGCGTCCGTACTTCCTCCGGGGCATAGGGGCACGCAAATCAATTAATGCATCAACACATAAAAAGTTCCGCGACGAGTAGGAAAAGGAAACCGATGAGGATTCCCGTCGGAATACTCGGTGCTACGGGCGAAGTGGGGCAGAAATTCGTGCTCAACCTGCAGGAGCATCCTTGGTTCGAGATAGTGGGTTTGTACGCCTCCAAGCGGTCTGCAGGAAGGACCTATGGGAAGGCTTTGAATTATGGGGAAGAGACCTCTAGGTGGTTCTGTGCAGGGGAGCCCAAGCGGGATATATTGGATATCCAGGTTGGCAATGTGGACGAACCGGATGAGGGTATAGATCTATTCTTTTCTGCCCTGCCTTCGGAGGCTGCGTTGGACGTAGAAGGGAAAATCGCGAAAAAAAAACCCGTGATCAGTACGGCCTCTGCGTACAGATACTTTGACGATAGCTTCGTGTTCCTTCCCGGGGTTAACGAGTCCCATGCCGGGATGATAAAGATCCAACGAGAAAGGAGAGGGTGGAAAGGTTTCGTAGTGCCCCAGCCGAATTGTACTACGATAGGACTCGCTATGTCCCTCAAGCCCATATATGCAGACTTTGGGCTCCGGCGAGTTATCATGGTGTCCATGCAGGCGGTTTCCGGAGCGGGATACGAGGCGGTGGGTAAGTGGGCGGAGCAAAGAAAGATTCAGGGAATCGAGCTTCCCCGGCCGCTAGAGGAGTTCATCCCCAACACCTTCGAGGGGAATGTTATCCCTCATATACCAAAAGAGGAGGAGAAGGTAAAGCGTGAAACTCTGAAGCTCCTCGGGGAGTTCGATGGGGAGAGGATAAAGCAAGCGAGCTTTCAGATAGCTTGTAAATGCAATCGCGTCCCCGTGCTTGAGGGGCACACGGAATCCGTGTTCATCGAGACCGAGAGGAAGTGTGGTGTGAACGAGCTGAAGGAGAGCTGGAGAAAATACCGGGGTGAGGCTCAGAGACTGAACCTCCCTTCCGCTTCTCCTCATCCGATTGTGGTCAAAGATGAAGTCGATAGGCCCCAACCGAGATTCGATGCCAACACAGAGGGTGGGATGTGTGTAGTCATCGGTGGGGTCGAAAGCAACGTTTTCGAAAATGGCTTCCAGTACACCGTGCTTTCACACAACACAGAACTTGGTGCGGCGAAGGGGGCTGTGCTGGCTGCGGAGTATTTGCTCAAAACAGGATGGATCTAAGACCATACTGGATTTAGAACATCTCAATAGCTTTTGAAAGCATCTCCTGGACTCAAGACCAGATGTCTAGGATGGTAGCGGGGGCTGGACTTGAACCAGCGACTTCCGGCACCCACGTTTTGCGCGGGCGTCTCCGGGTCTCGCAGAGGTTTGGGTTCTCCTATGAGCCCGGCGGGCACTCCACGCTGCCTTGGGGGCAGAGTAGGTGCTCTACTTCTGCTCTACCCCGCTACAATAACTCCCCGCTACCGTAGGTTGGTTTTACTTCTCGGGATAAATGATTTACGTATCCACCTCAGGCTCCCTAAGGGCATCTCCACTTAAATAACTGGAAGAGAGACTGAGCTTGTGGAAACCGTAGTGTATCTTTGTATCCTCTTGGCTAGCATCGCGCTGATCTGGAGAGCTGGAGATATTTTTGTAGATTCTGCTTGTGAGATCGCGCGTGGGTTGGGGATCTCCCGTGCTGTTGTTGGCTTGACGCTCGTAAGCTTCGCCACGACCGCCCCCGAGTTCGCTACTTCGACGATAGCAACAGCAACGGGAAGCGTGGGGATGGCCTATGGGAATGCCGTGGGGTCGGTCATCACGAACATGGGGCTCATCCTCGCTTTGGCCACCATTCTGTCAACGATAAAGATTGAAAAGGGAAGCTCGAAATGGGGGGGAACGATGTTGGGGTTAGGAATCATGGCCGTTTTCATGACGCTGGATTTCGAACTCGCCCGCATTGAAGCGTCCCTGTTGTTTTTGGTTACCCTGTTGTTCCTGCTCGTCGTGTCGGTGAAAAACAGTGGGGGTGGAGGTGGGAGAGAAAAGGTTTACCTTCCAAAGGTATTTTCACTATTCGTCTTAGGCGCCGCTGGAGTCGTGGTGGGGAGCAGGCTACTCGTCTTTTCGGGGGTCGAACTCGCATCCTCCTTGGGGGTATCAGAGGCCGTGATAGGGTTCACGCTCATCGCGTTCGGAACCTCCGTCCCAGAGTTGACTACAGCTTTGATCTCCGTCTCGAAGAAGGTTCCCGAGCTATCGCTCGGAAACATCTTGGGGGCGAATATAATGGATTTGGGATGGGTACTTGGGGTGGCAGGGATCATAAGTCCACTTACCGTTGAATCAAACACTTTAGCGTTTGGAAACTCAGTAATGCTTTTGGCCATGGTTATCCTGCTTGTCTCTCTCACACGAAACAAACGATTGGGACGTCTCACCGGGTGCATGCTATTGGGATTGTACGGGATTTATCTGCTCGGGATGATTATTCTGTAGTCTTTCTCCGAATCTGTAATGTACAAAAGTGTACTACAAAGTATTAAAAAGTACAACAAAGAAAGAAAAGGAGATGAGGGGACTGGGAGAGAGCACGACCGTAGACATGGTAAAAGCGATGGTGGATGAGCTTGAGAGACCTTGTATAGTTCCCATGATAGCACGCGTCCAAGGGTACAAGGATCCAGCTAAGGTATACTTTAGCGTCCGTAGGAGATCCTCTGTCTCCTATCTGCTTGAGTCAGCGGAGATAGCTGGAGGGACCGCCCGTTATTCCGTCATAGGATATGATCCTCTGTTACATCTCAAAGTCAAGGGGAAAAGATACTTACTCGAAGGGAGAAAGGAGCTGGCAGATATGGGGAGCAAGAGGGGGGTGGGGGGGGACGCGCTGGAGGTTCTGAAAAGGATGTTTCTTTTCGATGAACTCGAGGTGCCGAGACTGAAGCCGGGGTACTTGGTGTCCGCGGTCGGATACGTGGGATATGACTACGTGCGTTCTTTCTTGGACCTGGGGGGACGAGCTAAAGACGATTTGGGGCAACCCGAGCTAGAGTTTTCGCTCCCCGGCAAAGTGATCGTCTTCGATCACGCGCGTGGGGAGACCATCTACTGTGTGAACACACTCCTTTCGGAGAACTCCGATTTCCAAGAAGTCTGTCACAGGGGAAAGATCGTATTGAAGGAAATGATGAAGGTGGGTGAAATTGAACCTCAAGAGAAAAGGAGGAAGATCAGGGTGAGGTCTAACCTCACGGCGAGAGAGTTTGGGAGAGCAGTAGAAATAGCCAAGCAGTACATCCACGAGGGAGATGTCATCCAAGTTGTACTCTCCAGGAGGATTGAGCTAGATCCCGCACCCCCTCTCGAATCGTTTTACGTTAACCTGCGCAGGATAAATCCTTCTCCGTACATGTTTTTCCTCGATTTTCCTGAGCGAAGCGTGATAGGATCCAGTCCTGAGGTTCAGGTGAAGCTGGATGGAGAGAGGGTAACGGTTCGCCCTATAGCGGGGACGAGGAGAAGGGGGGCGAATCCAAGCGAGGATGGAAGGCTGGAGCGGGAACTCCTGATGGATGAAAAAGAGAGAGCGGAGCACGTGATGCTCGTCGATCTCGCGAGGAACGATGTGGGGAAGATATCAAGGTTTGGTTCCGTGAAGGTTACGGAGTTCATGAGGGTGGAGAAGTACAGCCATGTCCAGCACCTAGTTTCGAACGTTGTAGGAGAACTCTCGCCGGGGAGAGACGCTTTTGACGCTTTTAAAGCGACCTTTCCGGCCGGGACCGTTACGGGTGCCCCAAAGGTCAGGGCAATGGAAATAATCGAAGAGCTTGAGGGAACGCAGAGGGGAATCTATGCCGGTGCTGTGGGCTCCTTCAGTTATATAGGGGACATGGACTTCGCCATAGCTATCAGAACTTTGATCGCGGAGCGAGGGAGGGGATACGTACAAGTTGGTGCGGGTGTGGTCGCGGACTCAGTTGGGTGGAAAGAGCACTATGAAACGAAAAATAAGGCCAAAGCATTGCTCCGTGCGGCGGGGATCTAGATGCGGGTCGTCGTCATAGACAATATAGATTCCTTTGTTTACAACCTCGTCCAGTATATTGGTGAACTCGGGGCCAAACCGGTGGTGTTCACCAATCGAGTTCCCATTCGAGAGATCAAGAAGGCCAAACCCGATCGGATAGTGATCTCCCCGGGGCCTAGGACACCCAAGGACGCAGGGATTTCGGTAGGGGCCGTGCGCGAGTTGGGGGAGAAGATACCCATCTTGGGTGTGTGTTTGGGACACCAATCCATAGCCTACGCTTTCGGTGCGCGGGTGGTGAAAGCTAAGCGGATAATGCACGGGAAGACCTCACGAATAAGGCATGATGGTTGCCCTCTCTTCAAAGGCGTGCCCAACCCATTTGAGGCAACGCGTTATCATTCCCTCGTGGTGGATGGTGGGAGCCTGCCAGAGTGTCTGCGTGTTACGGCTCTGACCGATGATGAGTATGGGGAGATCATGGGAATAAGGCATGAGAAGTTTCCCGTGTTCGGGGTCCAGTTCCATCCGGAGTCCATTCTCACTCCAAACGGGAAGACCATCATCAAAAACTTCTTGGAGGTGGAGCCGTGAATCCAATCCAGCTTGCCATCCGAAAGCTCGTGGAAAGAGTTAACCTCACTGGAGGAGAGGCCAAAGAGGCGATGAAACAAATAATGTCGGGCGAAGCAACGCCAGCCCAGATAGGAGCATTTCTCACGGCACTGAGGATGAAAGGGGAGACCGTGGAGGAGATCGCAGCTTTTGCAAGCGTTATGAGAGAATTCGCTTACAGGATAAGTCCGAGGATCAGAGATGAACTCGTTGACACATGCGGAACGGGAGGGGATAAGATTAAAACTTTTAATGTGAGTACTGCTGCAGCCTTCGTAGCCGCAGGGGCTGAGGTGTTCATAGCGAAGCACGGAAACCGATCGGTGACGAGCAGAGCGGGTAGTGCTGATGTGGTTGAAGTCCTTGGAATCAAGCTCGACCTCCCGCCCGAGAGGGTTCAGAGGTGTATTGAGGAGGTAGGGATAGGGTTCCTCTTCGCCCCCCAGTTTCACAGAGCTATGGGTCACGCAATCGGTCCCCGGAAGGAAATGGGCATACGTACGGTCTTCAATATCTTGGGTCCTTTAACGAACCCGGCACGCTGTAGTGCCCAACTCGTGGGTGTTTATGATCCTTCTCTTACCGAAAAGCTCGCAGAAGTCCTCGCGAGGCTCGGGTGTAAGCGCGCGATGGTGGTTTCGGGGGTTGATGGTATAGACGAACTCTCGACCTTGGGTGAGACGAGGGTCTCGGAGGTGAGGGATGGCAGAGTTTTCACCTATACGGTGAGCCCAGAGGATTTCGGAATCGAGAGGACTATCCCCGCGAATATCGCGGGAATGGATCCTGAGCGTAATGCGAGGATCTTACTCAAAATTCTACGTGGAGAAAGAGGGCCGAGGAGGGATATAGTGGTGCTCAATGCCGGTGCAGCCATAACCGTGAGTGGGAAAACGGAGGATCTGAGAGATGGGATAGAGATGGCGAATGAAGCCATAGATTCGGGTAAGGCCTATCGAAAACTCCTCCAATTGGTGGAAGCCACGGGCGGTGATCCTCAGACGATCAAAACACTGGAGGAGGGGTTAGATGAACGTGCTAGATGAGATAGTGAGAAAGGTTAGAGCGAGGACCAAGGAACTGGCCGAGGCAAGACCCATCTCTTCGATGAATATTCCGAAGTATAAGAGGCGTAGCTTGGTCTCGGCGATAGAGAAAGCTTGGAAGGTAGCCCTTATAGGGGAGATAAAGAGGGCCTCTCCTTCTGCTGGAGTTATACGTTCAGGAGTCGATGTGGTCGATGTGGGGCTCGCCATCGAGAGAGGTGGCGGAACTGCGATTTCGGTGCTTACCGAGCCGGAGTACTTCATGGGGGATTTGTCCTCGATCAAGCTCTTGAAGAATGTGGTGAGGGTTCCGATACTCCGTAAAGATTTCATCGTGGAGGAGTATCAGCTTTACGAATCCGCTGAAGCTCAAGCTGATGCCGTGCTCCTCATAGTTAAGATCTTGGGGAAAAGATTGCCTAGATTTCTTGAACTCACTCACGAGCTAGGAATGGAAGGACTCGTAGAAGTCACCACCGAAGAGGAGTTGGATCTTGCTCTCTCGGCTGGAGCTGAACTCATTGGAATCAACAACAGGGACTTAAGCACTTTTGAGGTGAATGTGGAGCGAACTCTCGAACTTGCCCCATTAGTTCCTGAAGAAGTGGTCCTAGTAAGCGAGAGTGGCATCAGGTCTCGTGAAGATGTGGAAAGGGTCGTGAATGCGGGCGTCGATGCCGTGCTCGTGGGGACCTCTCTGATGCGGGCTAAAAACATTGAGAAAAAGGTGAGATCCCTACTAGGGTGAAGATGTGGTGAAAGTCAAAATATGTGGGTTCAAAAGGGAGAGAGACGTGAGGGCGGCATGTAATATGGGGGTTGATATGATAGGCATAAATCTCGTGCTTGGGTCCCCTAGACGTGTAACACTAGGAACGGCGAAGAAGCTTTTCGAGGTAGTCCCGAGGGAAGTAAAAAAGGTTGCCGTGCTTAGACCTAGAGAGCCCTGGGAAATAGAGAAAGTTTCTGTGAGACTCAAGCCGGATGTCCTTCAAATTAATCCGCAGTTCTCCCTCTCCAAGCTAATGGGGGTGAAGATGGGGGGTGGGGAAGAGCTGATTCTCACTATTTCGATTCCATCCAGCGGAGTGAATCGTGGGGAGGTGATTAGAAAAGCTCTCGAGGCTAGTAGGATAGCGGACTACATACTGCTTGATACGAGAGGACCAATTGGAGGTGGCACCGGGTTGCCTCACGACTGGACACTGAGTGGAGAGATACGGAAGATGTTGAAGAAACCGGTTTTCTTGGCCGGGGGACTCACACATTCCAATGTACGGAAGGCGATCGAAATCGTCCGACCTTACGGAGTGGATGTGGCGAGCGGGGTCGAATCCAAGCCCGGAATAAAAGATCCAGAACTCATGTATAAATTCGTGAAGGCCGTGAGGAGTCCATGATGTTAATATCCTCTGTCCCTCCGAAGTTCAGCGGTACCAGCTTCGAGATCAGAAGATCGCGAGCGAGTACTAGCTCTCCTCCGAGGCTCGACTTAGAATTGGGTGAGGAGGGATGATGTGTCCTCGCGAACGATAAACTGGGCGCGACTTACGAGGAGATATCCGGATCATCGTGGATACTTTGGGCCCTATGGTGGAAAATTCGTACCGGAGACCTTAATGTCAGCTCTTGAGGAACTCGAGAGATACTACTTGAAGATCAAAAAAAGCAAAAGGTTTCAGCGAGAACTTCAAGCGTTGCTGAGGGAGTATGGGGGCAGGCCTACTCCTCTCTACCATGCTAAGAGGTTAAGCGAACTGATCGGTTCCAAACTGTACTTGAAAAGGGAAGACCTGTTGTTCGGCGGTGCACATAAACTCAACAACACGCTAGGGCAAGCGCTTCTGGCCAAATATATGGGGAAGAAGCGCATAGTCGCGGAGACCGGGGCGGGACAACACGGGGTCGCCACCGCCACGGCCGCTGCCATGCTCGGTTTGGAGTGTGATATCTATATGGGTGTCACGGACATGGAGCGACAGAAACTTAACGTGTTCCGGATGCGGTTGCTGGGGGCCAGGGTGATCCCGGTCAAGAGCGGTTCCCGCACCCTGAAGGATGCCATAAATGAAGCTCTTCGGGATTGGACGACGAACGTCGAGACCACCCACTATTTGCTCGGCTCCGTGGTCGGACCTCACCCTTATCCGATGATCGTGAGAGATTTTCAGCGGGTAATCGGTCGGGAGACCAAGAAACAGATTCTAAAGCATGAAGGGCGACTACCAGATGCAATCGTAGCCTGTGTTGGTGGGGGGAGCAACGCCATCGGGATATTCTATGATTTTCTAGATGACCCTGTTCAACTCTTCGGTATCGAGGCTGGAGGAGAGGGGCTTGAAACAAACATGCATGCCGCTCCTCTCTGTGCCGGTTCTGAAGGTGTTCTTCATGGGTCACGGAGCTACGTTATGCAGGATCGATTCGGACAGATTCTCCAGACCCACAGCATCGCTGCTGGGTTAGACTATCCAGGTGTAGGACCGGAGCACGCTTTTCTGAAGCTTCGGGGGAGGGTGAAGTATGACTACGTTACGGATGGGGAGGCCTTAGAAGCGTTTAGGATCGTATCGAAAACCGAAGGGATCATCCCTGCCCTTGAGTCGGCCCACGCGATAGCCTACCTGAGGAAGAGAGCCTCCAAATTCAGGGGCAAGCTTGTGGTAGTTAACCTCTCGGGGAGGGGGGATAAGGATGTGGAACTTGTGGCGAAAACTTTGGGGGGATCTAAGGATTGAGTCGAATAGCGGAAAAATTTGAGGAACTCCGGAGAAGAGGAGAGGGTGCGCTCATAGCATTCATCACCGCGGGGGATCCGGCACCAGAAATAACCCCTTCGATCGTTCAGGTGTTAGCTAAACATGCTGATGTTGTGGAGTTGGGGTTGCCTTTTTCCGATCCCATAGCGGATGGACCAACTATCCAAGAAGCCACGGATAGAGCCCTGAGAGCCGGGACAGACACCGATACGGTGCTCGAGATCGTTAAGGAAATCCGAGAAGGGAGCGATGTGCCACTTGTGATTCTCACGTATTTCAACCCAGTACTACAATTCGGTATCCGGGAATTCTTAAGCAGGTTAGCTCACATGGGGGGCGATGGGATAATCGTGCCCGACCTCCCCATAGACGAGTCCGGAGAGTTTAGGAAGATCGCGAGGGAGGTGGGAATCGATACCATTCAACTCGTGGCACCCACCACTCCACCTTCGCGCGTGAAGACTATATGTGAAAGATCGAGTGGCTTCGTGTACGTGGTGTCCTTGTTGGGTGTCACGGGGCCGAGAGAAAGGCTCTCTGAACTCGTGAGGCCGACGATCAAGAAGGTAAAGAGGCTTTCGAAAATACCAATAGCTGTGGGGTTCGGTATCTCAAAACCTGAGCACGTGAGGGCCGTGCTGGACGCTGGAGCGGATGGAGCTATAGTGGGCAGCGCGTTCGTTAAACTCATCAAGGAGAATCTCAGCGATGTCGGAAAAATGTTGGAGGAGCTGGAAACCTTTAGTGCGGACCTGAAGAGGGCAACGAAGAAGTTGGCAAAGTTTAAATGAATAAATATAAGTGTAGAGAGGACATATCACGGATGACTGAATAGGTGGTTTTCACGAAGGAGGGAGTACTCAAACTGTCTTTGACCGCACTTTCGATAATCCTTTGGATTGCACCTCTTATCGCCGCCTTCGGGGCGAGTGGATGGGACCTGCAGACCACGCTCGCACCCCGAGAAGACATCGAATCCCTAACGAGCAGGACTGAGAGCATCGTCACCAGCCTCGAGGATGTGAGGAATTCCATCGAGAACGCTTGGGTTGGGTGGACGGATGAGCTAACCTTAGAGGTCAAGATCTCCCTAAGCGTACCGGAGGGAAATGTGAGGATAGATAACTTCTCGGCTAATGCGTATTGTGCTACACACGATGTATTCCTGGGGACGATCAAACTTCAAGCCCCCGTTGAACTTTCTCCTGAGACGAGCGGGGAGGTGGCCATAGTTTTAACACTGACACGAGAGGGCAAGGCCCACATCGACTCCGCACACGGTGGAGAAAACTCGTTGGAGATCAGAATTGAAAACTTGCAAGTAGCGATCTACGGTATTAAGGTCTCTATCGGAGAGTCATTAGTGGTTACAATTCCACTGGGGGAGACGGTATGAACATGGATCTTGTCAAAGGGATAAACTGGTTCGGGGTCGCAGGAGGGGTTCTAATGCTTATCCTCCCCTTTTCAGGACCGTGGTGGCAAGCTCACGCGGGGGATGGAATGATGGATTTATCCTTCTCACCTTTCGATCTCCATTTGTCTATCCTCGACCAATCCATGGAGTCTCCTCTCGTGAACTACGCCCTTCTGGCTGCGAAGCTTACGGTTCTGGTGGGGGGGCTCCTGCTGGTACTCGGGTCTATTTTCACCGGTCGGTGGTGGTCTAAGCATTTAATGAAGTTTGGTGCTACCAAGGTATTTTGGATGGTGGTGGGGATGGTGTTGCTTCTCGTGATGGGAGCGTTCTTAGCGAATAGATTCCTTCCGACCTTGGTTTCCTCCATAGTCAAAGAGGGAAACATCGACATCGATGTGGAAATCCCTTACCTCAGCGGCGAGAGCAGCGGCATAACCGTGCAGGCGGGTTCCACCGCAGTAAACGTTCCCATCACAACCTTTTTGACCTCTAGGTTCTGGATCGCCACCGTCGTGGGATTTCTCGGAATAGCCGCCCGCGTTTATCATCGGAAGTTCACCCACCAAAGTATGGGGTGAATTCGACCTGGGAAAATTGATGATGAAGCTTTAGAACGGAATCGAGCGAGAAACCCCGCACTTTAGCGTGGGGTGAATGCGTGCCGAGGTCCGATTCCGCAATAGCTAACGGCCCGAGCGAACACCTGGAGATCAATACCTCCGTAACCCCCTTCCATGGGTGATCGAGCCTAGTCGTCGAGGAGGAAGCCCCGCTTCAGCGGTGCGGTAGTCCACTGTCTTAGTAACCTCAAACCCGTACCTCGAACGAGTGGGCCCCCCGGATTTTGGGTATACCGGAAAATGGGCCTTAGATTTGACCACAAGTATTTAAAAGGTCTTGAGGAAGAGGGAAGATGGAAGAGCTATCGAGGAACTTAGAAGCCGAACTTAAAGAGGAGCTGTCCAGGGTCATCAAGACCGAACTCCAGCAGAGTTTGGCCGAGGAACTCAAGCGCATGATGGAATCCAACTTGAAACAAGTTATCGCAGAAAGCCTCGATAAATTGAAAATGAACGAACTTAAGGTTTCGATCGTCCAGAAGATCAAGAAAAAAATAGAGGGGAGGCTGGATCAGCTCATCGAGGAGGTGCTAGATCGGACTACCCCCCAAGACATAAGCCGAGCGCTCCTCTCAGCGCTGAGCATGAGCATCGAGGAGGTCAAAAAGGTGCTTGAGGGAGTGGGAGCCGAAAAAACTGGAGAAAACTCCAATCCGTAGAGGTGGAAGCGATGGGGATACTCGAATCGATTGAACTACTTAAATCCAAGTTCGGTGGTGAGTTCGATAAGGGAAAGATTTCGGTCGTTCTCCGGCCCTTAGAAGAGAAGCCTTCTGAGGTGGGTGGAGCGGAGATCACCCGGGAGATCTCAGCAGGTGAAGCCAAGCCCACGGGAGACCTATCTCAAGTTGGGGGGAAAACCCGTCACATGTTTCCTAAGTGGGATAACTTGGTTGAGAAATGGAACTCCGTAGCCCTTGCGATAGGGTTGGGGTTTTTGAATCTCTGGAACAAAAAACACTGGGTGTTTCCGATTCTCTTGTTCGGATGTGGTATAGCACTGTGGTATCAGAGCGTTTCATCCTCTCTCCTCTCATTCACCCTTTGTATAACGGTGCTTCTCACGACCCTTGTCTTGGCTTTCGTTGGGCTTGTGGTAATGGATCAGATCCAGCGGGATATCGCCTCCACCGGAAGGATAGTAACCCAAACGCTGGTCGGCATCGTGATGATAGTTGGGTTCCTCCTCTACTTGGACCTCTCCATAGGAGGTTTCCTCCCGGCACCCCCTCTGGTGCTGTTGATAGGGGTGATGTGGGCTATTCCACTCGTTCCCTATGTCACGCTAGCAATACTCCTTCCCCCCTTGCTTGGGAGTATCCCTAGGTTCAAACCTAAATGGAACGCGTTGAGGGGAAAGTATCCATTTTGGGGGATATATTGTGCAGTACTTGGGGGATTGCTCATCCTGTACGTTCCACTAAAATTCTTTCCACTTTACATGTACTCCTCTCTAGTCTTCTGGGGGATGTTTTTGGGGAGTTCCACTTTAGCTTTGGCGGCTATCCTAGCTATGTTTCCACGAAAGGATTCCACTAAGGTGACTGGTCTGTTCTTGGTCATCTTGGCTGCGCTTTCATGGGTAGGGACGCTAGGAGGTGTTATACTGGGATCCATCCTCTGCGTGGTGGGGGGAGCCCATGCGTATGCATGGACTCCAACTTCAAGGTCATAGGAGGGCCTATGACAAAAAACGAAGGAGGGAGTAAAGAATGGAAGGATTTGGAAAAATAGCAGGTGTGGGGCTGGCGTCTATCTTCGGTATAGTGGTGATGACTTCGATGGCGGGAGTGAGCCTAGGAATGCCAGTGAGTGACTTCCAATTCAGTGCCGATGGGATCCAGGGACGAGGATTAAACCTCTATGCTGGGACTATATCTGAAAATTCTGGAGAGCTGGGAAAGATTTTCATAGAGCTGGATGGTGCCGATATAGCGGAGATGTGTATATCCAAGGAGATGTCTATTGGAGGACTCACCGTGAGAGCTATTGTTAAGGGATCTAGCGCTGAAGCGATGAGTGTGCTGATGAAGTGCGAAAACTTCATGGCGACCACGATGGCGGCGGAGAACTTGGGAATGGGTCCCTCCGGGGACAAAGAGTTCGCTACTACTGCCGACGTTCTCAACGTTAAAAATGTCAGGGCTTGGGTGAGTCATATGAACGTGGGCTCCATCGACTTAAACGATCTCGTGATAAAGCTCGAAATAGTGTAGCCGTAAGACGCCAGCCTCTTTTAATTTTTGGGGGACCTGCATGCGATTTCATCAAGGTTTCAAGTTAGCCTTCCTCGTTTTCCTGAGTTTATTTGCTCTCATCATCTTTCCCGTTCCCTTGCTTGGGGGAAGCGAGCCCACTTTCCAAATCTGGGCAAACTCTTCTTCCACCGATCAAATAAATATCGTGGGGGATGTCAACGAAAACATCACTTTGGTCACCACCCTATCG
Organism: Hadesarchaea archaeon; assembly: GCA_029259185.1. Lineage (GTDB taxonomy): Archaea > Hadarchaeota > Hadarchaeia > Hadarchaeales > WYZ-LMO6 > JAPDJF01. Next base: position 52,880 of record JAPDJF010000003.1, read on the forward strand.
ATACATCTTGAAGGGGTGACGATACTAATCGATAACGTGTGCTTGTGCTTGGACGACGTGGATCTCGAAAATTTTTACATGTGTGTGGAGTATCTGGAAACCGATATCGAGATCTTCGGTGTGATCCCGCTCGCCCATCTCGTCATAAACGGGTCCCATGTTGATGAGGGGATACCACTCCTCGGGGCGATATTGGGTCTTCAAACGTGCCATACGGCCGATGCCCATCTTGGTCCACCCTTGACTTCCCTCATCCGGATGAATAACATGTATGTCGTGGCCAGAGAGCTGAGTTGTAAGCTGGAGGCCGAAAACGTGGTCATACGGGTGTGAAACGTACTCTCAAGTGCTCGACCTAGGTCCGGAAGGGATATCTACCCCTTGCACCTAGTTTTTTTTGGATAAGGGTGTACAGGTGGAGACACTTCAGACACGGGCCCGGGAGGCCCATGAAACCCAGATTCATAGGGTTAAAACCATGTCTCTTCACGTTTATTCCTTCCTCATGTGAAGAATTTCCCCCTGGAACTCCGGATCCAATTTATATGGCATACGATGAGTATGAGGCATTTCGGCTAGTGTACCATGAGGGGTTGAATCAAGAGGAGGCTGCCAAGCGGATGAGAATTTCGCGGGGGACGCTGTGGCGCTGTCTTGAGAGTGCGAGGAACAAAATAGCGCGTATGCTAGTGGAACACCGCCCCCTTGTGGTCACCCCCGCACCCCATCCGACTCCGGGAGCCACCTCGACTGGGAGTTCCCCTCCGCTCATCCATCGTTAGAAATACTTGTCTATATTCTCTAACGCTTTTGTGACCAAGGAGCTTGCTGAAGTCATGTCATGCATGTCCAGCATCTCTACTGAGGAGTGGATGTATCTGGTGGGAATACCTACTACTCCTGTGGGAATGCCGGCCCGTGTTAGGGATATGGCGGTCGCATCAGTAGTTCCACCCTTAGCCACGTCCAACTGGTATGGGATTTTGTGCGCTTCCGCTGTTTCGGTCAGCCACTTCAGTACGTTTCTGGAGACGATGATCCCCCTTCCACTCGCATCCACCACCGTTATGGATGGTCCCTTCCCTAGCTCCAGAGACGAGTCTTTCTTCTCTATTCCTAAGTGATCACCAGGTATTGAGACATCCAAGGCTATAGCCACGGATGGCTGAAGCCCAAAAGCGGAGGTTTTAGCTCCTTTCAGTCCAACCTCCTCCTGCACAGTCCCTACCGCATACACGGTGGCACTCGTTTTTGTCTTCTTCACAGCGTCTATCATTATAGCTAGTCCCGCCCTATTGTCGAACCCTTTTCCCGTCACCCTATTGTTTATGAGGAATCTGACCGTTCTATCCAAAGTCGCCACGCTACCGATCGTTACCCCAGCTTTTTTTACCTCTTCCTCGCTTCGAGCTCCCACATCTATGAACATGTCGTCTGCTTTGATGGGTTTCTTCTTCTCCTCTTCCTCTAACAAGTGGGGCGGCTTTGACCCTATCACTCCGTACACCTCTCCTCTCTCGGTTTTGAACACAACTCTTTCGTTCAGGAGAGTTTGTTCGAACCATCCCCCTATGGGAACGAAACGTATGAACCCCCGTTCGTCTATGTATTTGACCATCAACCCGATTTCATCCATGTGAGCCGCAAGCATGCAAGAGGTAGACGAACCATTTTTGATTGCTATCAAGTTTCCCATCGTGTCGATCTTTATCTCATCCACATGACCTTCCAACTCCTCCTTGAGGATCTCTCTTATCTCATCCTCACGACCCGAAACACCGTGGGCATTGGACAGCTTCTCCAGAAGTTCTTTCATCTCGGACACCCAAACCTCTCTCACTTTAATTCAAAAAACTTTTCCCATGTCGAAACGAGGACTCGGCAGAAAATTTCATCCCGTGAGCACAGTTGCAGGAGGTTCGGTCCCTCGTGTGTGCCACCCCGGCCGTTTTATCGGTACCTCAGTACTGGTCGGTGAACTACCCCGCCCTAAAGGACGGGGCTTCTGCGCTCGCTGGCCAACGGGTAACTTCAGGGTCTTCATCGCTTGGGCCATTTGACTTCACCTTTTCGATCCTTTTCCACAAGCTTGAGCATGTACTCGCTCGTGTCCTTAAACTTCAGAACCTTCGCCCGGTACTGTGCCCAAGCCCACAGCTCCTCGTCACTCTCGTCATGGAGCACCAAGGATGTGTGTTTTGCCATACTTGCCAAACGTATATACGTGGCTAGGTTTTATATCTTTTTGGGGTAATCGGCCCCATCCCCTCCCTTGCGGAGGGGTCTTCTCGCGGAGGCAGATAAATTCTCGTCTTTGATCTTCGAGCTGACTTTCGTCATCCGTTATCTTGGACTCGGTGAGAGACTTGGTTTTTTTTCAAAAAATGTCTAGCGGTAGAATTAAACGGTAATTTGTCCGAGTCAGGTGATGGGGGCGGATTTCGATCGAATAGCATCTAGTTACGACAAGTGGTATGACACCCCTCTTGGCAAATATGCTCATGAGCTGGAGAAGGAATTGATCCTCCAGTTCGCCGCTCCGAAGAAAGGTGAAAGGATACTTGATGTGGGGTGTGGAACCGGGATATATGCCATAGAACTAGCGAAAATGGGATTAGATGTAACGTGTTATGACCGTTCCAGAAACATGCTTCGAGTTTCTTGGAACAAAGCACAGGAGAGGAGAATCCATATGAATTTCGTGTTGGGGACAGCCGAAAAGCTTCCTTTTAGAGACAGGAGCTTTGATCTCATCATCTCGATAACAACTTTAGAGTTCATAGAACACCCAGCACTCGTAGTAAATGAGATGAAACGGGTTCTCCGGAGGAGCGGGAGAATAGTCCTTGGAGTCCTTAACAGCTGGAGTTCTTGGGCTATCGAGAGGAAACTCAAATCCTTGGTGCGAGAGTCCGTCTTCAAGTATGCCAGATTCTATAACCCTTTGGAGCTGACAACGATGTTACGACCTATGAAGGTAGAGTGGGATTCGACTCTCCTCCTCCCACCCGAGACTCCAGAGTTCGTTTTGAATGGGGGTAAAAAGATAGAAAAGTTCTTGGTGAAGATACTCAAACCCTTTGGGGCGTTCATATGTTTAAAAGCGACATGGAGGGGGAGATGATGGAGATAATCTATGGTCCGGTTTCCTCTTGGAGACTTGGTAGGTCACTTGGGATTGACCTGATATGCAAAGAGGAAGGGAAAGTATGCAGCTTCGATTGTATATATTGCTCGCTCGGAAGAACCACCGAGAAAACCCTTGAGAGAAAGCTCTACGTTCCCACCGATCTAATGGAGGAGGATTTACGAAAAACGTTGAAGGAAGTTGATGCTGATATCATCACTTTTTCGGGAACGGGTGAGCCGACCCTAGCTCTCAATTTGGGGGAAGCCATAATGGCCGTGCGGAAGATAACCGATCTCCCGGTTGCGGTGTTAACCAATTCTACGCTGATGGTTAGAGAGGATGTGAGGAGGGAGTTGGCCAAAGCGGACGTGATTAAGGGAAAGCTAGATGCTCCGAATGGAGAAGTGCTCGAAGCGGTGAACCGCCCCCACCAAGGTGTTGGGTTCGAGGAGCTCGTGAAGGGGATGAAGCTTTTTCGGAAAGGTTACAGAGGAAAGTTCTCTATCGAAGTGATGTTCGTGCCTCAGAACGTAAGGTATGCTGGGAGGATAGCGGAAGTGATTAAGGAAATCGGACCAGACGAAGTGCAGATCAATACACCTACCCGACCGAGCCCCGTTGGTCCCCTCACACCAAAACAGATCGAGGAAATCGAAGAGAACTTCAAGACAATGAATTTCATATCGGTTTATAGGGCTGAGAGGGTGAGAATCGAGAAGATCGTTGGGGGGAAAAAAGTGGGGAGGTTAAAGCGTCGAGAGGGTGGAGGCTCCCGAAGTTAAATTTTTCAATGGAATCTCCAGAGTTATACAGAAATGAAAATCGTTTACGGTGAGAAATATCGTACCGTCTACTCTTCTGATCCAGCGGCTGCGCCTGGCAGGATGGAATCAATCTTGGACGAACTCGGCGGGGCCTTTGATTTCGTGGAACCAGAACCCGCAAGCGAGGAAGACATTTGCTTGGTCCATACCCGTTCCCACTTGGATCGGATCAAGAAGAAACCCGTGATTTACGAGGTAGCGCTGTTATCGGCGGGAGGTGCGATAAAGGCATCCGAGATAGCTATGGAAGAGGGCCCCGCGTTTGGACTTATAAGACCTCCAGGACATCACGCGAACCCTGATAACTGTTGGGGATTTTGTTATTTCAACAACATCGCTGTTTCGGTTGAGAAGCTGAGAAAAAGTGGAAAAATAAAGAGCGCGGTGATCGTGGATTTTGATCTCCACTATGGTGATGGTACCGCGAATATTTTCGCACACGTGGATGAGGTCGTCTACCACCACCTAGGGGGGAGAGACAGAATCGCCATCTTGGAAGATCTGGAGTCATTCCTTTCCAGCCTCCGTACGTGCGATGTTATATGCGTTTCTGCAGGATTCGACAACCATGAGGAGGACTGGGGTGGCGCGCTGAAGACCCAAGATTACAACGAAATCGGAAAGATCATTAAAGAGCGAGCCGATGCCTTGTGTGGTGGAAAGAGATACGGAGTTCTAGAGGGGGGGTATAATCATGTGGTGCTCGGTAAGAATGTTCGGGCATTTCTTGCTGGATTTGGATGAATGTGGGGGGAAGGGATGCTTGAGTTGGAAATGCTTAAAAAAATCTCGTATGAAATCGGGCCTATAAGACCACCCTCGGAAGGGAGGCACTCGTTACTCTTGAGGCTCACGAGGAACTGTCCTTGGGGTCTCTGTAAGTTCTGCTACGGTAAGCCCTACAACCGAGAGAGGTTCAAGATCCGAGGGATACAGGAGATCGAGAGGGAGATCGAGAATGTGAAAACCTTGAAGGATGGGATAGAGACCATCTCCAAGAAGCTAGGTGGTATGGAGTGGACAGCGTTGGCTCTAAGCAGTTACTCCCTTTATGGGAAAGAAGTTTCTGAGCTGAATCTAGGCGAGTTCTTGAATTTTCAGTGCATAATGAATGTATTTAGTTGGATCAGGGATGGCGCTAGGACCGTGTTCCTCCAAGATGCGGATAACTTGATGATGCGAACAGACGACTTGGTAGAGATTTTGAGGTTTTTCAAGAGAACTCTTGGAGCTCCGGAGCGAGTGACTTCGTACGCTAGGGGTAGAACTGTTTTCAAGAAACCTATGAGTGAATTGAAAGAGATCAAAAAGGCTGGGCTCTCAAGACTTCACGTGGGGTTAGAAAGTGGGGATGAGCTAGTCCTGAAGTATATGAACAAAGGGATGACGCCCCAAGAACTCATCGTGGGTGGGAAGAAAGCTATAGAGGCTGGGTTCGAGCTCTCCCTTTACGTCATTTTGGGACTGGGTGGGAAATCGATGTGGAGGCGACACGCGGAAAACACGGCGAAAGTGTTGAACGAGATAAACCCTGATTTCGTAAGGGTTCGCCGACTGGTTCCACTGAAAGACACTCCTCTTTTCGAAGAATGGAAGAGGGGAGAATTCATCCTGCTGTCACCTCACGAGGAGCTGAAAGAAATAGCAACTCTTATCAAAGGGTTGGAATTTGAGGGAAAGGTATGCTTTGATCACTTTGCTAACCCATTTTATCACACGGGAGCGGGTTTTAGGTGGGTCTTCAAACAAGACAGTGAGGGGTACCAATTTCCTCAAGAAAAAGAAGAAGTTCTAAGGAGGATAGAGAAAGCGCTGGAGATAGATGAATCTAACTTCATCGCGGCGGGGGATCTTTCCACGCTGGAAACTTTGTGATTTGGATCATTCCGGAAAACTTATGGCACCCGCAGTACATACTGCTTCACATGCTCTGCAGTCTACACACTCGTCGGGCTTAACGACCTCACATTTTTCATCCTTGACTTCTAGCACTTCGACAGGACAGGCGTTTACACACTCCCCGCAACCGGTGCACTTCTCTCTATCTATTACGGGTGGCATTTTATTTGATGGATTCTAGTTATATTTAAATTTTTAGTTATGGGGCGATTCGTTGGAGGTTCGAGCGAAGTGCAGTGCGAGATCGCGGAAGGGATTAGACCACCGTTTCGGCTTGGATCGTTTGGGGGAGGGTTCTACAAAAAGTACTCCTTTATGAATTCAAAATTTCTTTTAGTCTTTTCCGCCCCTTTGACCACGCCACCGTGGCCTGGGAGCAGGTAGTGAATATCCAACTCGGAAACCCTTCTTATGGAGTCCTTCAATTTCTCCAGATCACCGCCTGGAAAGTCTGTGCGACCCACACCACCCTCGAACAGGAGATCCCCGCACATCAGTAACTTCAGTTCCTCACAGTAAAAGCTCACACTCCCGGGTGTGTGACCGGGAGTGTGAATCACCACGAATTTCATTTTTCCCCCCAGTTTGTCCTCCAAAAAAATATCAACATCGAACTTCGGCATCTCCATTCCGAAGTACCCAGCGAACTCCATACTGAATGAGAGGTGTTCTAATTCCTCACGGTGCATCGCTATCTTAGCCCCTGAGAGGGTCTGAAGTGCACGGTTGGCCCCGCAGTGATCGGGGTGGCTGTGGGTGTTCGCTATTAGGTCTATTTCTCTGATATCGAAACCATCGTTTTCCATCTCCGATAAGCGCTGACTCAAATATCTTGGATTTCCGGGATCGATGAGCACGCAAGGATTGTTGTCTATCAAGTAGGTGTTGCAGTCACCGATAGCTTTCTCGGGATACCAATAGACATTTTTGACCAGTTTCATCTCGACCACCGCGAGGAGACCCCGTCCGAAAGGGCTGGGAGATTTTTAGGTGAAAATGCGCGTGCGATCTTTGAAGACAGTCCAGCAGGGAGAAACGGCTTGGATGTGGGCCGGATACCCGAAAACCCGAATAAGCTTGTACAGAAATTCTTTCTGGCTCCGCGGATAGCTTTGCAGGAGCCATGAGTTCCTCCGCTACCTGACACTCTCTACCACCATTCTCGCTTTGTTTGAACACATACCGTAGAGCCTGCTAGAGAAGCTGGCGACGACGGAGGGGAGATCTCCGACTAACTCCTCGTGGGGAGTTCGTTCTTCTCGTTCATTTACCACTTCTATTCGAGCGCCGAGATCCTCAGCGTGATTTTTCAAATACTCAAAGCCAAAGCGGGTGAGGCGATCTTTCCACGCAACGATCACGGTATCGGCCTCGCCAGCCCTAAGCATCTCGAACACTTTTTTCAACCCCCGTCGGTTCTCGAAAGTCGCAACCACTCGTATCGCTTGCCCCTCGCGTATTCCTGAAGCATTCGTTTTTGACGTTTCAAATCTTCTTTCTGATCTACTGAGGAAACCCGTGCGTAGGCGATAGCCCGATTTTTTGGGACTCGTTGACCGAGCAACCGTTTGATTCCGCTCTCTGGGATACGATACCTTTTGGCCGCAGCCTGATGGCCTTGACCCTGCCCGCGTAAATCCAGCGCTTTATGGTGATGAACGAAATCTCCAAGAGCTTGGCCGCTTGCCCCGGTGGGCAGAGTTTTTCCCCTCGCATGTTCACCTGGGATATAAAAGGATATTTTAGGTAGCAGTTACATCACCTTCGACAAAGCTTTTAGGGGGACGTTATGATTTTAGCTTTTCTTAGTACTTGGGAGGTCGTTTCTGTAATAATTTTTTCATTCAACTCACTCGGTGAGAACCACCTGACGTCTGAAACATCTTTCCCTCTTCTGAGCTCACCACCCATGGGTTCTCCCTCAAAGCACACTACGACGTAGTGATATCTGAGATCCCCCTTCCCATCTCTCCCAATCACGTCATACACACCAAACAAATCAAGCAATTTTATCTTCAGTCCCGTTTCCTCCTCCACTTCTCGGATTGCTGTGTCTCTAATACCCTCTCCTGGCTCCACTAATCCTCCAGGGAGTGCCCACAACCCTTTTCCCGGATCAGATACTCTCTTAATGAGCACTACCCTGTTTTTCCCGTCACGGATCAATGCGGAGGCTCCCACGAGTGGGCCGATCATCTCTATCCACTTGAAGCCGCTCTCTCCACCACTTCACTTAGCTCTGTCATTTTCTCTAGAATTCTCTCACCCCCCTCCGCATCGAATACAGAGACTCCCTTGAGTTCAGCTCTAGCCACACTTTCTTCGTATGGGATAGAGTATATGGGAGGAACCCCAATTTTTTGGAGCTTCGTTGAAATGAATTCATTTTCTCTATCACGATATTTGTTTATTACCCCGAATATCTTGGTTATCCCTAGATCCTCTCCAAGCTTTTTTATCCGTCCAGCTGTTTCGATGGACCTCAGGCTCGGTTCCACCACTGTCAGGAGGATCTCCACTTTTCTCGTCGTTCCCCTTCCAAGATGTTCCACTCCAGCTTCCATGTCTAGGAGTAAAACATCAGCGACGCCTGAGAGGTGATCCACGAGTCTCCTCGCCAAGGCATTAGCTGGACAGAAACAACCCTGTCCCCCCCTTCTGATTCTTCCAACGATAAGGAGTTTAACGCCATCCTTGCATTGGACTCCGAACTTATCTAATAAATCATCGACTTTCGGATTTAATTTGAAGATCAGTCCATATCCTTCAGGTGGTGCTCCGGTTCTCTCTTCGATGAGGGAGTCTCTCTCCATCAAAGGGATCAGTTTTCTTTCCGGAACTTCCCCACCAACTCCTAAGGCCGTGATGAGATTCGGGGAAGGATCGACATCCAGTGCAATGACTTTTTTCCCCCTTCTAGCGTAGGCTCTGGATAGTCCTGCGGCGATCGTTGTCTTTCCAACACCACCTTTTCCCGTTATGGCGATCTTCATCTCGACCACCGCGAGGAGACCCCGACCTTTTGAGGCGGGGAGGAACTGCGGGGGGGTTTTAAGTGAAAATGCATATACGCTGTTCTGATGAGGCTCGCCAAGACCGTCGCGTGCAGGCTTGAGCTCAGCGACGAGGAACGGCATAAGCTCCTCGCACGCTCCAGGCTTTTCGGGATGCCTGCAACCACATCTCCAAGATCGCCTTCGAGCGCAGGGTGTTCAACCCCGTCGCCCTGCACCACATGGTTTACAGAGATACCAGGGCCAAATTCGGCCTGCCTGCGAACCTCGCAATCCGCGCCAGGGATCGGGTGGCCAAAGCATACAAGCAAAGGCGGAACAGGCTCCTCCGGTTCGACAAGCTCTCGCTCGACCTCGACGCTAGGCTCTTCCGTGTGTTCGAGAAGCCCGACGGGTGGCACGCCTCCATCGCAACGGTTCAGAAGCGGATCAAGCCCCCGCTCAAAATAGGCGAATACCAGCGGAAACTGCTCGAGGGTGTCAAGCCGACCCACGCCGTGCTCACCTACAAGAACAAGCGGTTCTTCCTGCACGTCACCGTCGAGCGAGAAGTCCCGGAGCCAAAAGGAGATAACCCAGCCGCTGTTGATGCGGGAATGAACAATTTGCTCGTCGCTTCCAACGGCTTCAAGGTCAGGGGCAAAGGTATCCTCAAACGAAGACAGCACTTTCGAGCCTTGCGCTCCTCCCTCCAAGCCAAAGGCAAGCCGTCTGCCAAGCGCGGGCTGAAACGGCTCGGCTCGAAGGAGGGGAGATGGGTTGCTCGCGTGAACTTGGAGCGGAGAGCCGGCTCTCCCTCCATGGGCCGCCCCGTCAACCGGCCCTATGCGGGTTTGAGTGTCTTCGGACATGATGATCACCCTGCAAGCCCATCCTTTAGGGAAGGGTAGTTGACCTTCTTAACCAAATACTTTAAGAACTCAAAACTGTTACGTTCACTTTCCCTCGCGCTTCGCGGAAGCTTTCCCCGCTTTAGCGGTGCTCTAGCCCCTGCTTCATCCACCGACCCGATCCCATCCCCCTTCGGGCGGTTACGGAGATCCAATGTCCATCCTACCCGCGTCGTGGAGGTTTACAGGCGTTGGGTTCGGGGTGGCCCTCTCCACCTCCCGGAAGATTTTCGGCTCTCATCCCCAGCTCTCGCAGGGAACTTTCCGCTGACAGAATTAAAATAGGAGACATCACAACATTGCTTTGGAAGCATGGGAGAGAAAATAGCGAGAATAAGCATCACTTTGCCCCAAGAGCTCCTTAAGGAACTCGATAAATCATTGAGGGCTCAACGATATGCAAGCCGGTCTGAGGCGATAAGAGATGCGGTCAGAGACTTCTTGGCGGCATACAAGTGGCGAACGGAGTTAAGGGGAGAACAGTTGGGAGTTATCGTCCTCCTTTATGATCACCATACCCGCGGGCTTACGGATGTGATCACCGAGATCCAGCACGAAAAAAGTGAGGTGATAAGAGCCTCCCAGCATATGCACATCGATCAGGAAAACTGTATGGAAACCTTGATGGTAAAGGGACCATCGGAAGAGATAAAACGACTGGTAGATAGGCTAGGGGCACTACGTGGAGTCAAGCAAGCTAAGCTCATAGTGGTATCGTCTTAGGTGAACTACCGCACCGCTAAGGCGGTGGGCCTCTTGCTTCAACGATGAGGCTCGATCCCCCTTGGAAGGACGGGTTACGGAGGTCTTGACCTCACGGGCGTTCGTTCGGGCCGTTAGCTATTGCGGAATCGGCCCTCGGCACGCATTCGCCCCACGGCTAAAGCGCGCGGGGTTTCGATCCCGTTCTAAATTTTCGATCCGGAGTCCTTTAGCCTTTTTTTGGAAATCTTTCTAACCTCTTCCCACTCTTTCATTGATTCTAATTTTTTCTTCTTTCGAAAAGCCTCCATTATTTTGTTTTCTTCCATGGCTACTTCAATATCCCCACTTTCACATCCCAACTACATCACCATCCTCCTTTTTCCTAGACTCTTAACCGTAATATATTTATGTGCATTTGCACATAAAGGGGAAGGTGAAAAAATGTGGTGGTCTGGTTTCGGAAGAGGTCGGGGCTGGTATGGGCCTTGGCCGGGAAGGGGACCGTTCAGCTACCTCCCACCTTGGCAGAGGCCGGGGTGGATTTTCGGTAGAGGAGCCTGCTGGTGGCTTCTCGGGCCGTGGGCTGGGTGGTACTACTACACACCCTATTACGGATTGCCTCTCTACCCCCTCTGATCTGGGGGGTTGGAGCTTGAGAGGTAGCACCAGCAGCTTACTAGGTGAGAGGAGAGTAGGTGTTTGAAAGCTCGGAGCGGATCGGAATCATACAAATACCATGAGCCTATATTACTTTTGATGGGGCTAGAAGTCCTGATCTTGCTACGGGGGGAATACACCCAAGAAAACCTAGCTCTTCCAGCTACTATGGCTTGTAACATCACTGAGGAGGGAGAGACCCTCTTAGTCCCCTTTCCGTTGGATTCTCCCCGATACTTCCGGTGTGACTCTCCCCCCACCAAGTATACGGTCCCTCCCGCGATCAGAGATCTCGATTTCGAGGTAATCCTCAGTGATTGGGAGAGTGGATGTCTGGACGTGGGCAAGGCAGTCGTGATATGCGGATTGAGGGGGGAGAAACTGAAGCCAAGATATGTAAGGGAGAGGGGAATCCCATGTCAAGAGAACATTCTATTCTACACGAGGGGATACACGAGGATCACGGCCCAACCCCATGGAGATATAACCATCGAGAGGTTTACCCCAAGATTGACTAAGGAAAAGGAAGTAATAGAGATAAATCATGAGGCATTATGGAGTGGAAATCGAAAAGATCTCCCAGAGGAACTTTCATGTTATAAACCCGCAGTAGAGGCGGCGGTAGAAAAAGCTAACTGTCCCAGTTGTAGAGAACCCCATTACGCGTTGAGCAATTCAAGGTTGGGTAAATCTTAATACTATGTTCAAAATACCCATTCTAATGTCGGAGCTGAAGCTTGTCCTTGAGGCTCTGCTCGATTTCAAAGGGGAAAAAATAAGAGACTTTTGTGAGCGGAAACTTGGGGAAGGAACGAGCGCATACGAGATACTCCAAGAACTCAATCGGGGTTTGGATGAGATAGGGAAAGGATATGAAAATAAAGAGTTCAGAAGATACTTCGAATCAGACCTGATCGTTTCTGGAGCTAACATGAGGAGGGCCATAGAAATCTTAAAACCCGAACTTGAGAAGGAGGCGAGGAAAGAAACGAAGAGAAGGGGAAAAGTGCTCATCGGCACCGTGAAGGGGGACGTACACGATATCGGTAAAACAATTGCAGGTATCGTTTTACAATCGAACGGATTCGAGATCATAGATCTCGGTACGGATGTGGATAAAGCGACATTCGTAAATAAGGTAAGAGAACTCAAGCCTGACATCGTGGGCATGTCGGCACTCCTCTCATCCACCGTGCCTTACATGGGGGAAGTGATCAAGGCCTTGGAAGCTGAAGGGTTGAGGAACAGAGTTAAGGTGATAGTGGGTGGCAGAGCCGTGAGCAAGGAGTTCGCCGAGCGGATAGGAGCTGATGCGTATGCAGAAGATGCGATAGACGGGCTAAAAAAGTGTATTTCTCTCATGGAGGGGAAAGAGTGAGAATTTACATCATCTATAGGGGACCTTTCGGCGAGCAGATCACGAACAATCTCGCGCTTAAGGGATTCGCTGAAATGATCTCTGGAATTTACGAGCTGAAGCCCGAAACGATAGAGGAAGAGTATCAAGAGGAGGATCTTTGGAACAAGGTGTGGGAGGAACCAGCCAAGTACGTCCCCAAGAGTTTACCTATCAAAAGGTGTGATCTCCTGCTGGTTTTGGGCATCCATTCTAAACTTGGTGACTTTATTCCCCCTATAGCGGAGAAACTGGGGGCCAAAGCCGTACTTTACCCAATAGATGATAAGCAACACGCTCCCGAAGCTAGGAAAACGGTGGAAGAGGATCTGAGAGCGAAGGGAATACACGTGGAATTTCCAGAGCCATTTTGTGTTCTGGAGGGGAGTGAGGATCCCATGATAAACGAGTTTGCACAACACTTTGGGAGACCGAAATTCAAGATAATCTCAGAAGGGAGCACTATTCACTCCGTAGAGGTGTTGAGGGACACCCCCTGTGGCTCGGCGACTTCTGTAGCAAAAAAAATGGTGGGGTTCAGTTGTGCGAATCTGAAGGCCTTAAAAGAAAAGCTGTTTAGTGAACACCACAACGAAGAGAACGAAAATTACTGTCTAGCGGAAATGGATCCCCTCCATCCCTACATGCAGGAAGCTGGTGACATACTAGTGGATGCTTTCTTCGAGGCCTGTGGCGTTCCCACCCTCCAAGAACTTATCTTGAAAGAAATAGAATCGACCGGGAAGCTGGATCTTTCAATCCTCAAGAGTAAATTCGTCGATGAGGAGAAACGATGTGAAACGGGTATGACTATCGAGCGAGTTGTTGATGAGCTAGTTCGGAAAGGAAAGATACCGAGGGACTTGCTTCACTCCCATACCGAGTGAACTCGGTTAGAAACTAGTCAGGGGGAGGTGCACTGGTCGAACACTAGTTCACCCATGAGTCTGTAGAGGAAGTTGCTCTCCGATTCGAGGTTCAAATGCTCGATCCGGCTTACCATTTCTTCCACTTCTTTTCGTTTCTTCCTCGAGACCAACACCTGTCGGGCCCCCTCTAGTGCCGCATTCCCCACCCGTTCGACCCTACTGAGGGAAACTTCAGGGAGTAGACCTATCCGGTAAGAGTTTTCTACGTTTATGTAGTTTCCGAATGCCCCGGCGAGGTAAATCTTTTTTACCTCACCTAGGCTGGTCCCATATTTCTCCAGAAGCACCTTATTTCCCACACAAACCGCCGCTTTCGCGAGCTTCAGCTTGTCTATATCCTCCCCATCTATTTTTATGGGTCTCTCTCCGGCGACTACCACGAATTCCCGCCCGCCCTTTTTGAATTTTCCTGTTTTGTCTATTATCCCACGATCCAGCATCTGGGCCAGGATATCGATCAGGCCAGATCCACATATCCCCACGGGTGGGAGGTCACCTATGGTCTCGTATCGAACCCGCATGCTTTCGTCTATTTCTACCTTGTGTATTGCCCCCTCTACTGCCCCACTCCCACATTTTATCCCGCTTCCCTCGAAGGCGGGTCCGGAGGCGCATGAGGTGGCGATCATCCTATCTTTATTTCCTATCACTATCTCGGTGTTGGTTCCTATGTCTATCATCATGCTCACCTCTCGCCTCTTGTGCATCCCTGTAGCTAAAATGGCAGCAGAGGTGTCGGCCCCCACGAAACCCCCGATGAGGGGAAGAGCATAGACGTTTCCCTTGGGATTCATCTTTATTCCTAGCTCTCCTCCACTTCTGTTCACGGGATCTTTGGTGAACGGCTCAAACGGGGCCACCCCTAGAGAATCCACCGGGTGGCCTAGGAAGAGATCCCTCATCGTTGAGTTTCCTACCACGACCATCTCGTATACGTGCTGCGGATCGACTTTCAGCCCCTCGATCATCTCGTTCACCCCACTTCTCACAACGGTCTCCAGTTTGTGCTGCTTTTTCTCCCGAGCACGGGTTATCCTGGCGATGACATCGCTTCCATACACTTCTTGAGGGTTCTTCATAGCAGTAGTCCCCACGATGAGTCCTTTTTCTAAATCCACGCAGTACATCGCTAGTGTGGTTGTTCCAATATCCAGAGCTAGCCCGAGCATCTCCCCCTCATAATCCCCGATCTCCCTCACAATTCCATTCCACTCCCAGCGCACCCTCCGTGTTTCTCCTTCACCACCAACTACACCTATCACCGGTTCGAGGGGTACTGGAACGACCTTGCCTCTCTCCAGCACCTTGTACCTCCGCTTTGGGACTTCCACGTATATGTTTGCATCTTCTTTCTCCACTCTGGCTTGGCAGGCGAGTCTGTATCCGGTTTCTTTGATGAACTTCTTTTCGATGTCTCCGGGTTCGTTCAGCCCTTCTCCTTCTACTTTTACCACACACTGGCCACACGCTCCGATGCCTCCGCAGAGGGAGCTTATGTCTATCCCGAGTTCTTGGCAATAAGAGAGGATCGTCTTGCCCTTGGTCAGTTTCGCTTCCTTTCCGTAGTTCCGAAAAAAAATCTTCCCCAATCTCTCCCCTCTAACAAACACTTTTCTTGGATTTAATCTCACCGGCAAGAGGCTTTGTGGTGGATGAGCGGAGATTCGTTCCAAGTATTCGGATTTCAGCGATCACCATACCAAAAGTTTTTATGTGCAATAGCTAAAAAACATAAGCTTAAAGATGGATGAGTAAAAGGGGGGAAGGGCCGTGAATGGACATGAACCGAGGATTATAGCTTTCTTCTGCAACTTCTGCTCCTATTTAGCAGCAGATATGGCTGGAGTGAGCAGGATCCAGTATCCGCCGAACGTGCGGATTATCCGACTGATGTGTACAGGAAGATTGAGTCCTCTTTATATTCTAGAAGCGTTCGCGCGAGGTGCTGACGGGGTGTTGGTGGCGGGATGCCATCCCGGTGATTGTCACTTCATAAAAGGAAACCTGTATGCGAGGAGGAGAGTTTCCATGTTGAAGAAACTGCTTGAGATGATGGGGATAGACCCGAGGAGACTCCGACTCGAGTGGGTTTCAGCCTCCGAAGGAAACAAACTCGCGAACGTGATCAAGGAATTCGTTGAAGAAGTTAGATCGCTCGGAGCCAACCCGCTGAAGGAGGTTAACGCGTGATCGACTACGTGCCCACCATCTGTCCGTACTGCGGGTGCGGGTGTGGTATGTACTTGGTGGTGAAAGAGGGGAGGATAGTGGGTGTGGAGCCATGGAAGGAACATCCAGTGAGTGAAGGAAAGCTGTGTCCAAAAGGGAGGAATTCTTACGAGTTCCTGTACAGCCATGATAGATTGAAAAAACCATTGGTACGTCGGGGAGATAGACTTGTGGAAGGATCTTGGGAGGATGCGCTTCGCCGAGTGGTCAACGAGTTCAGAGATACCTCTCCAGAGGATTTTGGAATTCTCGCATCGGGAAAGACAACAAATGAGGAGAGCTATGTGTTGCAGAAGTTCGGGAGGGTAGTTATAGGAACCAACAACATAGACTACTGTGCTAGGTTCTGTCACGCAACCACGGTTGGTGGGTTGGGGCCCACCTTAGGTTCTGGAGTGATGGCATCTTCCGTGCTAGACTACGAGCTTCCCGATTGTTTTTTGATAGCCGGGGTGAATGTTCAGGAGACATTCCCTGCTATCGCGAGACGCATCAAAAGGGCAAAAGAACGTGGGGCAAAGATAATAGTTATCGACCCCCGGAAGACGCTTACGGCTAAGCTTTATGCAGATATACATCTCCAACTCTTTCCGGGAACCGATGTTGCACTCATAAATGGGATGATGCGCGTGATACTGGATGAGGGACTTGAAAACGGAGAGTTCATCGAGAAGAGAACCAAAGGTTTTGAGGAGCTCAAAGAATACTTGCTCAGCATCGATCTCAAAGAAGTGGAAGAAACCACGAACGTCTCGCTAGATGAAATCAAAAAGGCGGCTGAAACATATGCCGGGGCAAAAACCGGTAGCATCCTTTACGATGAGGGGATCACGGAGTACACGACGGGAGCGGAGAAAATAACCGCGTTGGCCGACTTAGCTTTGCTTACCGGACACGTGGGTAAGCCGGGTGCGGGCGTGAATCCGATGAGGGGGCAAATAAATGGAGAAGGCACAGGAGACATGGGGTGTTTCCCGGTGTTCTATCCCGGGTTCAAGCCTCTAACCGAGCAGACATTCGAATTTTTCAGGGACGTCTGGAATGTTGAGTCAATTCCCGAGAAAGCAGGCAAGACCGTTATGGAGATGCTCGAGGACTGCAAAAAACTCTACATCGTGGGTTTTAATCCCATGGTCTCTGCGCCCCACGTCACTCGGGTAAAGGAATTGTTGGAGCAGAAAGAGTTCGTGGTTGTTCAGGACATTTTTCTAACGGAGACCGCAGCTTTGGCAGATGTTGTCTTACCGAGCGCAGCGTGGGGGGAGAAAATGGGTACACACACATGGACCGATCGAAGGGTTCAACTCGTTAGGAAAGCCGTGGATCCACCTGGAGAAGCCATTCCCGATTGGCAGATAATCTGCAGGTTAGCTGAGATGATGGGATACGGCGATCACTTCGAATACAAATCTCCACGTGATATTTTCGAGGAGATAAGGAGGTGTGTTCCCCAATATAGAGGGATCAGCTATGAAAGATTGGAGAAGAGTTCAGGAGGGATTCAGTGGCCCTGTCCTTCGGAAGATCATCCAGGGACCTCCACGATGTTCGTGGAGAGATTTAACACCCCTGATGGATTCGGACACTTTGGAGTAGTTCAGTACAGGCCCCCGGCGGAACTTCCGGATAACGAATATCCGTTCATGCTTACCACGGGGAGGGTGATATTCCATTACCACACCGGCACGATGACGAGGAGAACCGAGAGACTCAGCAACGAAGTCCCCACGGGTTTTGCCGTGATCCATCCCGAAAATGCTGAGGAGCTCGGGATAATGGATGGGGATGAGATCCTACTTGTCTCAAGACGTGGGAGAGTTAAAACTTTTGCGAGAGTCTCAAACGAGGTTGCGAGGGGGCTCATATTCATGCCGTTTCATTTCGCCGAACGTGCGGCGAATATCCTGACGAACCCCGTGTTGGCACCCACTAAGATGCCCGAGTTCAAACTCTGTGCTGTCAGGATCGAGAGGGAGGGCAGTTGATGGAAGGAAGGATGTATCTGGCGATCGCTTCTGACGTCGAAATGCGAAGGAGGGGGGAATGCGGAGGGGTGGTCACTGCACTGCTCAAGTTCTTGTTAGAGAGCAAAACCGTAAACGCCGTCCTGGCCGTGAAGAAAAGGGGAAATCGATACGATGGAGTTTCCCAGCTGATCACGGATCCTGAAGAGGTGCTAGAATGTGCTGGATCCCTCCACTGTGTTTCTCCTAACATAGCCAAGAATTTGAAGAATTATCTCGATGGGGCTCAAAACATGAAGATAGCCGTGGTGTGTAAACCATGTGATGCTCGTGCGATCGTGGAGCTGACCAAGCGAGAACAAGTGAACTTCGAGAACCTCATCCTAATAGGTGTTAACTGCACGGGTATCTTCCCTCCCAATATCGCGAAAAGAATGTTGGTGGAGGAATATGGTGTAGATCCTTCTGAAGTGGTCAGGGAGGACATAGATGGGAAAAATCTGATCATCACGCTTAGGGATGGATCCAGGAGGATGAGGGATCTGGAGGAGTTGGAGAGGAAGGGATATGGGAGAAGAGCGAATTGCAAGAGATGTGATGTGAAGATCCCGCGGATGGCCGATTTGGCATGCGGGAAGTGGGGAGCGGAGAAGGAAGATCAGACATTCGTAGAAGTCTGTAGCGAAAGGGGAGCGGAAATACTGGAGAACGCCGTGAAATCAGGATACGTGATCGTGGAGCCTCCCAGCAGAGAGGCCATCGAAGAAAGAAAAAGAAAAGAAACTGAGGCTATCGAGTTTGCCAGAAAGGAAAGAAGGGAGGAGTTTGCCGAGATAGAGAAGATGAATCTTGAAGAGAGATTCAAGTATTGGAACGGGTATTTGGAGAGATGTGTAAAGTGTTTTGGGTGTAGGGACGTTTGTCCGATATGCTATTGCAGGGAATGTTATCTGGAAGCAGATCGTGGGCTTGTGAAACCCGGGCGGATTCCCCCCGAGCGAATGTTTCCACTCGTTCGGATAGCTCACGTAGCAGACTCATGTGTTAACTGCGGTCAGTGTGAGGACGCATGCCCGATGGAGATTCCGATATCTAAGTTATGTTCCATGTTAAACCAATATCTCAGTTCGATGTTTAGGTACATCCCCGGAATGGATCCTAGGGAGAAACCACCCCTTACCATGGTAACGGATGGGGAGTTCTCTGTTGAGGACATCGATCTCTTCTTTAATCTTAAGTTCGTGTCTGGTAAACCGAGTTGAATCCGGGTTTTAACTCTGTCGGCGGGAAGTTCCCTGCGAGAGCTGGGGATGAGAGCCGAAAACCATGTTATTTCCCCTCCAATTTCTTCCGGGAGGTGGAGAGGGCCACCCCGAACCCAACGCCTTGGAAAACCGATGACCTGCACAGCGCAGGTAGGATGGACATTGGATCTCCGTAACCGCCCGAAGGGGGATGGGATCGGGTCGGTGGATGAAGCAGGGGCTAGAGCACGCTAAAGCGGGGAAAGCTTCCGCGAAGCGCGAGGGAAAAGCGGAAGCCCCCTGCAAAAGCGAGGGGAGGAGGTCACGCTTATTTCCACTTTTCGGCAAGAAACTTTGGGATCCCGGAGGAATCTCTGGGGCCTATGAGAACCTCCCACTCGAAGTTAAGCAGTTCCTCCAGTTCGCCTTTGTAGCGAGCGGCCATACCGGGTAGGATGACTTTTCGATGCTTTACTTTTTCTTTAACCCCAGATTCCTTGATGGCTTCCGCTATTTTCTCGGCCGTCAGTTTTCTTCCCGCTATCGCCGATTCCACACTTATCCCTTCAGTATCGACAACGATCAGATAGGAAGGTACCTTGGAGGATTCTATATCACTCACCACCGTGAAGTAGGTCAGGGCGAAATTAGATGTTACCATGATGGGAGAGTTCTCGCCCACGTCTCCAATAGTTCTCATCCCAGGATCCACGCTTACAGGCTTTCTCGGATCCGTGTATATGTTTTCCCTCAGGATCACTTGGGGCAGAAGAACCCACATCTCGTCGGATTTCAGTATGAGCAGGTCGGCGTATCTCACCATCAATATAGTTGCGAGTGAGGTTTCCATCCACATGTTTGCTTCCGACGTTTTTCCCCCGTCTTCCCAGACTCTCAGAGGAGTTCCGACTAGTGGAAATCCGACTAGTTCATCCCCGCCTTTTATGGCCGTGTTTCTCAATGCCGTGAAGTTATTTATGGTTTCCTTTATTTTTTCCCCGAAGCTAGCTCCCGGATCCAGCAGGATGTCTTCGATCCCATAAGCTAGTATCGTTTTGGTTAAGGACTTGAGCATTTTCAGGTTCCCGGGGGAATAAATCGTGAGAGGACACCCATACTTCGAGGCGAGTTCTGCCATCCCTTTCCAGTTATCCTCGGTAGCGGCATACAACAACGGCTTTCTTTCGGAAACCGTGCTCAGTGCACGCTCCATTGTTTTTGGATCCATACACCAGAGGATCAAGGGGAGCTTAGTCATCGATGCTTTCTTCACAGCTCTCTCGAATTTTTCAGGATCATTCGTTACACACCGAACAGCTATCATGTCGAGCTTGAGGGTCTTCCCTATGTATGTATATCCAAATTCCTCCACTCTTTTGATTCTTTTCAGGATGTCGATTTCGGACATGTCGTCATCGACCGTGATCGCTATCGGCACGGGATTGAAATATCGATACTCATGTCTTCTAACCACGAGTTGACCACCCACCTTCACTTGACTTTCTCCAGTACCTATGGTGACCTCCTTAACGGGAGGCTTGAGCATCTCTTGCAGCTTTTGGAGGCTCGCCTTGTACTTATCTTCAAAGAGCTCAGGGCACTCCTCGATCGAAATTGTTCGCTCAGCCAGCCTAGCCGCGAAGGCCATACAAACACCGGGTTCACATTTGCCACAGTTGGTCTTCGGCAAAAGCGCGTATATGTCCAAAGGTCCTATCTTCTTCTTGGCGGCCAAGACTTCACTCCCCTATCCCTATCCAATCTTGGAAGGTAGGTTCCCCTTTTTCACCCATTAGCCATTTGATGACATCTTTCATCGTTCGGATGGCAGCTGGATGAAGCGTGATGTACAAATCATTTCCCGCCATGAGCATCGTGAGAGCCATGGCCGCCTCCCACATGGGCCCTCTGTACCGCCTCGGCCCGAGTTCGGGCTCCGGTTTCCAAGCCTCTCGAGCACCCCATGCGTTCGCGGTTGCGGATCCCATTGGGCACTGAAGCTCTTCATCCCCCATCAAGCCTGCCAAACGTATCCGTTCCATGATCGAGAATGCGTATTCGATCCCGTACCCCAAGGGGGCGGAGGTTGGATCTATTATTACTCTCTCCTTCGGCACATAATCGAAGAGCTTTCGATTCAGCTCCTTAGCTTGGGCCATGTCGATGGAGGTCCAAGCGAGTACTACATGCCCATGTTTTTTGGCAGCCTCGGCAACAGGCTCCCACATGTCTAAGGTAGCCGAGCTCAGCAGGACGCGCTCTCCTTCGCAAGTTTCTGCTACCTTCGGTAGGAGCTTGGCATCTTTCTCCGGGTTGCCCGAGCCCCCCACGACGAGGGGGACGTCAACCGCCTGAAGGATATTTTCAACTAGCTTGCATGATTCTTCGATGGGCGTATTCTTCGTGTAAGGGTCACTACTCACTAGCTCTATGTCTACCATATCAGCTCCAAATTTTTCAACGGCTATCCTAGCCCACTCCACAGGATCCTCTAGTGCATCTCCCAAGACCGTCTTCACCGGGCCTGGAAGCCTGATAGGCATGTCGAACACATCGCCAGCTATCACGGGGGGGTTTGGGAACTTTCCTTCGAAGAAATGCCAGGGGGGAGCGGTAGCCCCACCTATTTTTATGACTTTTCCTCTAGTGCCCCCATCGGCCCTCGTGGCTCCGAGTGTTACTTCTGCTATCGATCCAGGGTACTCCTGCACGAATGGCGAGAATTCGGTCTCCAAAATCGAACTCGGTTTGGGTAGGGAGGGTGGTGAGGGCAAAACGGTTGGAGCGACTTGAGCCAGCGATCTGAACACAAGTTTGAGATCCTCAGCGTTGAGTTCTACGTTTTGAAGTTCAAACTCATTGTATTGCTTGAGAAGCTCCAATAAACCATCTATTGGGGTTCTCTCCCCTGCCTTCATTCTTTGCCACCCTTTCTCTTCTCAATCCTTCGCACTATGAGCTTCTCAGCGAAAATCTTTGCGTTCTTGAGGATTATCTCGAATTCCATTCCTCCGGGAACCCCCGAGACGGGCATGGTGATGGTGGGTGCAGTCACTACTTCCGTGGGGGGTGCCGCTTCCTCAGCGGTAGCGGCAACCTCGGCCTCGACACCTTT
This sequence comes from Hadesarchaea archaeon, assembly GCA_029259185.1. Classification (GTDB taxonomy): domain Archaea; phylum Hadarchaeota; class Hadarchaeia; order Hadarchaeales; family WYZ-LMO6; genus JAPDJF01. The sequence continues at coordinate 74,876 of JAPDJF010000003.1, forward strand.
TAGCCCCTTCACACCGAGCTTCTTTAGGTGTTCACTCGGTTCGACTATGGGGTGACCATGGGCTTTCAGAAATTCTTTCAGCTCCTCAACGCTTTTCACGTCCTCCTCGGTGGGGATCTTATCCACCACATCTGGAGGAATGAAATCTTTGACTCTTTCCTTGGCTTCTTTTGGAATCCAAACTATCCTATACCACCCCCCATCTGCTTGGAGGAATTTCGGAGATCTCATGTATTCAAACGACAGACCATGGAATCCGTCCACCTGCCTCCCACCTGCGGTCGAGTCGGCCATGGTTGAGAAAGGCACACCATTTATAGCTGGTCCCTTGAAGTCTCGGTGAACGATTCCGAGTCCATCGACCTCAGGTATGTAGAACGCTATGGCCTCGAAACATCCACAGGAAGTGTGGGGGTATCCGAACGCCGTGTATAACCACACCTTCTTGACCTCCCCGAGCGATTTTTCCTTAACGGATTCGTTAGCACCAGTCCATTCTCCCTTCAACGGATCTATGCACTCCCCTATTTTGACCTCGTATATAGGCCCCTTCGGGTCCACCTTTGCAGCGGCTCTTCCATCGAACCATCCGATGGCACCACAATTTGCATACCTCTGAGGCGTTATCACGCACACATGGGTGGGGGCAAAAGACTGGCACAGCGTACACCCATAGAACACGTCTACATCTTCATCCTTGAGCCCCCTCGCGCGGGCGTCACGGGCATCATAAATTTTTAGAGCTTCTGAATACAGTTTTTCCACTTCAGCGGGATCCGTGTAGAACGTCACCTGAACTTTCTCTATTATGGGACACTCGCTGTGGTACAACCTGGCGATAACCTTTCCCAAGTGCTCTAAGGTCAGCCCTCTTTGTACAGATTTTTTACTCACCCTACACCATATCGTGTTTCTCTGGTTAAGGTGCATGAACCCCTCAACCCAGTTGGTGAAGTAGTGAAGACGTCTCTCAAAGACTCCCTCCATCTCCTCCTCAAGATCTTTTCCGCTAGCTTCGACAATGATGGCGAACGGCAGCTTACTTCCTTCCTGCATGTCCTTGAACTCTGGGCCGACCACCTTTATCTTGCCGTCTTCAACTTTGTCGGGAGATTTCACTCGAAAGAGTTCAAACTTATGCTTGATGTCTGGACCGCCCAACTCAGCATGCATCTCCCCCTTTCTTATCCGCTCACCTTCGTACACAACCCCCACGTCAACGGGGATATCCCCAAACATTCCTGATTTCATTTTTTCTCCATCCCCTGAGCGATTTTTTCGAGGTTCTTATACCACTCCTCCACGGGGAGATTGGGAAATGACCAACTACAATGTGGCTGATAAAATCTATTTAAAGATATCGTCTTGAGGTGGGGGGCAAAAGATTTGAGTCCAGAGCCTACCAACCATTCCATGTAATATGGACCAAGGCCTAGCATCAAGACGAGATCGTGGGGGGCTCCGTTATCCGAAACACTCCACTCCGGATCCGTGAGTCTCCCCCCTATCTCCATCAGGGACATTCTGGCGGTGGGAGTGAAACCCCTCCTCTTGAACTCTACTACGGTCTGAGCCGTGGCTACCACAGGAATGTTGCCACCCTTAGCTATGCGGATCGCATAGTCTATGGGAAATTTACCATTGAATTCGTCTCTCAGTGCTCCCGTCCCTACTATGAATAATGGCTTTTTAGCTTTCTTCACCAAAGCTGGGACCATCTCGGGTTTGTTTATCACCACAGCTTTAATCGGTCCTGGGATTTCCCCCCTCTGCCATGGTTCGAATGCCAAATTTTATCCCTCCGACTTGGCTCTCACCAGCCTAGGCAATAATGTGGGATCTGGATTGGGATTTTCGTTTTCTTCCCAGCCCTTTTCCTTCAGGAGGGCCATCACCTCGTCCTTCATCGTCACCGGAATGTCTGCGATCGTTCGAACAAAAAGGTGAACATCGTCAGGAAGCTCTCCGAAGAATCGCCTATGGAGGTCTATGTAGTGGTTAAGCTTTATCGCTCTGCCTTTAGTGGTATCACTGGCCCTCATGCAGAGTTTGGGGATCAATACCATAGCTTCCTCCATCGTTTCGGCCGCGATGAACAGGTGTTCGGGGACTGGGCCGGCGTACGCGCTTTTCCCTGTTCTGGCATCTATGACGTACCAAGCTTCTTTGTCATCCTTTCTGCCAAGGAGCATGCGCCTGTATTTGGAGCCATGGGGACCAACGATGACCGGAATCCCCAGCCTCCAGAATCCGCTCGCTATGGAGGAGGCTTTTTGGGAATATGCACCCCAAGCCACGCCAACTGCTCCAACCCTGTTGTGGATGTAATCAGCGATCTCCTCATAGTTTGACCTGAGCTTACGCTTTGCGAATATACTAGCGATCTTTATCGCGGCTCCAGAGATGTGCGGGTTGGAAACGCACGACCCGCAGTTGATCAGACCACCCGCTTCGAACGCGCCTGGGTATGCCTCATACGGGCTTTGTCCGTTTTCGTCTTTATACATCCCTATTGACATCGCTGCACACCCGGTCGTGCACACGATGTATCTCCGTTTTGTGAACTCGGATGCCATGATAGGGACTTCCTTCCAGGTTCCGGGATAGTTCGCACAGCCCACGAATGCCACTACTCCCGGGATCTCCCCCATCACGATCGGCTGACCAACTCTCCTTATCTCGACATCTTGAATCGCACCCCTACCTGCCCGCATCTTGTGCTTTTCCTCCGCTATCCTACGCTTGGAGGCCCCCACTATCAAGGTGTGGGGATGGATTTGAGCTGGGCATATTCCTTCCTGTTCACACCGACCACACCCGACGCATGACTCGTACAGCTCGGAAAGCGGCTGCAAGTTCCCTTTGCTGGCCTCCTCTAGGGCTTCGGGGATTGGGAGGGTATTGGGGCAAACCCTGACACAGGCATAGCACTTTCTGCACTTTTTGGCCTCTTCTATGACCGCAGATTCCTCCGGTACTATTTTGAATTTCTTCCGCTTGGGCGCGATCGCTGTAGCTACCCTAACGGCCACTTCTCCAGCTTTTTCGGAATCTAGGATAGCCACTCCTGGGACTCTTCCCTCTACCAGATCTCGCACTATATCGTCAACGGAATCCCCAGTTCGATCTTGGAGACCTTGGAAGTTTTTGTAATGGGTTGAAATCAGCGGGGCGTGCACTTTCTGGGCTTCGACCACGATGTCTGTTCTGATGCACTGCTCATCAACTACTATGACATCCGCAAAACCTGATCGGACGAATCTCAATTGGAAGGAAATCGGCCCCACGATCTTTGCCTTTTGAGAATACCTCGTGAGATCGATAGCTGTGCAACATATCCCACAAACTTCTATACTGTCTTCCAATCCATGATTTCTCATGTAATCAGCTATCTCTACGGCCGGCGGCACGTTGTGGCCTATTACGAGAATAACGGGTTTGGATTTATCTATGCACCCCATCCCCACTTCGATGAGCGGTGCATCGGGGTCGGCCTTTGGGAAACCATAAGTAGAGATCTGTGCGATATCAGCGACTTCCATGGAGACGTGATCGATCATTCCCGCGTGGAACACCTTTGATTCGAAATCTATATTGTCGCCCTCTTGACCCGTATGACATGAGGAGAGCAAATGTACTATTTCAGTCTCACAGTAGTCGAGCACATCCTCCAAGTCCGCCAGCGTTCTAGGCTTTATACCCGTAACCAGCCTAATGTTTGGCGCTTCTAAATACACATTTTCCCCCCCCACATCCAGTGGATGATCTCTGCCGAACTTCGCTATTAGCTCTTCCACCATGTGTCGGGCGTGACCACAGTGGGTGGCTGCACCTATGGAGCATGAGAGCAGTACGAATCTAGAGAGTTGGGCTTTCATGTCGAGTCCGCATGCACCTCGCTTACCCTTGCTCAGATCGCACTTACCAAAAGTACACAAACAGCAGAGATCACACCAGGGGAGGTAAAAGGGTTTATACTTGGTGAGGAGCTTGTGATCCCACTCTCTGAACGTGCCGATGTCGGGCATTGGGGTTGGACCCGGCTCTTCTTCCCACTCTTTGATGATCCGCCCCACACTGAACTCCAAGCCCTTAGCCTTCACCAAATCCGTAACGAGTTCATCGAATTTGATCCTAGTTTTGCTCATGTGGCTTCCTCCAGACTGAGAGACATAGGAATAAAATCGAGAGCCTGCTATCCAAATCCGGAAAGATCTCTCCATTCGTTAAATGTGTAACCGCGGTCAAATCTGTGTTTTTTTTAAGCGATGACATAAAAACTTATCGGGCTTGGGGTTCTCCTCAAGATTATTGAGTTTTGATGAATCTTAAGAGATCTGCGCATAGAAAAAATTCGATCATAGAGGGCCGAAAGTCTTTCACCTATAGCATCGCTTTTTTGTCCGAAAAAGATGGTTCCAACTAGATAAGCGACCTTTCACCTGCTGACGCTTTCGTCGCTCAGGGCAGATCCGCGCAAAACTCGATCAGTCCCAAAGGGCGATTCCTCTTGAGACCGACATCGACTTCCGCGGCTACGGCTGGTGTTCGTCTCAGCGTTTGATGGGTTCGAACGTGGTTGTATACGGCTCTCCGCAAAGTTAGGAAGGTCTCGGCCGAAGCGAAGCTCTTGAAGTACCCCATCACCTTGTAGCGCTGCTTGATATCTTGGTTGTGGCGCTCAGCGGGATTGTGTTATGCTTCAACCCGTGCTGTCTGCAAGCTATTGGCACTCCGTACACCAGTTTGGCTATGCGGTAAAGTAGCGGTTGAAAACCGTACGGTACTGCCAGAGTTTGTCGCTGACAAAAGTCACAAGCTTTCGCTCTCTCGGCGGCTTCTTTCCCGCCTGAAAACCTCGTGTACTTGGCTGCCGACGGCGGTTTTGAGCCCCTTGAAAAATTCATCGTTTTCCCCACTTTCACCTGAACCTCGTCGAGGTGAATGCGCCCTTTGACTTTCGGTTTTATGCGTCTCTCAAGCTTCCCGACGAGTTTTGCGTACTTGCGCATCCAGTTCAGGATGCTTCCGTCCGAGATCCTATAGCCGTGGTGCTGGTAGATCACATCCCTGATCTTGCTGAGGGATAATCCCTCAACGTAGAGATGCAGGCGCTTCGGTGATTACCTCCTTCGGATAGGTCATGTTCTCGAAACCGTCGCGCTCCACGAAGTAGCGCTTGCACTTTTGCATCGATAGCCTGTTTACTCACGTACTTGTCCTGCTTTTTACCCGCCCGAATGATCCGACCGGACCCACAGTTGGGACACTTCACGGTTCACTTCTCCGTCACCCCACCCGATCCAGCCTCCAGGATTAATTGACCAGCATCTTAAATCACTAATCCTGAGGAAAACCCGGAAAGCGAAAGATTTTTTAACCCCCAGCCGTTTTTTTTAGGATACGATGAAAATACTACATGAATTCGTACCAACACGTAAATTTCTCCAACTCGCTGAAGAAACCAAGGATCTCGCTGATGGGTGGAATGTTACCGATAGTGCGGCTGGTATGCCGGCACCGAGTGGTACGGTGGTAAGTTGCGTGCTCAAGACGAAGTACCCCGATAAGATAGTGATACCCATATTCATATTGCATTATAAGGGTCCAGTGGAGGTCGGGGGTTTAGCTCTAGCAGCAGATGCGGTGGGCCTCGATGGTCTCGTGCTTACGATGGGCGATGTTCCCAAGTACGGAGAACCTATAAAAATGTTAAAATCTTCCGAGGAGGCGCGAGACTTCTTACGTACGACGGTGCGCGTGAAAAATCTGAAGCTAGGTTGCTTACTCACAGCGCGGCGGTCTGTGGAGGAGACCATAGAGCGGGCAAAAGGTGCGTGGGATTTCGTCTTCTTCATGAGACTAGAAGACAAATCCCTTCCGATGTTGGAGCAAATAGCTAAAGAATGCAGACGTTTGAACAAGCCCATTTATTCGTATTTCTTGGTGGGGACGCCCAAGAACATGGAAATCTTAAAAATGATCGGGTGGCCGGTGACAACAACGATGGATCGCGTTGAAGAGTATGCGGCGAAGTTAGATGGTCTAGTAGATGGCATAATCGCCACATGCGCTGGAGATTACGAGGGGGACAAGGAGCTATTGGAGAAGCTCCAAAAGTTCAGAAATTGACACTTTCCACGGCTAGAGTCGAGAGATTCTGCAAGACTTCATCCTACCCAGTTTGGGCTGTATCAATCCCCTACCTTGGACATATAGCCCAAGGCTCGTTGTGAACTACCCCAGCTCTCGCAGGGGGCTCCCTGCTTCATCCACCAGACTCGATCCCCTTCACAGGTGCGGTCATCCGCTTTCAGCCTTGCGGACCTGCGGGAGGTTACGGAGGTCTTGACCTCACAGCCGTTCGCTCGGGCCGTCCCACCCCTGCTCGAGAGAGAGTTTTATCACCAACTATAGCGTTCCGCCTCTCATCCCCTCCCTTTCGGAAGGGACTTCCCGGTGGTGGAGTTAAAATATAGCTCCGTTATTAGTCTGCATTCAGTTTTACATTTTAGACAAACAAACTTCCCGTCGTGTCTCAAACCTTGAGAACCAGCGAGAGCATAACTTGGATGTGCCAGCTTCATTGACTTTTACGACTGGTATTCCTTCCCATAATGCTTTGTACGCGATGAATTTAGACAGTCGATAGTATGGAAATGAGTTAATACTGATCACCTCCAACCCTATGCCTTTCGGGATATCCAGAGCAGAGTTCCGCATGCTGTCTAAATAAATACCTTGAACGTAAGAGAAGAGTTACGATGAGTGAAAAAACTGTGTTGGCGGTTTCCGGCAAAGGGGGGGTTGGGAAGAGCACGATCACGGCGCTTACCGTTCGGATCCTCTCGGAGAGAAAAAGTGGGAGCATTTTGGCCGTGGATGCGAACCCCGATTCGAACCTTCCGGAATTGCTTGGGATCCAAGTTCAAAAAACCGTTGGGGACGTGACGGAGGAAATGAAAAGGGACATAGAGAGGGGAAAAATCCCACCTACCATAACGAAGAAGGATTTGCTGGAATATCAGGTGATTAAAGTTCTGCGAGAGACCCCAAATTTCGACTTGCTCGTGATGGGGAGGGGTGAGGGAGAAGGTTGTTATTGTATGGTTAACAAACTCTTGACCGATATCATCGATACGCTCAGTAAGAACTACGACATCACCGTGATGGATGAAGATGCCGGTCTGGAACACCTGAGCAGGAGGACCGATCGAGATGTCGACATTATGATGATAGTCACCGATCCCAGCTCCATGGGGTTCCGGACGGCTAGGAAAATAAAGGAAGTCGCCGAGGAAGTTCACCTCCAGTTCAGGAAAACATATTTGATTGGTAATCGCTTTCCGCCCGAGAAGGAGTTCATGGTGAGGGAACAAGCGAGGAGAATAGGAGTGGAATTTGGAGGAGTGGTGCCCTTAGATGAGAAAGTTTTCGAGTTCAACTTGGAGGGAAAACCGATCACCCAGCTTCCGTCCAACAGTCCAGCTTTCGGTGCGGTGGAGGAGATCCTGAAGAGAATAGGACTCCTTCCGGCTTAAAAGGGGAAACAATATGGACATGGCAATCTTAGTCTTGGCGGGTGGTGGGAGCAAGAGATTCGGGGAGGACAAAGCGCTCTTCAGGTTGAATGGGAAGCCGTTGATCCAACATGTGGTCGAGAGGATATCTGGACTCTCGGAGGAGTTGGTGATTTCATGTAAGCGAAAGAAAGAAGTTTTCGAAAAAATGTTTCCTCGGGCAAAAGTAATTGAGGATGAATGGGATGAAGAGAGCGCACTAGCGGGTCTTTTGAGTTCGCTCCCTCACATTCGCTCCGAGTACGTGGCAGTCATCGCATGTGATTCTCCCCGCGTTAGCCCTCGGGTCATTGAGTCTCTGTTCGCATGGGCTAGGACCCATGATGGAGCCGTCCCAATCTGGCCGAATGGTTATCTGGAACCCCTTCAAGCCGTGTACAGGACTTCTAGTCTGTTCACGGTGGCGGAGGACAAGTGGGTGAGGAGGGAGAGGAGATTAAAGAACTTGTTGGATTCCATGGAAGATATCATATACGTGCCGATTACCGAACTGAAGAGGGTGGATCCGAAACTAGATTCTTTCCTCAACATCAATTCTCCCAACGACCTAAAACTCATCTAGACAATAACTCCCGCACACACTCCTTGAGATCTCTCAGAAAGGATCGAATGTGGGATGGGGAGTGGTGGGGCATGATCACTAGTCTTATTCCAGCAGGCAGCTCAGTTCTAGAAACGATCCATCCCCTTCGCTCAAGTGCTTTCTCAATCGATTGGATTTTCAGCACCTCCGACTTGAAAGCCACAATGTTAAGTTCGGGTTTCGTGATTAGATCCAAGGTTTCTATTCTCTGGATCCCCCTCGCTAGCTTTTTTGTGAGTTCCAAGCATCTCTCGATTGCCTTCTTTCTCTTCTCAAGTAATTTGAAGGCCACCCATGTAGCAGCTACTGATGCTCCCGGTCTAGTACCGAGCAGCGTTTGAGTTTTCGTGCCTAAGTAGGCCACATTCCTCTCCAGTACCCTCAGCCATCTCTTCCTCCGAAAAAGCAGGAGGCCTGCGGGGATTGGCACCATCCCCATCTTATGGGGGTCTGCTGCTATGGAGGAAACTTGCGGTAAGGTGAAATCCCATTTCTTGGGATAGTTCATGAGGGGGAGCACGAAGCCCCCGAATGAGGCATCTACGTGAAAAAAGCACTTCCGGTCTCCCGCAATTCCTGCCATCTCTTCGATGGGATCCACCAAACCGAGCGAAGTTGTTCCGGCCGTACCCACGATGGCTGCGGTTTTCGGGCCCATCTTCTCCTTCATTGCTTCCACATCCGCTCGATGATCCTCTCCAAGAGGCGTTGGTATGAATTTGAGCCCTAGCAAGGCACAAGCCTTTTCAACCGAATAGTGAACCGAGACGGGTGCGAGAACCTCTTTTTTACCGCTTAGCTCCCTAGCTATCCAAAGGGCCACGATGTTGCTTTCCGTTCCCCCCGAGGTGATGTATCCCGTAGCATTCGGATTGGAAAAGAGTTTCCCGGCTTCCGCCACAGCTTCCCTCTCGAGCTCCTTGACGCTGGGAAAAATTTTGGGATCGAGGGCATTCGTTTCCATGAAATCTATGTACGCTTTGAGTGTCTCTCTGAGGGGAACGGTACACATGGAGGAAAAAATGCGACCCGACTCGTACTGAAAATCTTTAGCTCTCTTCTCTCGCAGGATTTTGAGCGGATCTTCCACGGCTCTCGACCCGTTTAGACTTCAGGATGTGGTCCAATATCACAGCCGCGATTCTCTCTTTCCTTACCGTTTGAAGTCCCTTCCATCCGGGAATTGCGTTGACCTCGACCACATACGGTTTCCCCCCTTCGTCTCTTATTATGTCCACGCCTGCGTACTCACATCCTAGAATCTTCGCAGACTTGAGGGCGAGTTTTTCGATTTCCCTTTCAGGTTCATAGGGTTCTGCTTTTCCCCCGATTGAAACGTTGGTTTTCCATCCCTCAGCGATCCTTTTCATCGCCATTATTTTTTCGCCCACCACAAGTACCCTTATGTCCCACCCTCCGTGGGGGATGAATTTCTGAACGTAATAAACGAATCTTCCGAATTCGAAGATCGAAAAGGTACGGTATGCTAGGTCCCTATCGTTTATCTTCAACATCCCAGCTCCCAGTGAACCGAAAAGTGGTTTGACCACTACCTCCCCATAACGTTCGAAAGCTTTTTTCGCTTCACCTCGCTTCTCGGTGACCACGGTGGGGGGGACAGGAATACCTGCGTCTTCGAGTAATGAGTTCGTGTAAAACTTGTCCGCACACCTCTCTATCACCGAAGCTGGATTCACCACCTTCACACCCAAATTCTCCAAGCGATGGAGAACGTCCATTCTGAACACCAACTGCTCAGCAGAGCCCTTTGGGACCCACCTCACCAATAGGATGTCGAATTCCTCAAGATCCATCCCACGACAGGAGACCTTCGGCTTCTCTGCGAGTTTCACGACTAATTCGTTGAGCGGAAATTCGTGGCACTCTATCCCTCTCTTTTGGGCCTCCTTTCTGAGTTCTTGGACATTCCAGTCCTTCCTTCCAGAGGTGAATATCCCAACTCTCAAATGCTCACCTTTTTCGGTCCTAGCCTGTATAGTTTCTTGGAGGAGAGAACCTCTACACCCCTATCGACTTGGCCAGTACTTCTTCGTTCAGTCCCCCTGCGTGGAAGACCCTTCCGGTCTTGACGTTACTCACAGTTATTTCGGCTGGAGAGAATAACTTCGGGTCTATTTTGAAGAAGTCCTTGTCGTATCGCTCGAATAGTTCTAAGAATGGTGAACCGTAGTCTTTAGACGAACAAGAGGGCACATCTTGGATTATCTTTTCTATCTCTGAGTCCTCAGCATCGACGAAGTACATTGTACGTCCGCCGTATAGCACGCAATCATTGGTTTTCCCCATCGCTTCGAGATCATTCTTGGCAACGGGTGCGATCGGTGCGCTCCCGCTCCCGCTCAGTATCCTAGAGATGTCGAAGCCAACCTCGTGGAGCTTGTGAACTCCAGTCTCCACTATCCTAGCCGAGATCTGGATGCTACCCACCACACTGGCAGTAGGGGCAACCAGGAGGGTTAGGTTTTCCGGCTTCACTCCACACTTCTCGGCGATGTAATTTGCGACTTTTTCGTCCGGCAACTTCCGAGTTTCTAACGTTAGCACGGCTTTCTCGCTCCGATCCTCGTACCCAAGTTCCTCAAAGAGTTTCTTCTCAACTCTCGCCAAGGCTCTCGCAGGACCGGAACCCATGGCGAAATATTTATCCACCTTGATGGCCCATCCAGCGAACTGGGATGCCATGCAAGGGATCAGAGGATAGTCGACGTTGACATGGACTTTTAATCTTTCCTCCATCGAGAGGGTTACGGTTCCAAAACCTCCCAAACAGACCTTTGAGAAGTATATGCCAGCCTCCAGGCTCCCAGGCACGTTGATCCCAGCATCCACCACAGTGGCCCCATTCGGGAGTTTTAGAACCCTGATCCTGAGTTCTTCGGATCTTTCGATCATCTCCTCGATTATCCGTTGGGCTTTCTGGTTCACGCTTATCAAGATCCCACCCACACCAGTATCTCTCCTCTCCCTAAAGAAGCTATATCTCCATCGTACCGCTCGTATGATCCCTCCAAGTATTCCCTCTTTATCGGTAAACCGTATTTCCGGAGGGAGTTGAGGAGCAACGGAACAAAGGTTGGTCTGTAAACACAACTCCGTTTAAAGGTGGGGAGGAAAGAGGGCCTATCGAAGCTCAGGATCGTTCCTCTCTCCATCCCAGCTCCCGCTCTCCCCCCAAGCTTTCCGAAACACACGATGGTTCCCCCAGTCATCAGAGCCCCCGTGAATTCACCTAAGCTACCGGTAACTGCTATCACCCCTCTTCTCATAAGTTCTCCGACCTCTCTTCCCGCATCCCCATTGACGATTATAGTCCCCCCTTTCATACCGACCTTCGACCCCCTGTATCCTGCCCCGGCGAGATTTCCAACCCTGCCGTGTACTGTTATGAGTCCTCCTTTCATCTCAGCTCCGAGCCAGTCTCCCGCGTTTCCTCGAACAAGTATCTCGCCACCGCTCATTTCTCTACCCAAGTGCATCCCTATATCCCCTTCAATTTCAATCCGTCCTTTGCTCATCTGGGCCCCCACGTGCTTTACCCTGCTCATGTCTCCTTCCATCTTGATCGTTTCACCGTCTCCTTGGCCCTCCTCGATTTCGAAGAGTTCTCCTAGCGGTTTCCGTTTGTTTCCGTAGAGGATCTCAAGCTTCCTTATTTCATCCATCGATTTATCGGAGAACACATCGGGTGAGATGCATTCCGCCTCGATCGGTACTTTGAATCTAACCTTCGGTCTCAGGATGATCATCTCTTCTCACCCAAGATCTTGTGGAGGTGGAAGAGGTATTTACCCAGCTTACCACCGTAATTTCCCGCTGAGATCATTTTTATCCCTTCCACCGAGCACGCACTCTCTATTCCCACCCTCATTGCATCACTAACGCTTTTTTCGTCCAACCCGTTGATCACTATCTCCAGCACGGAGTTTACCCCTTCCGGTATCCTCGTTTTCACGAGTGGTCTCAGAGTGGGGCAATACTCGGTGTTCGTGGATGCACTCAAGAATTTATACTTGGAGCCTACCTTGCTCCCGCTCCTTACCACACCCCCCGGGAATGGAGTTATCACATTTTCTACCCCCCTTATAGCCTCGACCGCCCGCTCGGCGGCCCTAAGAACACAGTCAACGTTTTCACCTAGGATCAGGAAGTTTCCACCGCCTATAGCTTTCCTCATCCTGAATTCCTCCTCCACCAAAAATTCCCCTTCCATCACAGGAATCCTCCAGAACCTTCTTCCATCAACCCTCTTCGAGAGCTGGAACCCGTCTCCGAAGAACCTCAACTTCCCTCCTATCTTTACAGTTTTTTCTCCATCCAAGTTATTGAAGCACGCAGTTGTGGGACAAGTCATTATACATTGCCCGACCCTACGCATGAGTTGATCCGATAGCCCCTTCTCTGACATCCCAAAGATCAGGATATTCACACCCGGTCTTCCATCTGGGGTTCGATCGGGCTCCACGAGGCTTTCTATCCCAGCCTCCACTCCACAAGCTATCACGGAAGTTGCAAAGCCTGTGGCGGTCGAGGCCGCATGAAGGGCCCACTTCTCGTCCCTAGCCGTGATAAGTAGTTTCGCGGCTATCATGTCAAACGCCTCTGCAAACGTGTCCTCTATCTCAACCCCGTTCACCTGCATGGGACCACCTCGCACCTAGGTAAGTACTCGGGTTGGACCGGATAGTTATCCAGAGAGACCGTGTAGTACTTCGAGAATTCCTCCTTCATTTCGTCCATGAGTTCGCCTTTTGGATTCACCAGGAATGTCCTCCCCCAGTGCTCCTTGACTATCCTTCCATCTTTCACCACGACTTCTCCGTCCTTGATAACATACTTGGCTCTCGAAAATGACCCCTCGATGTCATTTTCTTTGAACTCGTAGATCGCGATGTCAGCATCGGCTCCAACTCCCAAATGACCTTTGTTCTTCAACCCGAGAAGTTTCGCTGGTCCTGCTCTCGTGACAATGGCCATTTCGTAGAGGGAGTACTCCCGCTCTATACTCGGCAAGGTGGAACGCGACAACGCTGATTTATGGATTTTTCCGAGCGTCTCCTCTCTCGCCTTCTTGCTCATGAGCCATGCGATCACCTTTGGGTAATGATAAAACGGTCCACCGTTCGGGTGATCAGTGGTTAGCACCACCCTCCATGGATCCTCCACGAGGAGCGCGACCTCCAGACCGATCATCCACTGGACCGCGTTAACCAGACTTTTCGGCTTGAAGGTGTATGGAACTATCCCCGCCCCTACTTCCATTTCGACATCCGAGTTGTACCACTTGTTCCCCGTGAGCTTGTACAACTTATGTTGCCATGGTCCATCAGCGGTCATAGTAGTCGCATCGTCGAATATGACCTGTCCCAAATCACAAGTGGCATTCTTCTTCTTGTTTAGGGTCTTCGCCACCTCCTCGGCAGCGGAGGATATGGTAGCCCAGTCTTCTCCCCCGTAGGAGTTGAACTGGATGTGGGTGATGTGGATCCGCTCAGCAGTACCTTTCAAGGTCTCATTGGTGCTCTCCCCGCTTCCTGGACCCCCCATCTCCGCTCCTATCGAACCAACGGTTTCGATCAAGGTGCTGGAATTGCCCGGCGATCCCAAGTTATTACAGTGGACATGGATTGAGTGGGGCAAACCAAGTTCTTCGTTCACCTTGGCAAGACTCCTCACTATCTCCCTAGGGGTGACCCCGTAGTTCTCCACCTTGTCATCTAGGCTGTTGACGTTCCTGCCCCATTTCCAATTCTCTACCCCCCCAGGGTTCACGAGTTTGATCGCGTAGCCTTTTGTAGCTTTCAGCAACCATCCCACGAAGTTTTTGAGTTTTTCCAAATCACCTTCGGCCACATACTTCATGACGAAGTGATTACTTCCCATGAGGATGAATGCCCCCTTATCCACCATTGGGATGTCATTAAGCTCTTCGTGGGCATGTCTTGCACCGAGTGGCGGTACTGCGGCTTCCATAACGGTTGTGTAGCCCATTAGGGCATACCTGTAGCCTGTAATGTAGGTTGTGGGCACGGTGTAGCCGACCCCACTTCGCGTGATCTCGGTTTTCGGAACAGGGTCTTTTCGATGGTCCTCGGGTCTCATCAATCTGCCTAGGTTCACTTTCGATCCCACCACGTGGCTGTGGATGTCCACTCCTCCCGGGAGGACCACAAACCCTGAGGCGTCTATGGTCTCCCCCCCATCTCCGGACTCAACTATTTTACCATCTTTGACGAAGATATCCATCTTTTCTCCCTCGATTCCGTTGAGGGGGTCGTACACCAGGCCGTTCTTTATCAGCATCCTTTCATCCTCCTGAGGATCCCCTCTAATATCTCTCTATCCGTCGGATAGGGTGAGTCCACAACTTTTCTTAACCTCAGCGGAACCCCATCCATTCGATAAGCGGTTCCCTCACTCTCTATTCCAGCTATCGCACATGGGATGACGACCTCCGCGATGAGTGAGGTCAGACTCACCTTCGGGTCTATCACCACAGTGGGGATTTTGGCCAAATGCTGAGATGCGCCGATCGGGAAATGGGCTACTGGATCGGAGGCGAGAATAAGTGCGGCATCGCACTCCCCTCTGAACAAGAGATCGACAGCAGAGAACTCCCCGGGGTTGTAGTTGGGATACCCTCTAGAAAAGTTTACCGCAAAGGGATAACCAGTGATCCAAGTCAAGACTTCACCAGCCCCCGCGACGTTAAAGTGTCCCCTCATCGGAGTTATGGTGAACTTTGTATGGTCGTTCAGGTCTCTCACCAGTCGCAACGCAGCATCTATATTCATGTGTTTTCCGCTCGACATCGTGAGCCCCATCCCGAAGAATATTATGCCAAACCTGCAGCCCTTCATCCGCTCGGCCAACTGTTTTATCATCTCCGCTGGTACTCCCGCCACATCGCCAACCTCGTATCCCTTGATCACAGCTCTCAATGCTGACAGTAGCTCGTAGTCTTTTCCCGGCTCGACCTTCACAAACATATCAGCCATTCTCGAGGTTCGGGTTTCTCTGACATCGACGTGAACTATGAACCTTTCTTTTTTCCCTCTGACGTACATCCCTTGCGGAGTGACGGAATATCTCACCGAGTGCCTGATGTGAGCTTCTGCTGGGTTGCACCCCCAGAATATCACGAGGTCAGCTCGGTTCTTAACCTCACCCAAGGTGCATTTAACCGCACCACACCCCTGGGCGGCCACTATGGTGGGACCGTGGCAGGTGGAAGCCGTGGAGTCTATGCTTCCCCCGATGAACTCTGCGAGTTCGACCGCGAGCCTCTGAGCGTCGCTCTCGGTGGAACTCAAACCATAGATGAGTGGGAACTCTGACTCTTTCAAGATTTGAGCAGCCTTGTTGATCGCTTCCTCCATCGAGACTTCTATGAGTTTGCCATCTTTCCTCACTTGGGGCTTGGCCCTATCCTTTGAGTGATCCAAAAACTTCGTTTTTGATATAGGACAGGCATTTTTTGTACTCACCACTTTTCCGTTCTCCACCACCACTTCGAGGTCATCGCAAAGACATCCGCAAAATGGGCAGACCACGTTTTTGTATACCTCTCCCATCTACCCACCCAGCATTCTCAATATGTCGTCGAGCGTTGTCACCTTCTCTTTCGTTCCCGAAATTTCAGCTGTTAAGCCCTTCAGCGATGGCATTCCGCTCCCCTCCGTGTTCGGTCCGGTAAGGACATTAGCCCACGGACCCATGGGAACAAAAATCGTCCCCTTCTCCGTTCCGCCCTTAACACACTTTAGTACCGTCGATCCGAAGTCAGTCTCAATCCTTACCGCGTCACCCTCATCGATCCCGAGTTCCTTCATGTCGTCGGGGTGGATGAACGCTACGGCAACCTTTTCAAAGTACTCTGAGGAAGTTTTGCCCCTTTCCATGCTCACGCCTTGATCCACGGTTCTACCTGTGTTGAGAAGGAGCCTCAAATGAACCTCTCTTTTTTCTAACGCGAAAAATTTAAACGTTTCTCCCGAGTAGATGGTCGAATGACTCAGAAAGTTAGAGTGGGTGTGGTGAAGGTAGGTAACATAGGCACCTCCACAATGGTAGACCTGCTCTTAGATGAGAGGGCTGAGAGGGAAGACGTTGAGTTCAGGGTCGTGGGGTCTGGACCGAAGATGCTCAAGGAAGAGTGCGAGGAGGTTGCTGAAAAGATATTGGAGTTCAAACCGGACATCGTGGTGGTGATAAGCCCAAACCCAGCTTTGCCCGGGCCAACCGCAGCCAGGAAGATCGTGGCGCGATCAGGGAAGCCTGTGGTGGTAATAGGTGATGCGCCCGGAAAGAGAGTGGTTCCAGATTTGGAGAAAGAGGGACTTGGATACATAATGATCGAGGCAGACTCTATGATAGGTGCGAGAAGGGAGTTCTTAGACCCAGCTGAGATGGCAATATTCAACGCTAACGTCGTGAAAACCCTGTCGGTGACGGGGGCATTCAATATCGTGTGCGAGGAGATCGACAGAGTAATCTCTGGGGTTAAGGCGGGATCCACCTATCTGCCAAGAGTGGTGATAACTAGGGATAAGGCAGTGGAGGCAGCGGGTTTTGAGAATCCCTACGCCAGGGCCAAGGCCATGGCCGCGTACGAGATAGCACGGAGAGTAGCCGATGTCTCGATGGAGGGATGCTTCAAGGTCAAGGAAATGGAAAAGTACGTTCCGATAGTGGCATCTGCTCATGAGATGATGGAAATAGCATCCAAGTTGTCAGATGAAGCTAGGGAACTTGAAAAGTCCACCGATGTCCTACTCAGAAAACCCCACGCGGATGATGGGAAGTTACTAGTCAAGCGAAAACTTATGGAGAAACCAAAATAACGGTGCTCTACCCTCTACATTTGGATGGGAGAAGTCACCGTTAGTGCGCCTTCCCGTTTGCACTTGGGAATGATAGACCTGGGTGGCACCGAGGGGAGAGTTTACGGAGGATTAGGCGTAGCACTCAAGAAACCCAGGTTGTTTTTGAGGGCTAGGGAAGCGAAGATCCTAGTCGTGGAGGGGGAGAGACGGGATCTAGTCAAGGGGGTTGTCAAGAGATTTCTCCAACGATTCAAGATCGGGCAGGGGGTGCACATTAAGGTTATCAAAACCATTCCCGAACACGTGGGATTGGGTTCAACTACCCAGTTGGTTTTAGGCGTGGGACAAGCACTCGCAGAACTCTTCGGGATCGAGATGGGTGTTAGGGAAATTGGCCGACTGTTCGGGAGAGGAGAATTCTCGGGAGTCGGTACAGCAACGTTTGAGTACGGTGGGTTTGTCGTTGAGGGGGGACACAAGGTCGGGAGAATGGCGGGTATCCCCCCCCTCATCTTCCGCTCACCCCTCCCCAAGGATTGGATGTTTGTGGTGGCAATACCTAGGGTGCGGAGGGGCTTGGACGAAAAAGAAGAATCCCTAGCTTTCAAGAGCTTGCCGCCTGCTCCGGATGCGGGGGTGGAGAGGGTGTGTAGACTCATCCTCGTGAAGATGCTTCCAAGTCTTGTGGAGGAGGACATCGTAGGCTTCGGGGGAGCTTTGACCGAAATCCAGCGAATCGTAGGGAGTTATTTTAAAAGTTCTCAAAACGGGGTCTTCGCCCATCCGGTAATAGGTGAGACAGTGGAGTTCATGTTGAGAGAAGGAGCTACGGGATGTGGACAGAGTTCTTGGGGTCCTGCGGTGTATGGAATGGTCGAAGGAAGAAAGGCGGCAAGATCCCTCGCGAGAGAGGTTAGGGACTTTCTAGCCGAGCGTGGTGGTGGGGAGGTATTCTTCACGAATGCTGACAACCGGGGGGCAAACTCTAGACGGATTTGAGTGAGTTACGGAACGGTCGAAGTTCCGAGCCGCGTCTTTCTTCCCACCGATGCGAATACCCCAAAACAGCACAGTACAGTGAAGATGATATTTTCTTCGTCCCCATGGATGTCCGCGAGTTTTCCGAACGGAACTAAAAACACAACTGAGGCGAGTAAAAATGAGGTTGCTATCCAGCTCAACGTTATGGCATCCGCGGATAACTCATTCCCTATGGAGGGGAGCGCTATGTTTATCGAAGAGCCGGTGAAAGGAACGAGAAAAGAGGCCAGCACCGCTACGGTCATGATTGAGATTTTACTCGATACAGATCCCCCTGGATGACCGAATCCCTCTCGCGTTTCGATCTTGGATCTTGAAATCACTCTCTCGTTTTTTCTCGAGGTAAGAATCTTAGTGTAGATTCAATGCTTTCGAGATCGGCCAGCATGGAAGGCACCACAAAAGTTAAATTCGCTTCGGGTCGTAATCTTTCGTTACCGGGGGATGGAATGGAGGAACCAAGCAAAGGAGGGGCGGAGAGGGTTTTCGGGCACCTCATGAAAGAAGTTTTGAAACCAGGATTATGTGCGGGATGCGGGGCTTGTGTGGCGGTTTGTGAACCGGATATACTAACATTCGAAAATGCTCCTAAAATCGTCGGTAAGTGTACGAGGTGTGGGTATTGCTACAGTGTCTGCCCTCAGGCCCCATCTCAAGCTGGGTTGGAAGAAGTCATTTTCGAACAGGCTCCCGGGAAGCCAGAGATAGGTGTTTTCAAAGAGGCGATTTCAGCGCGCACGACGGACTCTGGAATACTGGAAAAATGTCAAGATGGGGGGGTGGTCTCATCCGTGCTGGTGGAGTTGCTCCGGAGTGGTTACATCGATGGGGCGGTTTTGATGGGTGTGGGCGAGGAGCCGTGGAAACCCCAGCCCAGAGTTGCCAAGAGTCGAGAAGAGATCTTGGAGTGTGCGGGAACGAAATACAGCCGAGGGCCACTTTTGCTCGCACTGAGGGAGGCGGTGGACAAGCACTCTCTTCAGAGGATAGCTGTGGTTGGAACCCCCTGCCATGTGAAAGCTGTACGCAAGATCCAAATGGGGGAGAACCCTCATCCCAAGTTTGCGGGGAGGATAAAGCTCGTTATAGGGCTTTTCTGTATGGAATCTTTTGACCACGAAAAGCTCAAAAACTTTCTTCTTGAGAAATTGGGAGTCCCTATTGAAAATGTTTCTAAATTTGACATCAAAAAGGGAAAGTTCATAGTCCATATGAAAGATGGGCAAAGAAAAGAAGTCGAGGTTAAGTCTCTTCACGATTGTGTGAATACTTCTTGTACCCTTTGCAAAGATTTCACCTCCGAGTTCGCTGATATCTCGGTTGGGGCAGTTGGGTCTCCCCTCGGTAGATCCACCGTGCTGATACGGACATCACGGGGAGTAGAGGCTTTTGATCTCGCAAAGCGAGCTGGCATCATCGAGGTGAAGCCACTGGCCGAAGTTAAGCCAGGGATGGATGTTGTCAACCGGGTTTCCCGGATCAAGAAGGAATCCGCTGAGGAAAAGAGAAAAACGTGGAAGGAGGAAGGAAAACCGGTTCCTCCCTAGGAGCTTTCCATACAGAACCCATCCTCGCTCAAGCTTAATACGAGGCACAAGTTATTTTTTTTGGAAGACTATGGCAATAGCAGAAATAACTATCATCCCTCTGGGAACCAAAACACCTTCGGTTAGTGAGTACGTGGCTAAAGCCATCAAGGTGCTGGAGGAGGAAAATTTGAAGTACGAAATAACTCCGATGGGGACCGTGGTGGAAGGAGAACTGGAAGAGATAATGAGGCTGGCCCAGCGAATGCATGAGTCCGTTTTTGATATGGGGGTACAACGAGTGGTAACAACTGTCAAAATAGACGATCGGAGGGATAAAAGCTCTGATATGGCAAGGAAAGTAAAATCTGTAGAGGAAAAATTAGATAGAGATCGCTGAGCTGGTTCTCATGAAAACATATTTGGACTGTATACCCTGCTTGGTCAGGCAAGCTCTTGAGGCCAGTAGGCTCGCGACATCTGATGAGGACAAGAGGAGGGAAACCATGCGGAAAGTCTTGGGAGAACTTTCAAAGGTTCCTTTTGAGAGATCTCCACCCCAAATATGTTATCAGGTTCACCAGTTGATAAGAGAGGCAACCGGAAACGAGGATCCTTATTCGGAAGTGAAAAAGGAGTTCAACGAAGCGGCGAGTGAAATGTATCCAAAACTGAGGAAAATTCTTGTGGATTCGGAGGACAAACTCCTGACTGCGGTCAAGCTAGCGATAGCGGGGAACGTCATAGATGTGGGGCCTGGAAACAAATTCGACTTGGGGGAGACAGTGAAGAGGGTTTTGAGCGCGGATTTCGGAGTAAACGACTTTGATCACCTTCGAAGGGAACTCAAGAGAAATAAGGAAGTGGTATACCTAGCTGATAATGCAGGGGAAGTATTTTTTGATCGCCTCCTCATCGAGGTGTTGCGTGATAAGCGCGTGATCTACGTCGTGAAAGAGAGCCCCCTGCTCAACGATGCCTCTATGGAAGATGCCAAACTCGCGGGCATAGATGAAGTAGCAGAGGTGGTGGCGGTGAAGATAGATCCTGAAACTATTTACGCCCCATCAGAAGCGGAGTTGCTTAGGAAAGCCGGAATCGTGATCAGTAAGGGACAGGGAAACTATGAGGCCCTCAGCGACGTCGATGCGAACATATTCTTCCTTCTCATGATAAAGTGTCCGGTGGTAGCTGAGGACATAGGGGGCAAGGTGGGCGACATCGTCGTGAAGCACTCGAGAAGGTGATCCTCTGGAAGGGGAACTGATTGATTCGGAGGAAATGAGCCGTGTGGATGAAGAAGCGGAGAGATTCGGCATTCCCCGCATACTCTTGATGGAAAACGCTGGGAGAGCTATTTCGAGGTTTATTCTTGAGAAGTTTGGTGGGCATAAAGTCCTGATCTTTGCGGGAACGGGAAACAATGGGGGGGATGGCTTCGTTGCGGCGAGACATCTGGCTGCTTGCGGTGTTGAAGTTACTCTCTTCTTGGTCGGCGATCCAGCGAGGATCCGAACTCACGAGGCGAGCACGAATTGGGAAATCGTGAGGCGTATGCGGGACAGCATCAAAGTTCACCAAGTGAAGATACCCGAGGAACTGGAGGGGGTCAGACGAGCCATCCGAGAGGGAGGGGTGATCGTGGATGCCATGCTCGGAACTGGGTTAAAGGGACCGATCCGAGAACCGTATGCATCGGTGGTGAGGCTGATAAACGAATCTGGGGTACCCGTGGTCGCTGTGGATTCTCCAACCGGGTTAGATCCCACGAGTGGGGAGGTATGTGGTGAAGCCGTCAAATCCACGTATACTCTGACGTTTCACCGAGCGAAGAGGGGATTCTTGAAGGCCAAGGAATATACCGGAGAAGTGATTGTAGAGAGCATAGGGATCCCCCCCGAGGTGGAGAGATCAGCTATAGGTGAACGGATACCACCACCTTGTGTATCCCACCGGAGGGTACCTAAGCTGGTGAGCGCTTGCCTTTTAGGTGCGAACTGCAGATACGACGGAACTAGTAATTCGAATGAGGGGGTAATCCGATTAGCCGGGGCCGAAGCGCTTATTCCCGTGTGCCCGGAACAACTCGGAGGGATGGGAACTCCTAGGGAGCCGATGGAGATAGTCGGGGGAGAAGGATCGGATGTTTTGGATGGAAGAGCCAGAGTGTTAAACCGGAAAGGTGAGGATGTCACAGAAAATATGTTGAGGGGAGCTGATGAGACCCTTAAGATCGCTAAGATTTTTGGAGTTAGGGAAGCCATCTTCAAGTCCGGAAGTCCTTCGTGTGGTTGTGGGTCAGGTCGGGAGAAGAGGGAGGGTGTGACCACAGCCCTATTGAGGAGAAACGGTATACGAGTCCTGAGCGAAGAATGCTTACGAGCGGAGTCGGCTAGAACTCCTTGTGACCCGAAATAACTTCTGCTACCCCTCCCTAAAGGAAGGAGCTTGCATGGGGATCATGGCACTCGAAACTCATCGCACTCAGGTCCGCATAGGGCGGTAGACGGTGGCCCGTCTACCTCAAACTTATTTTTGTCATCTCAACTATTTCTTTGTATGGGAAGATTTGATGTGGTGATCGTGGGGGGAAGTTCCAGCGGCTTGGCCGCTGCCTTGACCGCTCGAGCCCATTATCCAAATAAAGAAATCTTGGTCGTAAGAAAGGAGGAACGAGCGCTCGTCCCCTGTGGCATACCGTACATCTTCGGAACCTTGGGATCTTTCTCGAAGAATCTCATCGCAGACCAGGTTCTCTCTAAGCAAAACATTCAACTCAAAGTGTCTGAAGTTAAATCCCTAGACCGGGCTGAAAAGAAGATCCTCACCTCCGACGGGGAGACGGTTGGGTATGACAAGCTCATCTTGGCTACAGGGTCTGTGCCTTACTCACCACCCGTTCAAGGGTCCGAGAAGAAAAACATATTCCTGATCAGAAAAGAGATTCCGTATCTTCAAGGGTTGATGAGTACGATCGATCGGATCCAGGATTTGGTGATAGTCGGAGGAGGATTCATAGGGATAGAGTTCGCGAGCGAGTGTAGGAAAAAGAGGGGGCTAAACGTTTCGCTCGTTGAGGTGCTCCCCCACTGCTTGATGGGGAGCGGGCTCGACGAGGAGTTCTGTGTGGAGGTCGAGCGAGCACTTTCAGAAATCGGGGTCAGGATATTCACGGGGAGAGGAGTCGAATCCTTCGAGGGGAAAACAGGAGTTGAAAAAGTAAAACTCACCGACGGTAAGGAGCTCAGGACAGATGCAGTTCTCATAGCCGTTGGTCTTAAACCGGAGGTAAGGCTCGCTGAAAAGGCAGGTCTCGAGTTGGGGCGGACCGGTGGGATAAAGGTAGACAGGTACATGAGGACTTCAGATCCCAACATCTTCGCGTGTGGGGATTGTGTTGAAAAGAGTTCTTTCTTCACGGGTAAGCCCGTAAAGCTCATGCTGGCATCCGTTGGGGCTCTCGAGGCTAGGATCGCCGGGGCCAACCTGTTTGAGATCAAGCGAGAAAACCCTGGTGAAATAGGAGTTTTCTCCACCACGGTGAACGAGATTGTTTTTGCGTCAGCAGGACTATCGGAAAGGGCGGCTAGGGAAAGCGGATACAGAGCGGTGGTGGGTGAGGCCATCGCCTCGAGCAAGCATCCGAGGACCATGCCTAACGTGGCAGAAACGAAAATGAAGCTCATCTTCGACAGCTCCACGGGAACCATCTTGGGGGGCCAGTTCCGAGGGGGGATGGACACAGGGGAGCTCATAAACGTGGTGAGTGCATGCATTCTCAATCGGATGACCGCGAACGACATAGCTAGATTCCAGATGGGAACCCACCCCGCTCTGACTTCCTCCCCCGTGACCTATCCGCTTGTGAATGCCGCAGAGGATGCAATTAAAAAGATGGGGTAGGAGCGTATATTTCTATGGGTGATGAGTGAATATGGGTATGCTGAAGGTGAGGGGACTTAGGGTAGTGGTCGACGGGAGATCCGTGCTTCGAGGTGTGGACATAGAGATACCGGAGGGGGAAATTCACGCCCTGCTTGGTCCCAACGCTTCTGGCAAAACATCTCTAGCTCAGACCCTGCTCGGATTTCCCAACTTCAAGGTCGTCTCTGGTAGCATCTCCTTCAAAGGAAAAGACATCACGCGGGTACCCCTAGACGAAAGGGTGAGAATGGGGCTCGCGATAGCTTTTCAAAATCCCCCCGTGGTGAGGGGGGTGAAACTCCGTGATGTTCTCAAGTTGATAGGTAAGAAAACCGAAAGGGACAAGCTGGCTCAGCTCATTTCAGAAATGCGTATCAGCGGGGAATTGCTGAACAGAGACTTGAACTACGGCTTTTCGGGAGGAGAGAAAAAGAAGTGTGAGATATTGCAAGTGCTCGCCTTGAACCCTGATTTCGTTATTCTGGATGAACCTGATTCGGGTGTGGATGTGGAGAACTTAGAGATTCTAGGAAAAGAACTGTCTACCGCGTTAGAAGGAAAATCGGGACTCGTGATAACCCACACCTCCCACATTTTGAAGTATCTGAAACCCCAGCGAGCTCACGTGATGATAGACGGCAAGGTAGCGTGCCATGGGGATCCGGAGAAAGTCATCGAGACGGTTTCTTCTAAAGGCTATGAGTGGTGCAAACGATGCCCATCCGTGATGAGCGACTGAGGGAAGCCCTGAGGAAGCCATCTCCCTACGGGCCGGACTTAGACATTTCCTCTTACTCCCAAAACTCGGGAAAATTGAGGGCGGGTGTTAGATCACTGGGTAGCTTGGGGAGGGAGTTTTCTTCGGTGGGGATCGAAGCCGACGAGGGGGGGAGGGCCGGCACCTACCTCCAAGCAGATCACTCAGCTATCTACAAGAGCGTACAAAAGGTTTACGAGGACAGTTTGGAGATCATGAGTATCGAGGAAGCCATGAAAGAACATGATTGGGTGGCTGAGTATTCCTGGAAGCTCGTGGATCCTTGGGCCGATAAATATACCGCTTTCACAGCGATGAAGGGGAAGGGGGGATACTTCATTCGGGTATTCGGGGGGAAAGAAGTTTCACTCCCCATTCAGTCATGTCTTTATCTCCGCACCACAAACCTTCTCCAAGCGGTTCATAACATAATAATCATGGAGAGGGACTCCACCGCCCAGCTGATAACCGGTTGTCTGACCCACCCCCGAACCGGGAGAGCTCTGCACATAGGTGTTTCAGAGTTCTATTTAAAGAGGGGGGCAAGACTAACTTTCACAATGGTTCACAACTGGGGGCCCAAAGTAGATGTGAGGCCGAGAACGGGGATCCTCCTAGAAGATGGTGGGACCTATGTGAGCAACTACGTCTGCCTGGGTCTGGTGAATTCACTCCAAATGTATCCGAAGGCAGAGATCGTAGGAAACCGATCAACGGCCGCTATGAACTCGATCATCTACGGTAAAGGACACTCCTACTTCGACGTAGGTGGGCAAGTGGTTGTGAGGGGGAATTCAAATGTTGCCGAGATAATCGGGAGAACGGTGACAACAGGGTCCTCCAGAGCCGTCATGAGGGCTAGGCTCATGAGCGGGGGTGAAGGGAACAAGGGACACATCGAGTGCAGAGGTTTGATGTTATCACCCCAATCGGAGATAACAGCTGTTCCCGAACTCGTGTCCAAGAGCTCGACTTCTGAACTCACCCATGAGGCTGCTATCGGTAGACTTAACGAAGAGCAGGTACTCTATTTGATGTCTAGAGGGCTCAAGCGGGAAGATGCAGAGTCCCTTCTCATCAAGGGTTTTCTAGACGTCAGCATGATGAAGCTTCCAGGATATCTTCAAGACCAGATAGAGAAGATAATACACCTCGCGATGACGAGTGGATTGTGATCGGCCGACAACTCTTTTTCTCAAGCAGGTGGCACCCGATAGATTTAAATCATACTTCCAGACTCTTTGATTTTTAGTGACAACGAATGCTAGGAGGGAAAAGAAGTTGAGAATCGTTCACATCTCAGACCTCCACTGTGGGGAAAGTCAAAGCGGACTCCAATTGCTTGAGACAGCAATAGGGGAGATAAATGAGGCGAAGCCAGACATAGTGGTAGTTACGGGAGATCTCACTTGCAATGGCTTTTTAGAGGAATACCGGTTGGCAAAAGAGTATCTGAGCAAGCTTGAGTGCAAGCATATCCTCGTTGGTGGAGGAAACCATGACTTCAGGTTTACGGGTTTTCTGCTGTTGAATAAATTTTTTCCCAGACCCGAGGTCTTGGTGAGCGATGGGGTAGCGATCTGTTACATCTCGACCTCAAGGCCCGATCGAGATGATGGGGAAGTGGGACATCGCCAAGTACTTTGGATCAGGGAGATAATGAGGAGGCACAGAGATAAGTTCAAGATCGTAGCCATGCACCACCATCTCGTCCCGATTCCCGACACAGGAACCGCGCAGAATTTAGTATTGGATGCTGGCGATGTGCTTAGGGCACTCGTCGAGGGCGGCGTCAACTTAGTCCTTTGCGGGCACAAACACAGGCCATGGAGGACGAGGGTCGAGGACATGTGTATAATAAATGCCGGCAGCGTGTCCTCTAAGAAATTGCGGGGATTCTTTTCCAACTCATACAACGTCGTGGACGTGGATGACAACTCGTTCAAAGCGGAGCTGAAAGTGGTCGGGGGAAGGAGAATAGATTTTGAAGAGATTCTAAGGGGGTTTGATGGGATTCCCACAAGCTAACACCGAAGCAATCCAACTCATGCTTTTAGCGTGATTCGATTGTCTGGCTTCATGGTCGAAGTAAGAGAAGGGAAAAAAATAAGAAAAGTTATGGTTAAGTCAAGATCCACTATAAACGACATCCTCCGTGAGTTGGGGTACAACCGCGAAGAGGTGGTTGTAAGATTAAACGGAAAGATAGTCGCGGAAGAAGAGGAACTCTCAAGAGGTGATTCGATCGAAGTCATCCGCATAGTCACGGGGGGCTGAAAACGCGAAAGTGCACACTCTGTGGTCGTCGTGCGGTGTATCACCGCAGGTACGCGGGGGTTTTTCTCTGTGATCGTTGTTTTGTTGAGAGCCTAGAGCGAAGGTTTAGAAGGACCGTATTTGAGCACAAGATGATTTCCCCCGGGGAGCGTGTGGCCGTAGCGGTCTCTGGAGGAAAAGACAGCGTTACGCTGCTCCACCTCCTAGCGGAGCTAGGTGAAATGAAAAAATTCGAGGTAGTTGCGATCTCGATCGACGAGGGAATAAGGGGATACAGGGATCGTTCGATAAGGGTGGCCAAAGAAAATACCAACTCGATCGGAATCGAACACGTAACGGGGGAGTTTGAACGATACTTCGGTGAGACGTTAGATGGGATGGTGAGATTGGCGAAACGCAAGAAAATGAGCCTCTATCCGTGCACCTACTGTGGAGTGATGAGACGTTATCTCCTCAATAAGCTCGCTCGCGAGGTAGGTGCAACGAAGCTGGCCACGGCTCACAATCTGGATGATGAAGTACAAGCGATAATGTTGAACTACATCAGGGGAGACCTCTCGCGACTTCAGCGGTTAGGTCCGGTCTACTTTTCAAGAGAGGGGTTTGTCCCACGTATAAAGCCATTGAGGGAGATTCCGGAGAAAGAAGTTGCCGTTTACGCCTTGCTCAGGAAGTTTAAAGTTCACCTCGCGAAATGCCCCTATGCCACAGGGATCCACACCGAGATCCGAGATTTTCTCAACGGGCTCGAAGCTAGGCATCCCAATTCCAAGTTCATGATCCTTCGAACATTCGATTCGGTAAAAGCTAGGTTATCCCTCCACTCTGAAGAATTCGAAACCAGATCGTGTAAAATATGTGGAGAGCCAACTTCATCGGATGTGTGTAAAAGCTGTAAACTCCTAGGAGAACTCGGCTTGCTGAGACCTTAGGGATTCTCCCCAAGTTCCATTTCCAACTCAAGTATCCTTTCAAGCTTGCTTTTCGTTGCTGGCTTTCGGGGAGCGGCTTTACAACCTCCAACATCAAGGGTAGCCACTTCAAAGGTTCCTATCTTCCTTGCTAGCCCCTCTATCTCCACTTTATCGAAACCAATGAGTGGGCGAAAGACTGGGAGTTCACAAGCCCCATCGAGAACCGAAAGGTTGTCTAAGGTTTGGGATGCTACTTGGCCCAAGTTCTCCCCCGTCACCAGACCCTTAGCACCCTCTTTGACCGCTAGCTTTTCTGCCACCTTATACATCCTCCTCTTGCAAAGAATACACGTGTAACGCTCAAGCCCTTTTGGGGTCAAGAAGTTCTTCACCCTATTCAAAAAATTTCCATGTTTTTCCACTCGAAGCCTAAAACTGGGTTGATATTCAGCTAGAACCTCGGCCACCCGCTCAGCTCTCCTCCTAGCTTCCTCGTCCGCGAATGGAGAAATGTCGAAATAAATGGGGATCACCTCACATCCCCTTTTCATCATCATCCAGGTAGCCACGGGAGAGTCTATCCCGCCGGAGAAAAGTGACACGACTTTTCCCTCCACACCGAGCGGAATCCCACCCGCTCCTCTGATCACCTCATCGAAGATATAACAATCATCATCTCGAATCTCTATAAAAACTTCCTTCGTCGGATGTTTCAAGTCCACCTTCGGTCCTTTGAACCTTTTCTGAATCAGCGCCCCTAGCTCCGCCGCTTTTTGTTGGGATGTAAAATCGTGTGTACCCTTTCTTCTAACCCTGACCGCGAAACTCTCCGTTTTGCTAAATCCTTTCCTCTCACAGAAATCGAGAACGTGTTTGCTCAATTCAGAGAGCGCACATCGCTCGCATTCAGAGAATGATACAATCCCAAATACTTTTTTCAACCGCTCTCTTGGGATTTCACCCTTTATCCATATTCTCCCGTTCGATTTCCATACCTTGCATTCTTTATCCATATCCTTTAATTGACGGATGAGCGCGTCCTCCCATCGTCTCCGTACGGGTCTCGACTTCAAGGATATCTCTGAGTATCGAAGCATGTACAGCGTCATCAGTCTACCTTAGATCGTAGATTTCATGTGTTTTAGTTCTTGATGTGGGTTCGTGAATCGGATCCCTTCAGACACAAGTCTTCACGCATTACAGGACAAAATAGATCAAGGCCATCACGAACATAGTCGCGGACACATACGTCAAAAGCTCCACGGTGGCAAGCTTTGAAGCGAATTTCACTCCATAGATGGAAGCGAATATCGGCATGATATTGCGTGGAAAGTCCATGACAACAACGAAGAGGATAGTTCCAAGAAAGAGAGTGAGGAGAATCTCCTTCACCGTGAACATCCCTTCCTTGAACATCTCTCCGGCAGTGACCATCCCAGCACTTGGGCTCACGAGTTGAGTAGTTATCACTATTATAGATTGGGTGGACATACCGGTGGATGACAGTACAGGACCCATGTATTCTCCCAGCAGGTCAAACGCGCCGAAATCGATCAGTGCAATCAAAACCAATATAGTTACACCAAGTCTGAGAGCGATCTTCCTTAACAGTCTGAGGGTCTCAACAAACGATTTCTTTACGGCTTCCTTCTTGGAGGTCCTCACATCGGGAGGGGAAAAGCCCTCCTGAGGTCTCGTCCC
>JAPDJF010000014.1 GCA_029259185.1 Hadesarchaea archaeon
TTCAGGGTTACAAACTCCCTCGGCCTGATGGATATCCTCAGAGTACCATCGGAGTTCAGTTTCGAGACGAGCTTCGAGAGCCTGACAATTGGACGCTTGGCCACGGGGATCCCTTTGTGCTTGTGCTTCCTCCACGACCTGACAATGGAGAGAGCTGTTCGATATGCCGTAACCAAAAACTGGGTGTTGTAGTCGTATCGCTTTTTGAGCTTCGCGTAAGTAAGGTGGTGAATCCTGCCCAAGGAAGTTACTCTTGCCTCTACCGCCGCCCGGATGCAGGAGTTCACCATATCCAGGTAATCTTTCAACTGCCGAATCTGCTCGTTCGGTTCATATCTGAACTGAACGGATTGGATCACTTCCAATTTTATCCCAAGGTAAATACGCCTTACAGAACAAAAGCTTATTTGAACTTGAAACAGCCTGGTGAATGATTACTACGAGGAGAGAGGGTGGGATGTGAAGACGGGAATCCCAACCCCCGAGAAACTCCTAGAGTTGGGGTTGGGGGATGTGGTGGGGGACTTGAGGGGACTCGGGATACTGTGAGCGCGGTGGGAACAGGATTAAAGGACGGAACGGCGGGTTAGACTTTTACTCAAGAGGGAGGAAAATAAGGCGGTTGCCGGGGTAGCCTAGCCAGGTAAGGCGCAGGTCTGGAGAACCTGTGACCCTTTGGGTCGCCTGGGTTCAAATCCCAGCCCCGGCGCCTCTCCGGGCGAATCCTTATAAGATTTCAGCTTTTGAGTGTTTCAGATGACTGAATTCAAACATATAGTTCGAGTGATGTACAAAGACCTTCCCGGTGATGAACCAGTCCAGTGGGCGCTATCCCATCTCAAAGGAGTAAATGTTTCGTTCGCGAGGGCAGTCGCGTTCGCGGCCGATGTCGACCCATTCGAGAAACTCGGCAATCTCGATGATGGTGCGGTGAAGAAGATAGAAGAGGTTCTCAAAGACCCCTCGGGGTACGGGATCCCCGGCTGGATGTTCAACCGACGCAAGGACTATGAGACGGGCAGGGATCTCCACCTCATAGGTCCCGAGCTGGATATCGCAGTGGCTGCGGACATAGGATTGGAGCGTAAGATAAGGAGTCGGAGGGGCATAAGACACGAACTCGGTCTTCCGGTTAGAGGTCAGAGAACCCGAACCACCGGTAGAAAGGGAACCACGGTTGGGGTAAAAAGGAAAGAAACGAGGATGAGGGAGGAAGCGGCAAAGGGTAAGAAGTGAATGGTGAGATCTTGAAGCGACAACGGAAGAAGTACTCCAAACCCCTCCATCCTTGGGAAAAGACGAGGATGGATGCGGAGGATGCACTTCTCCGAAAATATGGGCTGAGGAGAAAAAAGGAGATATGGAAAACGGCCACCATCCTGCGCAATTGGAGGCGCCAAGCTAGGAGGTTGCTCGCCATGACGGGGAAACAGGCAGAACTGGAAACGAAGCAACTGCTGGAGAGGCTGAGGAAGCTGGGGCTCATCAGGGAGGGAGCCACCCTCGACGATGTGCTCGGACTGACACTCGAGGATCTCCTCGAGCGGAGGTTGCAGACGATGGTCTACCGCAAGGGTCTTGCTCAAACACCCAGACAAGCTAGGCAGATGGTGATCCACGGTCACATCACGGTCTCAGGCAACCGTGTAAACGTTCCCAGCTACCTCGTTTCAGTGAATGAGGAGAAGGAAATCGGGTGTGTGTTTCCTACTTCCGGTGAGAGGTCGGAGAGCGAACGGTCTGAGAAGAGCGGCGGGGATCAGGGATGACTGATCAGAAGAGTTCGGAAGGAAAGTGGGGTGTAGCCCACATTTATTCCTCTTTCAACGATACGATAATTCACATCACGGACCTTACTGGTGCCGAGACCATATCGCGCTGGTCGGGAGGGATGGTAGTAAAAGCCGATCGAGAAGAAGCATCTCCGTACGCGGCGATGCAAGCTGCTGCGAGAGCCGCCGAGGAGGCAATGGAAAAGGGGATCATAGGGGTTCACATCCGAGTTAGGGCCCCCGGAGGAGGTGGCCCCAAGAGTCCGGGTCCTGGTGCGCAGGCGGCGATCAGGGCCCTAGCGAGAGCTGGGCTCAGAATAGGGAATATCGAAGATGTTACTCCCATCCCCCACGATGGGACCAAGAGGCGGGGGGGAAGGAGGGGACGGAGGGTTTGAAGTGGATATAGAGATTCGTGCGCTGAACGATGGGGAGATGGAATTCAAGCTCAGTGGGGTGAATCCCGCCTTCGCTAATGCGTTGAGGCGCGCTGTCATTCGCGAGGTTCCCACGATGGCGGTAGATGAAATCGAAGTGTTGGTCAACGATTCCGCAATTCACGACGAGATAATTGCCCACCGGATTGGAATGGTACCCCTCAAAACCCCCCTCCGGGGATATTCCCTTCCGGAAGAGTGTAACTGCGAGGATGGTAAGTGCCCGAAATGCAGCGTGACGTTCTCTCTAAAAAAGGAGGGGCCAGGGGTTGTGGTCACGGGGGACTTGAAATCCTCAGACGAAAATGTTGTCCCCGTCGATGACTCGATTCCACTCGTAAAGCTGGAGAAGGGACAAAAGCTTGAGCTACTAGCTATAGCTAGGCTGGGGTTGGGTAGGATGCATGCTAAGTGGCAGCCGGGGGTAGCGACTTACAAGTACATGCCTGTACTCCGAGTGGATCCTCGCAGGTGTGATGGGTGTAACGCTTGTGTTGAAGTCTGTCCACCCAAAATCCTCTCTCCGTCAAACGGAAAGATAAAGGTGTCCGACGTGACGAAATGCACGATGTGCAGGATGTGCGAAAGGGCGTGCCGGAGAGAGGCGATAACGCTACGCTACGACGATACGGAATTCATCTTTCGGATTGAAAGCAACGGAGCACTGAAGCCCGAGCAGATCCTCCAGAAAGCCATCAAATCCCTAGAGGACAAATGTAAAGAGTTCATAAAACTCTTGGATAAACTGGTGGAGTGAACAGGAAAAAATAAACCTTTTTGGATAGAATTTCTGTTGCGCGGGGGTGGCCGAGCCAGGTCAAAGGTGCCAGCTTGAGGGGCTGGTCCCGTAGGGGTTCGCGGGTTCAAATCCCGTCCCCCGCACCATCAAGAATAGCCAATGGAGCAGTTTTTGGGAAGATTTCAGAAACCACGGGAGTTTTTAGAACGGAGTTAGAGCAGACTTGATACTCGCACGTTGAGTTCAGCAGGAGGATGGAGTCACGAGTTTCGAAGAAAACTCCATCTCCTAATATTTTATTAATTAAATAAACTTAGTTTATTTTGTGAACTAATGGAAATGGCGAGGCTCACTCCGGAGGGAAAAGTGATTTTTGCGCTGTGGGATGCACCCATGCGATTTGGGGAACTAAAAACGGCAACGGGTTTAAGCGGTGCGTGGTTAGATCGAACACTCAAACAGCTTCACCGGAGGGGTCTCGTCGAATACGATGTGCTGAGCAAGATGTATGCTGTCAAGAGGACCGAGCAGCTCCAAAGCCAGGTCGATGCCTTGAGGCCAGTTTACCTCTTCGAGGTCGCGAACATTATTGCGGAGGAAATAGCTAGGGACGAACGTGTTCAAGCAGTGATCCTTTTTGGAAGCGTGGCGATGGGCAAGGTTACCGAAGAAAGTGATGTGGACCTTTTAATAGTTCTTGAGGAACTCGACCATAAGACCGAAGGAGAGTTCAGATCGAAACTCTCCGAGTTCAGGGTCAGATTCAGGGTCCCGATTGAACCGACCCTCCTCGGCAGAAAAGACTTTGAGGCCACGCTCGCGGTGGATATAGGGTTGATATTCGGGCTCGCGCTGGGGTACAATCTACTTTATGATCGTACGCATGGGCGCCTAACCAAGCTACTGGAAGAGTCGATTGCAAGGGTTAGGGATAATTACCGGTTCGTACGGGAGGGAGAAGTTTGGATACCGAGGAGAGAGCTTACTGTGAAAGCTTGATCCAAACCGCGAACTCCGATCTGAAGCTCGCGAAGGAACTGATTAAAATGCGCAGGTATGAAGCGGCGATTTTTTACGCGGCACTATCCGGCGAGAACGCAGCGAACGCCTTAATTGTAGTGCTGGGGGGTAGGCCAAGCAAACGCCACCGGGCGGATATCGCATTGAATACATATTTCAGAACGAAGGGGGAGAAAACCCCAACAGATATCGAGCAGGTGATAGAAAAGCTGAGATGGTTGGAGCCACACGTGACCATCTCCCGTTACCCAGTCAAGGTGGGTGGTAAGTGGATTCCCCCAGCCCAGAGGTATCGGAAAAATGATGCGGAGAAAGCCCTGAGATACGCCGAGAAGATCGTGCGGATGGTT
The DNA here is from genome assembly GCA_029259185.1 of Hadesarchaea archaeon. Taxonomy (GTDB): domain Archaea; phylum Hadarchaeota; class Hadarchaeia; order Hadarchaeales; family WYZ-LMO6; genus JAPDJF01. The sequence goes on from JAPDJF010000014.1 coordinate 4,319, forward strand.
GAGAAGCGAATTCGACAGCAACATCACGGCTAAATAAACTCTGTTTTACCATTTACAGTGAGTGAACTACCCAGCTTCGCATGGGGATCTTTCCTCTCTCCTGTCGAAACAGGGAATTCTCCGTCCCCGCCGGGAAGATCTTCTCGGCAGTAGGATTAACCGAAGGCTTGAACTTTTCCGGCACAGTTTGAACGGGCCAAAAAAGCAAGTAACTCAAGTCCTATATCGTGTCTTAATGAATCTCCCAAACATATATTTCTCTGTACTCGCAACGCTCACACCTGCTGCATGGCCGTAGGTTCTGCCTTTTTTTTCGTCTCAGCTAGTGCTTGAGGGCCTGACCCAGCTCGATTCGTGCCAGTTCCCAGCGGGCTGAGGTACCCGGCATGGAGGAAGCTCGGGTCGGTGCGCTGATCACACGATTCGGGGACGCGGTCAGGGCGCGGAACCCCAAGGTCGCTCTGAGACTGCTGCTGGTGCGCCTAGTGCTTCACAACTTCTCCGCGTCCCTCGTGCGCCTCTGCTAAAAGAGAGGCGAGAGCGGGTGCACCACGCACGGTTCCGATGAGGAACCGCTACGCCCCTCTCGCCGAATGTTGGTTTACTTCAAGAACGGAAAAATTTTCTACACCTATGTGAGCCGCCCGCTTTCGCCGACCCCCATGCTTTTTACGGTTCGGAAAGCGACCGATGTCGGCGATGGTGGCAGCGATGAGCCATCTCATGGTGGGAGGTGGGCCAAAAGCGAACGGTCAACATTCGATCAAACCCCGAACTTGAAACAACCTAATCATCAGTTTGCCTCCGGTTCCGTTTTTATGTCGAATCCTACCCACACACGAGATCCGGCCATTGCCTTGCGACCATATGGACTCGGTTCTCTCACTCAAAAACTGCTATCGTGGGACACTTTCTTCTTCAGCCCATAGCTCACATAAGAACCAAACGTGTTGCCTTTTCCTCGCAGGATTCTAGCCACTCGCGATCCGCTTCCTTAAACAGACTTCGCGTAGAGTCCAGTAATTGCCAAGTGAAGTTTCTGACAGATCGCTGAGGGAAAATTTAGCCCAATCGAACGAGAAGTTTTCCGAACCATGAACCATGCCGACCAATGACTGTTCTTCAGAGTGAATCCAAAAATAAAAGAAAAGTAGGGTTTCTACTTCTTCAACGTGTTTATGAGAATCCCTACTATGAGACCTACTGAGATAACCATAGCAGCTAAGACTATAGCCCCACCCGTCTGTCCAAAGGTTGACGTGAGTTCAGTTAATGAACATATACCGGCCACAGCAGCTGCAACCGTGAATATCCCCATTACCACCAGCACCGAGACAACGATCAGTAGAAGTTTAATGAGCCACTCAATCAGCATCGGTTCACTTCCAGGTTTTATTTTCTGGGACATGCTCACCTCCTCCTTTCTGAAGCTGATTTGAAAAGACCTTAAAAAAAGCTTTTCCCGGGTGACCGGGTGACGCTTTGCACAAAAAAAATACCACAAAAGTTAAACGGACTCAACGATCGTGGTTTGCCAGGTTTTTCGTATCCGTTTCAACCCCCGGTGGGCGCATCTGGTGCCCGATGCGGATGTGGCTCCGAAAGCGACTCGGCGAGCGCAAGCTGCTGCGGGTGATCAAGCGGATAGGCAGAGCGAGCGCCGGCGAATAGACGACCTGTGCCACAAGATCTCGAGGGCGATCGTCAGCGAAGCTAAGGAGCGAAACTGGTCATCGTGATAGGAGATCTGAAGGGAATCCGCAAGCGGGCAAAGGGGTGGAGGCTCAGGCGCATCTTGCACTCGATGCCCCACCACCGGCTGTCGAGGTGCATCGAGTACAAGGCTCTCTGGGGGGGGATCCCCGCGGTGCACGCCGGCGAGGCATCCACCAGCCGAACGTGCCACTGGAAACGAAGGACGAAGGGTCTCTCAAGGCTTCTTCAAATGTCCCTCGTGTGGCCTCGAGTACAACGCCGACCTCAACGGAGCCGTAAACATAGGAAAGAGGTTCGCCGACCATTGGTTGGCGGACGGGGTACTAGGGTTCGTGCCCTTGAGGGGGATCCCGAGCCCCCAAGCACGGGAATTGGCCTCAGGGGCTATTTGCGCAAAAGCCCCTTTGGCAATTCTCCACTAAGCTTTGACTAGATAGAATCCCTAGTGGGACGAATCTGGATTCGTTTGAAAACTTTGACCCCCACCTCCTTTGGGCTAATGATTCTCTGCTTTGATACGCTTATCGATGCTTTTAAATACTAAAACTCTCCCCACACTATTGGGCTCTGGAGCGAAGGTGGGGGCATGAAACGTGAGCCTGTGGCAAGCTTGGTGAGGGTGAGAGAGGATGTGATTCCTTCATCCTCGAAGTGGCGTGGGATATTGAGTCTCATTAAAACTCTGATCCAAGACCGCAGGAGAAAAGAGATCCCTGTTGGATATGCGACTTCCTGATTAGGGAAGGTACTTCTGGAAGGAGAAAAATTTATTCTTCTTCAAGCGAGGGGAATTTGAGCCGGGGTAGCCTAGTGGTGAGGCGGTGGGCTGCAGACCCGCTTTACGCCGGTTCAATTCCGGCCCCCGGCTCTAAATCGGAATCTAGAGTGAAGTGCAAAATGGCTTCAAACCCAAGCTATTTCCTGCCATGACTATTTTTCCTTCTTAATAAGCCATTGATCCTTCAACACGTTTCACCTCGGGGACAAGCCCCTTCCTTTAGGGAGGGGTAGTTGACTAGCCCGTTTTCTGAGGAAAAGCCCTTGTTCCGACCATATAAAAGCGGGCCCGGTGGGATTCATACTCAAATGGGTTCGGGTCCCAACTCAGGGGCGTACCGTATTAATACCATTTTGGGCAGATGACCGACGGTGGGAAGCGATGCTAAACAAACAAATCGGAATACGACTGACCCCAAGGCACTACGCTCTCGTGAGGGAAGTCGCCAAGAGGCGCGGAGAGGACGTAAGCGTTTTCGTGCGACGGTCCCTCCTGCGGGAGCTGGCCGTGCTCTCCTACCTTTCAGAGGACGAGAAGAAAGCCCTGGGGGTTCTAACGAAATGAAGATTTTGGCCCCCTGGGAGGAAGTCGTGGGGGGAGCTCGAGGGGTTGAAGGAGAGGGGGAGTTCTCCACGTGGTGCTTGACGAGAGGGCGGTGGAGGTTGGTACTTCGGTCCTCCGGGAACTCGCCGGCATGGAAGGGAAGCTCACGGGGATTTTGCGCACGGACTCCGGGTTCAGGGTGAGGGAAATCAGAGCCGGAGCGGGAACTGCTCGGGGAGAAAAGGGTGAGAGGGGATTAGAGATCGCGAGGACCCTAGAGCAGAAATGGAAAGGCGAGGACGAGATCGCAACCAGAGAACTTCTTCCGCCGTGCGTGTCGTGGAGGAGGGGTGAGATCCTGAGCAGGAGGCCCACGAAGCCTGACTTCAAACCCGAGAAATTTGTGTGCATGTGTGTGCACGACCCCTGTGACGGAAGCCAGGGGAAAAGAGGCAGAATTCGGCTTCTTTTCTTCCAATTTATGCAATGTGAAAGAATTCTACATGTATTTTTCTTCCATACTTCACAAATTTGCTTTCCTATACCTAAATTTGTGAAGAATTCTTCCATAGAAGAATTCTTTTCTTCCATGGAAGAATTCTACACGAATTTTGCGAGTTTTCTTCCGAACTGCACGCTTGGAGGGTTGGGATGGGGAAGATAAAGGTAAACCACGTGATTGACGAGGAGCTCTGGAAAACCTTTAAAAAGTTCGTTTTCAGCCAAAGCGGGAAGATCCACGGTTCTTTAAGTGAGGCCGTCTCCCGGGCGCTGGCCGCCTACATGTCTTCCGGCTCGAACTCTTCCCCTGCCCACACATGCTCACACATTTCCGACCGGAAGGGGGGGAAGAAGGAAAAAACCGAGCGCATCTACCGGGAGCTCGCCGCCCATGTGGCCCCAGGAGAAATAAGGGTGAGGAGGGAAGCCATCGAGGAGGCGATCGCGAGGGTGGTGTCGAACGATCCCCGGATGCTCCGCCAGTACCTCCAGCTACTGCAGACGCTGGGGTACATCGAGCTGGACGGGTTCGGGGTGTACAAGCTCCCCCGTGAGATCGCCCGCCTCGAAGCGGACGAAAGGCTCCGGGCGATCCAGAAGGCAGAAGCCGCCGACGGAGCCTGAGCGTCTAGCGCATTTCCCGGGTGCTCGACTGGTATTTGCTAGGTCTTCCCCGAGTTCCGGCCTTGCGGATCCGAACCCCGCCGGACCTAGTGCCGCAACGCCTGTCCGCGATAAGCATTATTCATGTGAATATTGTTTACACCCACCGGAATGCGTGTTCAAAAAAAGGTTCTGCGGGAGGGGCTGGGGGAAAAGGATTCAATGATTACCAGTAACCAGCCGAAGAATACAAAATTTGGCGAAATCGCCAAAACTTGTAAAATCACCCCCCGCCCCACCGTTCAGCATTCTGAGATCCCGCTGGCTGGCCGAGGGGGGAGGCGATAGAAGCAATACTCACATGAGTAATGCTTCTATTCCCGATCTCCGCGTGGTCGTCCCGAAATCGGAGTACGGGCGTATCTGCGAGCGCGCGAAGGCTGGCCGAGGGGGAAAGCGATATAAGCAATATTCACATGAATAATGCTTATATCTATATCCGAAAAGATAAGCAATGTTCACATGAACAGTACTTATAAATTACATCCGAAAAAGGTAACAATATCTGAGCCAGCGGGCGGTGGGCAAAAAATTACAACTTTTACTCAAATTGGTAAAAGTTGTAAAATCCGGATCCGAGCCGATAGAGGAGATCGCCCAGAAACTCGGTCTAGACCTCACGCTGGCCTGGGCGATGAGACTCGACGGCTTGGACGACCTGTCCCGGCTGAGGCTCTTGAGCGAGGGGGAGGCGGAAGCTCGGCGGGATACACAAAACTGAGCTTCCCAAAATTTTGGGGAAGCTGAAAACCAATTCGGCTTACGTCTAAGGCCTTGGCTATCTCCTCCTGTGTCCCCTTCAAGCCCCTTTCCTGAAGGGGTTATTTCCGTTTCTCCCCACCCCGGCGGAACTATTCTCCGCCTTCGACTCCCTAGGACAGTCCCACCGAGATTTAAAGCCCCGATTCAAGCTTGAAGTGGTGAACGTCGAACCGGTGATAGGGAGGGAGGTCGAGATAACCTATGCTGACGGGACAAAAAAGCGCAGGGGCAGGCTCCTGAGGGCCCCTTGCGGGTACTTCAAGCTCCTGAGCCACCACCGCACCTACCTCATCGAACAAAAATCCGTAACCGAGCTGAAGTTTTTAAAGCGCTCTTAGACCCACTCTTCGTTTGCTCAGGCCGCCGGGGGGAAGGCGATAGAAGCAATATTCACATGAATAATGCTTCTATCCCCGACCTTCGCGTGGTCGTCCCGAGATCTGCGAGCGCGCGAAGGCTGGCCGAGGGGGAAGACGATGGAAGCAATACTCACATGAGTAATGCTTCCATGCCCCCTTGGTGGTGATAGGGTCTTGGGGGTGGGGGGAGTTCGGTCGGGAACTTGAGGAGCGCATCCGAGCCGGATTCATCCATATAAGTAGAAAAAGAAAACTGACCGACGAGGATCGAATTGCCATTCTAGACTCATTTTTAGCGGGAAGGGGGAAGGATTTTTGATCCAAATTTTGCACGCGTAATTTGGATAGGACAGTTCTACTCCCTTTTTAAAATGGTGATCAAAAACATTCTGAGCACATGACCGATGACTCAAGTCCCCCTCCAACCCCCTCGGAGAGGACAAAAAACGGGAATGGCGAGAAAAGTGGCATAGAGTACTTTTCCGGAGGTTCTGCGCGGGTTCCAAGGACTACCCCCGAGGCTTCCGAAGTGGCTCCAGGGGGATATACCTGCCCTGTGTGCGGGAAGAGGTTCGACCGCCTCGACCAACTGCGAGGGCACGCCGGGCGGGCCCATAGGAAACGCGTTCGGATATCCGAGGACGGCGGCATAACGCTCTTAGAACCCCGGCACGGGGGGAGGGGGGAGCTCGGTGGGTGTATCGGTAGCAGCGGGGCGCCATCGGATCTCTGGAAGCGCCCGAAGTCGGCAACTGAGGTTTTACGAGAAGTCCTGGAGGATCACGGGCTAAGGCCTGACTTCGTAGAATACGCTTCGAAGCGCTCGGAGCGGATGGGAGGGCTGCACCCCAACGAGCTCTGGAGCCTGCTGACCGACATGGACTCGGGGGTCAAAACGAAGGCCCACGCGCGCTACGTTGTCGACGACTACTACTTCGCCCTGCAGCAGGAGCAGGCCAAAGCTAGGGAGGCGGGTGCGCGCGCGTCCTACCCCCTGCGGATGGGGGAGGCCGAACCCTTGCCCTTTTACTCTTCCTTCCATGAGCAAACCCCGTACCCCACCTACGAGGCCCTCCCGGTGAGGAAGCAGCCCTACGAGCCCTACCCCAGAAGGGATTACGGGAGGGCCCCAACGCGAGAGGAGGTGAGGGAATGGATAACCCAAGCCCTCGAGGAGAAGCGAAAGCGCGACGAGCTCTCGGAACTCAAGGAGAAGATAGCATCGCTCGAGTCCTCGCTTCGCGCGCAGGCGCCCTCCACCGGCCTGACCCGGGAGGAGCTCCAGCAGGCCCTGGAGGCGCACCGTCGGGATGAGGAAGCCAGGCTGATGCGCGAGCGCTTGGAGATGGAGCGCGAGCTTCGAAAAGTCGAGCGGGAGGAGCTCCTGAAGCGCGTGGAGGACCTCGCGAAGCGGGTGGAGGAGGGCCGGAGCGTCCACATCCCCCCTGCCCAATATTCGGACTCCAAGATCCAGTTCGCCGATACCATAGCTAGAGGGCTGATTCCCGAGCTGGGGAGGCGCATGCCCGTCAAGTGGGTGATCGAGGCCATCCCCACGCTGACCGGGGAGCAGAGGAGCCCCCCGCCCATAGCACCTCCAAGCGGGAAATACAAGATCGAGGACTTCGTGTCGCCCGAGTACGTGGTGGAGAATTGCCCTAACTGCGGGGCCGAAGTCACCATGAGAGACCACGCGTGCCCGAGGTGTGGCGTCCCCCTGCCACGACATCCCTCCCCACGCGTAACCGGTGCAGAGCCTATAACCCCCGTTGTCAAGGAATTGCGAGGGGAGGAACGGGTGAAGCTGGTGAGGAAAGAGGAGGGCCTTTCGAAACACCCGATATGAGTACCACTGACACCTGACGAGGCGGATCCTTCCCCTGGCCTTGGCTTCGGATGCGTTTGCACTCGAATTGCTCAAGAGCTTAGAATCGTTGAGTCGGCTGGTTTGTAACCCTTGGGGTAATGTCTCCACTCAAAATCGTTCCGTTCGACGGAGGAGTGCTTACAATCCCCGCATTCGTATCCTTGCCTTACCCGATACTTGCGCTTGATCTTGCCGGCCCTTTATCACCCGCTCGGACCTGCAATGGGGGCACTTCAAATTTTCCTCGCATAATCTGTTATAACCTCCGAAATTAAGCGATCGGGAATTCGGAGGGAGCAGGGTGAAAGCGGGTGGTGAGGATCTGGTCGCCCGTACCGCGGGACTTGACCGAGTTCCAGCTACACACACGGCTCCTTTTCCAACCCCGATCCCGCTGGAGCTGGAGCTCTCCCCCAAGACCAGGGAAGTCTTGGAGAAGGTCAAAGGCAAGAGAGGGATCCTGACAAAAAGCGAAATCGCCCAGCTTGTGGAGGAGCTGGACTGAGTTTGGTGGCGGGATGGAGCTCAGGCACATCTTGATCCTCGGCTTTCTGCTCGTGCTTGCCGGCATGCTGGTGATCGCCTACGGCATGCTGAGAGTGGCCGAGAGGGCGAGGGTCGGGGGAGGGGGCATCGTGGTTCTATCCTTTCTCCGAGCGTTCTGAGATTAGATTTCGGGCCTGTGCCTCATCGGCTTACCTGAACCGCTCCTCCGTGTGGCCGGGGACAGATAGGGGCCCCGCTGGCTCTACCCAGATCTCGACATCTAGCTACGCCCGTTCAGTTACGTTAATGGTGTATTGGTCACTTGTGGCTGGCCCTAACTGAGCTGTGCCCTCGAATTTCGCATACACTTCAACCGTGCTGTCTAGTGGATTCATCTTTTTGGCTATCCATCTTATCGAAAAATAGCCACCTCTGTCAGTGCGGCCTGAAGCAATTAAATCATCGCCAACAGGATCGTCGTCGTAAATTCTTGTTGTCCCATAATAGAAGGAATCGCGGCGAGATGGCTGTCTATGTCGCTTTACGAAACTGGGTTCGATAAGCACGAGTTCAAAAATCGCTTCGGCATGGATGTCGACGAGAAATTCAGATCATTTCTGCGCTGGCTCAAACTCTTTGGGATCATAAAAGTCGAAGGGGACTACGTTCAAGTTACAAGGAAAGGTATGTACCTCATCCATCTGATGACAAAAACATTCTTGCTCACGTTCATAGCCAAAGCGTGCATCGCGTGCATAGAAAACCTTAAGCCCTTAAACTTGCGGTTGAGCTAACTATTTGCTATCTTTTTGAGTTTTTGTTTAGAGTGAAAAATGTCACTATGCTTTTTTCTTACATTCCGGATGTTCACCCGTTTTGATGAAGTGTTTATAATGCTCAAGCCATTCCGGCTTCTTTGGGGCCCTTTGAACGAATTCCACGAGTTTCTTCAACCTGTTCATGGTCTTCCGAGTCACGACGTGCTCGATTTTGCATGCATCGATCTCCGCGATCCTCCTATCCATACCCAAAAGCTCAAGAAAACTTACCAAAACCATATGTTTACTACTGACTTCCTTTGCAATTCGCATCCCCCGTGGCGTGAGTGAGACGATGCCGTACTTCTTATGTTTCACGAGCCCCTCTTTGCTGAGTTTTTCCAGCATCTCTGTGACGCTTGGGGGCTTGTGTCCCAAAAAGGAGGCGATATCCGATGTCTTGACTCTATCCTTCTTTTTCGCAATAAAGTATATAGCTTCCAGATAATCTTCAACGCTTGAGCTAAACTTTTTCTTGTCCATAACTCGACCTATCTAATTACCTCCACAATTATTTTTTGTGCTATCCCACGACCCATAGCGATTTGACCCCCATTACTTTCCACGACAACAGGGCCTCTTGAGGACGAAATCATTCGCAGCCAGCTGCCCTCTTTAATTCCTCGGAGCGCTAACTTCTGTCTCATGCCGTGTCCTCCGGCTATTTGAACCACAACGCCGATTTCCCCAGGTCTTAAACTCGTCAGCAGCATGTTTGCACTCTTAGTTTTAGACTTAGTACAAGTACCTTAAAAATGTTTGTTAGGTTAACCGAAAAATTTAAAAGGGATGTGTTTTAATGCTTTAGGAATGCCTAAAAAGGAGTTGACGCATGGAGAAGAAATTATCAGATATGAAGCCCGGTGAAAAGGGTCGAATAATTGAGATAGACTCGTCGATTCAAGCAAGCATCGCAGGGATGGGTATCAGAATTGGCGAGGAATTGAAGGTAGCCGCGGAGCAGCCAATCAGAGGCCCTATTGTAATCGTAGTAAAGGGGAGGGAGACATCGCTTGGAAGGGGACTTGCTAAGTCGATCCTAGTGGAGTGTGAAGAATGAAAAAAATCCTCCTTGCGGGCAACCCGAACGTGGGGAAAAGCGTTATGTTCAACAGGCTATCTGGGGCGCGAGCGACGGTTTCGAACTACCCGGGGACCACCGTTGACTTCACCAAGAGCTGGATGCGGATAGCCGGAGAAGAATTCGAGATAATAGACCTTCCAGGCGCTTTCTCCCTTGAGCCGAAGGACAAAGCCGAAGAAGTTGCACGGGATATGCTGGAGAAGGAAAAGGCAGACGTAGTAGTGAGCGTGATAGATGCGACCACCATAGAGCGAGGACTGTACCTGACCCTAGAGATGATCGAGAAGGGCTATCCGGTTATGGTCGCGCTCAACATGTCCGATGTAGCTAGGGACAAGAAAGTGAAAATAGATACCAAAAGACTTGAGGAAATCTTAGGAGTCCCCGTCGTGGAGACCGTGGCGACGACCGGCAGTGGCCTCAAGGAGCTTGTTTCGAGGATAGGTGAGGCAAAGTCGGTGGATGTGGGGGCTATTAAACGGAGAGCGAGGGGGGTAAGAAGAAAAAATGTCGCCAGGAAATCGCTTAGCGTTGATGAGCGTTGGGAGCTTATCGACAGAATCTCCAAACAGGTAGTTTTTCGTGGGAAGTATAAACACACCTTAAAGGACGTCATCTCGGACCTGAGCGTTAGACCTGCGACCGGCATACCCCTTGCAATCGCCGTCCTATTCGGATTTTGGGCGTTTTTCGGTGCGTTCGCCGGATTTTTCACGGATGGGTTTGCCGTCCCAGCGTTTGACGAGCACTTCTTGCCTTGGATACAAGGTGCTTGGCCGGCCGAAGGCAGTATTCACTACGCGATTTTCGTAGGCGATCCTGAAGCGGCTTGCTGTTTCGAAGCTTTTGGGGTCCTGACCAGCGGTTTGTTCGTCGCGTTTGGAGTCGTTTTGCCTGCAATAGCCGCATTTTACTTGATTTTGACGATACTCGAAGACACTGGATATCTGCCGAGGCTAGCCGTTTTAGTAGATGCCGTTTTCCATAAGATCGGGCTCCACGGGTTTGCGATAGTCCCCACAATTCTCTCGCTGGGGTGCAACGTTCCGGCCGTGACCGCGACACGTGTCTTGGAGACGAGGAAACAGAGGTTTATGATGATGGCTTTACTGGCGGTATTTATCCCATGTGGAGCTCAGATCGGCATAATGCAGGAACTCATACCAGCGTACGCCGGGTTGATCCTTATCTACCTCTTCTTCGGGTACTTCGTCACGGGGGCGGTGATAGACAAATTAACCCCTGGCCGGTCTCCTGAGATCCTCATCGATGTTCCCCCCTACCGTTCGCCGACCATGAAAAATGTGAGAACAAAAACGTGGAGTCGCGTCGCGCAATTTATTAAAATAGCTGTTCCTTTTGTCCTCGGCGGTATCGTAGTTGTAAACCTACTTTATTGGGTCGGCGTGATGGACTGGTTGGAGGACGTGACGGCGCCGGTATTTCTCACGTGGTTTGGAGTTCCCTCCGTGACAGTTGGAGCCTTGGTCATGGCTTTCATGAGGAAGGATATGGCCGTCGGCATGCTCGGTGGGATGTCCGCTGCTGGTTTGTTAACCACCGGTCAACTGATCACTTCGGTTGTACTCGTGTCTATATACTTCCCGTGTTTGGCGACCTTCATAATGATTCTGAAAGAGGGAGGGATTAGAGATCTCCTGAAGTCCCTAGTCGTCCTAGTGGCTTCGTTCTTCATCTTCGGCGGATTGATGCACGCTATAGTTACCTTGGCAGGTGTCTAATGTGATGAAGTATAAGCTCGGCTCCGTGTACTTCGCAATCTTGGGCGCGATAACATTAGTGTTCGGCGCATGGGAGTTTGGTGCCACGCTTGGCGCACCCGTAACGACGGAAATTGGGTGGCTTGAGATACCCGCTGGAACGTGGGAGGAGGTGTGGCGGGGGGTCGTCATCTTCCTCGCCGGGGCGCTCATCGTAGTGGGGGCCTTCAAGCTCCGGGACATCCACGGGCTCGGCAAAGCTGTTTTGGGCTCGATCATGCTTTGGATAGTTGCCGGATGCGACATATTTGGGAGGATACTGGACTCGATCGCGAGCAATGAGGCTACATGGATCAACTCCTTGGATGAGTTCTTAGCGACTTACGGCCCTCCCTATAACCCAGCACTGTGGTTGCTCCCGTTCTCGCTGGTGATTATTTACTTCATCCACGCTAGGAGGGAATGAAAAATGAAACTCGTTGGCAAAGCATTCGTGGCTGTTCTGGTTTTATTTGGTCTACTTGCGGTGGTGGCGGTGATAACGGGGGCGGAGGCTCCAGAGGAAGCCGAGTTTGAGCTGGAGGACATCATGATAGAGGACGACGGGAAAGAGGTTGCTATATCTCTAGATGACGTGAGCGAGTACGTAATGGGGAAGATTGAGGATAAAATAGGTAGCTATCCTCAGGGGGAGATGTTCTTCTCGTGTGCGTACAGGGCGGCATTGCTAGGTATATCCGAGGTATGGAGCGGTGAGGTACCCTCCAGAGACGACATCAGAATCGTCAGCTCGCTCCCGGAACCGGGCTCTGCTCTCTGCTTCCAATATATAACAGGAACGGGCCCGTCGATGGAGGATTTGAGGACGGAGGAGGGAGAGTTCAAGATAGTCCTGATAGATGGGACTGAGGTAGAAGATATGTCGATAGAGCATCTCTACGAACTTTCCGAAGACATAATTGCAGGGGATTGGAAATTTGAGATATCCCGCATCTCCACCGGTGAGACTTTTGAAGCTGTGGTCAAGGAGGATGTGTTCCCGGAGGACTTCTTTGAGCTGCACAAAAAGGTGGGTTTCGACCGAACGGCGTCAAAGAAAGATGAGGAGGTATTCACGTGGAGGTGGACGGAAATTAGGGACAGATTTCAAGGAAGCGAGGATTATGAGCTTTTCGAGGGTATGGAGGAGCCTTCCCCAAGTTCATTTGTTGTCGCTACCTTGATAGCGATAATTATAGTAATCAGCGCCATGGCGGTAAAAATATAGGTCAGGGAAAGCAATGTTGAAGGACGTTTTGCGGAAAATGCGGGAAGGCGGCACCGACATCAACTCGATAGCGAGAGATCTGGATATCGAGCGGGGCACTTTTGAGGCTATCCTCAAGATGGCGGTCAGGGAAGGATATGTGGAAAAAGCGAGCGCCGCCTCTGGTTGTGGCGGGTGTCCGCTGAGCAGCAGATGTGGGGCGAAACCCTCTCAATACGATGAGATGAAGATATATGTCTTAACCTCAAAAGGGGAAAAATACGCCAGTTCCTGATCTAGACTTTCTTGGGACTACTCTGAATTTTCGGGGGAAGCTCGCGCATAAGGGAAGGACTAAACTGGAGAGAGATCTGGGAGAGAAAATACGAAGAGAGGGCGGGAAAAGGTGTCAAGGGGAAACTTGGGCCGGGATATTGGGATAAGGTGGCAGAAGACTACTCCCAGCGGGCCAAGTTCAATGACTATGATACGGGAGAAAAACGATAGAAGCGATAAAGGAAATAAAGATCCAAGTTTTGAAGTTTTAGACATCGGGGCGGGGCCTGGGACCCTCACGATACCTTTTGCGAGAGTGGTGAGGAAAGTAACTGCCATCGAGCCCTCAAGGGAAATGACCAAGTATTTGATGAAAAATGCCGAGGAAGAAGGAATCAAGAATATTGAGATAATCGACAGAAGTTGGCTGGAGGTCGACGATTCCGAGATCAGCAAGAAGTTCGATGTCGTCGCCTGCTCTCACCTTCTCTGGCAGTTCAGGGATGTCGGTAGGCAACTCAAGTGGATGGAGGGCGCCTCGAAGGGATATTGCTGTGTGGTTCATCACGCCGACGGAAGGGACCCGATAGTCAAGAATCTGTGGCTCAAGGTGGTAGGGAGAGAGTATCGCGGGGAGCTGGATCCGGACCGAGATGATCTTGTCTTCTTCGCCCTGCGCGAGAGGGGTACTCGTGAATGTTAGGAAGCTTGTTGAACTGCTTTACGAAGAGGGGCTGAGCTACAAGGAGATTGCCAGACGGCTGAGGATGAGCCTGAGAGACGTCACACTAATTTTGAAGCGGGGAGGCGAGCTTGACGAATTAAAAGGATGGATAGGGAGGCTAGAAGTAGAGCTGAGAGAGCTCCAAGACGCAGCAACAGCCCAAATAAACCTACTCGATGCCCGCCTAAAAAAGCTGGAGACGATAGCAGAGCTGATCACAAAAGGGGAGACCGAACTAGCCAAGTTGCTTGCTGAGAGCACGGAGATAGTTTACTAAAAACGGATCTGATTCACGACAGCATAAAAGAAGGATCAAAAGCCTAAGACGGTTAAAAATAAATTTAGCGCTTTTCTACTGATCAAAAGGGAAAAAATGGAGAAGAGAGGAGAAAGTAAAGCTCTCCGGGCAATAGACTGGGTAATACTGATAGTTTCTGTGATCGTTATAGTGGGTAGCACAGTTGGCATGTATAATAGGAGAAGAAGCGATAACTCCCGCTCAAGCCACAGTTACGACATCGGAGCCCGTAGATCACGAAGGAAGAACATCCATCAAGGTGACCATCGAAGGAGAGCAGTCGGGTTACGAAATACGCCTTACAGGTCCTGACGGAACGGAAATCGACTATGAGTATGTTTTGGAAAGTCAAATGGCCGACGGTATAGAGGCCGTTTGGATTTCCATGACTGGATATAGAGATTATGTTTCAGCCGACCCCGGAAAATACAGCCTGTTAGTCACAGATTGGCGGGGAAACCTAGTTTATCAAGAAAATTTTGTGGTTTCAGGGGCCGACCTAAAAGCTAGGGAGGCCATATTTCTAACTTGTGAGGAGGAATATTCCTTTTTATGGAAATGCACGGTAATTATACCTGTTTCGAACAATGGAGACCTTCCCGATATGTGACGGAAGTAGAAGTATCCATAAATGGAATACAGAAAACAACTTGGACGAGACAGGTGATCCCAGCGGGGGAAAACAAGGGAGTATTAGCAGAGGTGCCCCTCTCTTCATCAGAATATATGTCCCTCCTTTTACAAGAACCTAGAACCTACAGATTTGTGCTTAAAGATGACGAAGGGAAAATCGTAGCAATCTGTACCGAAGTGATGACCTTTTCTTGAACTTTTTATCAAGACCCTAAGCCTCCCACAAAACTACAACGAAGGGGGGGAGGATCTTCGTTTATCCCGAGTTCGACAGGGGAGTAGAGAATAACCCTATCACCAACCGTACGAACAACCCACCGGACAAGGGTTTTTCCATCCAAATCAACCTGGAAAGTTTGAGTTGTGCAAGGCTTGGCTATCAAGTCGGCCCAAGCAGGTCAGTGAATTCTGGCTAGGCTTTAAACATCAGCCTTATTAAATGGATCAGTAGCGTGAGGAGGAGGTAAAAAACGAATGAACGCGAAAAGGGACCAGCAAGGCCCTTCTCGCGCTCGGTTAGCCTCGTGCTCACAACCATATACTTGGGCTCATGTCTACAAACTTGGTTCCAAGTTTACAACAAGCTTAATCCGTAAACATTAGATAGGGATCCCCTAGAAAAGGGCCGTGCCTAGTAGCTGGTTAGGGGAAAGGGTTGAGTCCTAGGAACTTCCTGAGAATCCCGTTAGGAAAGCCCCGTAGGAAGCCCTAAGGGAAGGTTATAGGTTTCGTCTATAGGGAAAGCCGTGGGGGACCCGTAGGAGGGTTCTCGAGGATCACCCCCTAGTTTTTCAGGGTTCCTAGGGTTGCTGGAAAAGAGTCAGCCCCTGGAGTGCACAAGTTGTGCACAAGGCTGTGGAGTAGGTGTGGACTCTAAGTGGAATTTGCCCAACATAATGATGTCCAGGGATGTGGAGAAGTGGAAACAGGTCAAAGTCGAGGAAAAGACTACCTCTCTCCCCTGCACCACAGGAGCAGTTTGAGATGTCCCCCTTATCCCTTTTTATTTTGCCTGCCGTCAAGTGATTATGTATGACTGAGAGACCTGTACCCTCAAAAAGTGAAGAGGAGCGACGCAAGGAGGTGGAGAAACTGAAAGCGGAAACTGAGCGGAGCCTCGAAGTGGTTAAAGAGAAGTTGGCCCACGGTTTGATCGAATCCGTCACGAAACAGCGGAAACTGTCCTCGATCTTTTCCCTACTAGCACGTATAGAGACCTATCGAAAAAGGACGTTGGGACTCCTTGAAACCCTTATTCCTTCTGGAAAAGAAGATTTGTCCCTCTCCTCCGTAGAGATAAAACTCGTGCGGGCAACGATGAGGGAGTATGAATCGATACGCGAGGACTTCAAAGAAGTCATGGAGATGAGCGATGAGAGGCTCGAAAAGCTATTCCCTAAAGTAGCAACGTACTTTGAGAACCGATTCCAGGCCGGCACCATTTTGATCAACATGAGATGGCAAATAGAGCAAATGTTGGCGTATTCCCTCCGAATGATTGTGTAGCGAGCGAAGGGCTTGTCGCCGAGTTAGGTAGGGAGATTGAATGGATGTAATCAGCCTGACGGTAGCGATAATTTCTTTGTTCGCGGCGGTGTCGATGCCATTCATATACGATCGCTTGAGAGCCCCCAAGCTGAGTGCAATCATCCCTGAAGACGACCCCTCTGTCCAACCACTCCCGGGCGCTAGACGAGGATTTTATCACGTTATGATAGTGAACAAAAACGTAGAGATCAAGGGCAGACGGATATTCTGGAGCCATCCGAGTTACCATACTAGGGTCACGATGAAGTTCATGAACGAAAAAGGAAGGAAACTGTTTGAACTCAACGGCAGATGGGATAGGGGTCCGGAACCTTTAGCGCCCGGAATAGCTGGGGGTAGAGTAGTTTTCTTACCGGATAGCTCCCTAGTTCCGATCTCCGAAACGATTGACATATCACCAGGAAAAGGAGGCGATAGATTTTGTGTCGTGATGAAGTACGAGGGTGAAGAGGAATGCTGGGGGTTTAGTAACTGGAGTTACATACGCGGGTGGCAACGGGGTTGGAGGGATCCAGACAGCAGACTTGGAATAGGCAAATATATTGTTGACGTTTACATCACGGCTTCGAACGCGGAGAGATCGTTCAGGTTCATCCTCGAGAACAGGGGCAGGAAATTAGAAGACGTATCAATCAAAGGACCTTACACACCTTAACCTAACGACTTCGATGCTTGCCTCACCCTCAGCTCCTTCCGCTTCGGCCTTGGCACGTTTAAATTGGGGCTCGGGTGGAAGCACTTGGGGAGTTTCGGGGAGCTCGTCAGCCTGCCCAAGAGATGGCCGATTGGTAGAAGTTCATTTTTCTCAAATCTTTTTCAAGTTCCTAGGTTAAAGCCCGAAGGGAATCCCATCCAAAACTCATGGCACCTAGCAAGACCGAGGTAAAATCCTTGGCGTTTGTTGGAAGTCGGCTAGTCTGATCCTAGAAAGCTCATCTAACGATAACCCATAATTTCTCTCTGAATTCTTCTCTTGCTTCTTCCGTACAGATGTTGAAGGCTAGAGGAAATCTCCCTTCCTTATATCCTTTTACAGAAAACGAACAGACAACACACTCACCTTTTGGCATCCTTCTCGGATTTACGTATTCAATTGTATAGTGATCGTGCCAATCCTTTGTTTCACATCTAGGAATTGTCCCATATTCTTTTCTTACAAATGCTCTGATATTTTTTATCACTACAGGATGTCCTTTTAATCTGTTCAAGAAGCCAAAACTTATTATTCTCAATCTTTGAGGGGCATCGAGCCAGAATCTGACATGAAGTTCTACCTCTTTTTTCTTCGGGATCTCTATCTTGCTTCCGAGAGGGATTTCCTCATCATCCTTTTGTCTTTCAGAAAAATATTTGACAATGTGCTTCCTTTTCTCGGGTAGATAGAACTCGGGACCTCTTATTACTGGTTTAGAGTATACCTCACCAAAAATCTGTTTTCTTAAAAGGCGAGTTTGATGTGCAACGAAGATAAGTGTTCCAAATGCAAGAACCAACGCCACGAGTTCTATTAATTCTAATATTTCCATGCAAACACGATTCTTACCTATCTTTTATCGAGTGAGTGCTCCCTGAAAGGTGGTTGAGGGAACAGTCCATTAATTTTTGAGAAGATTCATCAAATTTGGCAATCTTTACGCGCTCGTAAAAGCCGAACTCATAAACCACAAGGCTATACCTTTTGTCAAAAAAGCGCCTAATCTCTTCGGGTAACGGTTTAGGAGAAATCAGCATTATATACTTAGCATCGAGCACGATCCCGTAACCCCTCGTCTGGAGGATGTCCTTAATCCTGATTTTGTTAGCCTTAACTTCCGCCACAATGATGTCCCGAGACTCGTAATGCTCACTTTTGCTCGTTATCACGTAGGCCATTATGTCAGGAATAAACCGCTCCATGTGAAACATATAAAGAGAGAGATCGTCCAACTTTCTTTTCAATTGCTTGCTAAGTTCCTTTCTCTCACCAGTTGGCCTCAAGGTGACATTCGCCCCTTTCCATAAAGTGCAAATAAAATCTTTTAAAACTGGCTCGTAAAGAGTTTCCTCTTTGCTCATCCTAGCACGACTTTTAAAGCTCTTCATAAGGTTCAATTCTCCATCTATCGATTAATTCTCCAGTTTTCTGGAGGATTCTCAGATGTTTTCTGATCTCATTTAAAAATTCTTCCTCCGAATTCAAGAACCTCTTTAAATTGTAATTGCTCTCTGCTATTTGAGATCCAAAATACCACATTCCACAGTTTACTCTTTCTGGGGAAGCGCCAACTCTCTCAGAAGATCTAACGATAAATTTGGCGCGACCTTTGTCTGTAAGTTTGTTATCTGAAAGTTCATCAACTACTCGCCTAACCCATATATCTATCGGTTGCAAAAGGTACCGATTTTCTTTAACATCAATCCCAAAAAAGATTGAAACATCACGCAGAAATAGAGATGAGATTTTACTCCCAACACCATTGATTTCTAAAATTTTGTTATGAACATCGTAAACATCCTCTGCTTTGCCCCGCTGCAGCTTTTCTCTCGCGAATAAAACAATGTCGTGGTCATATTCTTCTTTAAGGTATTTTTGTAAAAACTCAATCGCCGAAAGTCCGCGTGTTTCTTCTTTTTTGACCTTGCCCTTAATTTTGCGATCATAATGCTCTCCCTTAGGGGCCATAGGATTGTTTCCAACATTTGGCTCCCTCTCACCGAGCTCTCGATTGAACTCCTCCCACACTCTGCGGGGCAACTTACTGTCCCAAATATCCTCGCGCTTGAGCCCTCCAACAACCCTTTTCGCTACGTGGGAGTACTCAGGAGGAGCACCCTGCCTCGCAAAAGCATAATAGCCAAGAAATAATCGTAAAGCACCAATCCAATCTTTCTTCTTATGATACTCCTCAAACACCCGTTCGAGGAATCTCCTGTTGAAAATCTCAAAAATTGCCTCAAACTGCTTCATCCACCTGTTCCCAGTTCTCATTTTCTTCATCTTCTTTAGAAACTCCATGTACCACGACTAGACTATCTCTACTTTACCTTTCAAATAGATAACGACTTTAGTCTTGGATAGCTCGTGGATGACTCCTCTAACCTCAGGATCACGATATCTCCTGCCGATGCCCAAGCTAACCACTTTGTTTAGGGACTGAAGAATCTACATATAAACCTCATGGAGCTCGGAACTTGGGGTTCTCTTCGAAACTTTTGACCTCTGCTGTTGAGTGATGTTGGGAGGCTGTGGCCCGTGGTGACCCGAACCCGAGGGGCAATTTTTAAGCTTTCCAAAGCGCCAGCGCGAGCCCGATCAAAAACGTTGCGGATGTGTACGGCAAAACGTCTAAGTATCCCTCACCCGATTCGTACAACTTAGGCAGGAATTCCATCGCTTTACCCCAAAGGTCTTCAAAAGTCACAGTCATGGATCCGGTGGCGACTAAAACGATTATCAAAGCCATTACAGCCAAAGCCAACTTTATGACTTTTTTGATTATTGCCCCCACGAGCAGACCGATTATAAAAGGCACGACGATTGGGATCAACCAAGCGTATTCGGGAGGGATCGGGACTTGAATTCCTGACACCCTATTTTATGTAATTTTTGACTTTCTAAATGCTTTGCTTTCATGAGCTACTTTGAACCTCTACCTAATTCGATTTTTGGGGTTTTGCGGAGAACGGTGGGAGAAAGAGCAAACTTGAAAGGGATATTCCCCGTTCGCGGTTTTCTTTTTTCGTGCGTGTTTAGCTGTTTTGCCATCTGAGGCTTAGGGTGGCTACTATTCCCAAGACGCGCATTACGATAGAACCAAAGTGGATTTCCGTCGCGAGTACTACTTTGAATTCAAGAGGCATCAGTTTCTGACCTTGTATGTATTAAAGCTCATTCAACTTTTTGTGAGCATTAAAGAACTAGAAACGATGAAATCAAAGAGCCCGAGAGGACCAATGATGGTGATATAAAAACTGGATCATCGATTTTAGGATGATAGAGGAATGCCCACCGCCCTGCTGAAGGATCTCAAGGCCAAAATCGCCGAGCTTGAAAAGGAGATAAAAGAGCTGAAACTGAAAGGCCCAGAAACCTGCTCTGCCTGCAGAAAGCCAATTGGGAAGGAAGAAGGATTCTACTGGAAGGGAAAACCGTATCATTTCTCTTGCCTACCCAAAGAAGCAATAGAAGCAATAGCCCATTACGTGGGCCTTAAGCTCGACATAGCAGTGATAAGGGAAAGAGAAAGAGAAGAAATCAGCCATTTGTACGAGGAGTACACAAAGAACTGGAAACAACTTAAAGTATCTCCTCTTACTTCGCTTGACGAGAAGGAAAAGATCGAAGAACTAACTCAATCACTTCAAAAAATTTTGGAGAAGCACGAAAATCTACAAATCCGGAAGCTCTTCCCTGACAGTCCCCAAGAAATAATTACAACAGCAAGAGTTGAATACTTGCTAGAAAAGTTTTTTTCTCAACCACCAGAGAAGCGTAAACGTGTATTGAACTCTAAGTCTCCGGGGACAATTCTGAAGGAATTTATAGATCAGATCTGCCTACTCCCCGAAGAGAAGGAAGTGGGAATTTTGATTTCTCTCGTAGTTAAAAAAGCCCTAGGTGGATTGCAAAAAAGGAAGGGGCTAGGTGGGTTGCAAAAAAGGAAAGGGCGCTCTATCGCTCCTCGACACGCTAAAAAAACCCCTCCTTGGTATAAAGGGAAAGGAGAACTTAGACACGAGCTGCTTGGAAAATATGACTAATCTTCATTTAGGTCTCCTATGTAGGCCCGCCTGAATGACCTCCGTTTTCTCTCTCACCTCTCAGGTATAACTTCTGGACGATATTCTCCTATCAGCGGTCTGGTTGCACAATCGATCAGAGCACGATTAAATTTGATTTTACCAATAACTCGATCCGTTTACACACAATTTTTCCGGTTAGACAATCTTTAAGACATCGCAAACTCTACCGACTTAGCTCTGACAGGTCTCTAACATTATAGCGAACCAACTATTCCGAGAAGCAAAAAAAATGATCTTCTCAAAGTTGGGAAGTACGTCTCTGAAGAGAGAAATTGTCAGACAGCTTTCGATCTTTTGGATTGCTAACCAACCGCATTTTTTGAGGATCGACTTTTCGGTTTTCTTTTT
Organism: Hadesarchaea archaeon; assembly: GCA_029259185.1. Taxonomy (GTDB): domain Archaea; phylum Hadarchaeota; class Hadarchaeia; order Hadarchaeales; family WYZ-LMO6; genus JAPDJF01. The sequence goes on from JAPDJF010000014.1 coordinate 25,472, forward strand.
TTCGGACTAACCCTCGTAAGCCTAGAAATAGATGAAATTGAAGGAAAACCTTCCCAAGTTGAGCTGAGGGTTACCTTAACTTTTATGGTAGCGTAGACGGGGAAACGGAAACAAGTATTCTTCGAAGATGGTGACACTAGATCTTCTTATTTCGGTATGTCCTTCGCTTTGAGGAGTAGATTCCCCCGTGAGGTTTTACGGAGCTGGACATAATTGGGGAATAGGGATGACATACAAGTGCTGCAAGTGCGGTAGAAAAACGACCTCGGAGGAGCTCGAGAGGAGGCGCGACGGCAACTTCATGTGTCCGGCGTGCGGGTGCAGCCCGTTCCGAGGAAGGTAAAGGCGGTATGAGGTTCCTAAGCTCCTGAGCACCCCGCTGGGCCTGGCCGGAGGCGGAGCTGACGGAGCACGGAATGAGGGAGCTTTTTGCGGGTCGATCCCGAGAGCATCGAGCGAAAACTATCAACCATCGATTTCATATTTTCCCCTTTCAATCGGGATCACAACCTCGGTTTCCAATTTCTTCAGGAATGGGACGAACATCTGCGGCTGCTCGGTGTGTATGGGGAAGAACTTTTTGGGCCGGAGCCTCTCAACGATCTCGTAGATATCCTCCGGCCTGGCGTGGCCCGGGGTGTGTATCCTGTACAGTGGGATCCCGTAGACCGAAAGCCAGTTCTTCAGCCTCCTCTCGTCGAGCTCCATCTCCTCCTCGAATGGCTCCGTCTGGGACAGGATGTAAATGCTCCCGGGGGGCGGATCCAAGTACCTGATCGGGGTCACTTCCCATGAATCCAGGAAAAGACAGCTTTCTGCCCTGCTCCTCAAGCCCGCCGAATCCACGAATATCTCGCTCCCGTAGCGCTGATCGAGCACCCTGGCCCTCTTGTTGGAGGGGTGGTAAGGCAGCTCCCTCAGGAAGACTCGGACTTCTTGACTTCTTGTCCCCACTTTGGGTACCCTTCCCAGTTTCGGATCGTCCTCCACGGACATCAGGGCTATCGCTATCGGGGGAGCCACGACCATCTCCTTGCCGAGCTCATTTGAAATCTCCCAGAACATCCTTATCCTGTCTATATCGTTCGTGGCGGTGCTGGCTATAACGAGACCGCCCCTGCATGCGGACTCGATCGCTCGAATCGTGTAGTCTTTGACTTCAGCTTCCGTGATGGGAACACCTCCCCCATCGATGTGCGTGCCCTCGCAGATCATCGCTTGAACCGGCTCGTCCAGCCTTTCCAGTCCGCGGATTAGAGACTCCGTGTAATCCGAAACCACACCATGTCTCCTGAAGTCTCCCGTGTAAAGGACGATCCCACTGGACGTTTTCAGCACGAAGGCATACGAGCTAGGGACGCTGTGATCGACGTGGTGAGGCAAAACGTCGAGCCCTTCCCCGAAGTTCAAAACCTGGCCGGTTCTGAACGTTCGATATCGACCCTTGCTTTTCTCCTGGTATTCCTTTACCGCAAGGTTTTGCTTGGCCTTGGAGCTCATCGAGCCGTCGTACAGCCTGAATGCGGTTTCGCCCACAAAAACCGGAATGTCCTCTCTGATAAGGGCCGTTGCCCCGATGTGGTCGGTGTGGGGATGGGAGACGAGTATCGCGTCGCACAATTTCTCTTTAGTTCTATCGTACATCTCTGGGATGTTTGGACTCAATCCTATGGACGTGTACTCTTCGATGGAATATCTCGGGGCATCCGTGGGGAAAGAATAGAACTCTTTGAATTTGCTCAGGCACAGCCCGAAGTCCAAAAATATCCTAGCCTTGCAATCCAAATCGTCCAGCAAAACCGCATTTCCACCTATCGTATTGACTCCACCATAGAAAGTCAGTCTCGCCGACATCGTCTCATTAGTTACTCAACAGCCCTCCTAATTTATCCTGCTGGCGGTGTCACCGTAGCGTTCAGCATTCAGAGCTATTCAGAGGCCACCACCGGATGTGAACTGACGAGGGCTGCTGGCACGCGCTTAGCACGTTTAAATTGGGGGCTCAGGTGGCGCGTGGCTAAAGGGGGCAACTGGATCGGATTTTTCCACCCGAGACCGGCGGTGAGAGAGCGGGAGAACTCCGAAGCCGGTGATCCCCAATATCACTAGTAAAGAACGAATTTATATCACTTCAACAACCCTTTCTTTGTAAAAATTGCACAGTCGCGAGAGCGGGCACTCCCCGCACCTCGGTTCGGGCCCGCACACGAGGGCAGCGAAGTCGAGCAGGGCTTCATTGTATTCGGGTCCACTACCTCTAGGAACTAAGTCACTTGCGAGCTTCAAGAGTGCTTCGTCTCTAGAAGGTGGTCGCCTGCCTTGTAACCCGAAGACCCTCCTGAGGACACGTGCCACATTCACATCAACTATTGATACATCCCTCCGAAATCCAAAGCAGAGGATCGCGTTCGCCGTGTAACTACCTACGCCAGGCAACTTCGTGAGTTCGTCTTGCCGGTCGGGCACATGTCCGCCATATTCTTTAACCATTCTTGTCGCAAGTTCGATGAGCCACTGCGCCCTTTTTTGGAGACCCAATGGTGTGAGGAGCTTCCGCAACTCTTTCACGTTTGCGGATGCCAAGTGCGTGACGGTGGGGTACTCTTTCAAGAATGATGGATAAAACTCCGCTACCCGCTCGGCGGGTGTACGCTGAAGCAAAATCTCTGCGAGCAGGACTCGATACGGATCGGTGGACACCCTCCAAGGGAAAGTTCTCCCGTGCTTTCGCCGCCAATCTAACAACGACCGTACGAAGCTCGTCGATTTATTCGGCAGTTAGACCCCTTCGCTTTTCCATCTCTTCTTCAGCCACGCGAACCGCAAGACGAAATAAGTAGCCGCGGAAGTCTTCTCGGTACAGTCTTACCGTGTCCTTGACGAACTCGTGGGCGCGGCAGAGAGCCCAAGGAAGTATCGGCCTTGCGCCCGTTTTAAGGGTTTCTGTGTATATGTCGAGAGTTCGAGGGTCCGCTAGAGCCGTCAGAACCCTCCCCACATACTCCCTTTCTTTCTCGACCAAGTCTGAACTCTCCAGAAGTCTATAGGGAAGGAGTATCTCGTACCGCGGCAGTGCCGTGCTCTCCGTGGGTAAGTCCTCTAGGGTTAGCCGACCACCCTTTACACCACAGTAGAAGCTCAAAACGGCGGCCCTTGCACAGAGGAGAGCGTACAGCTCGGGATCTGGTTCTTCTATCAGCTCCTTTTTTTCCTCAATGCGTTTTTCGATAAAGCTAATCCACTGGTCTTCTTTAGTTACCCCTTCCTCCTCCGCTTGGCGCCTTAACTCGGGCTCCATCATGTAAGAGAAACGGCGCACGAAGCGACATGTACAAACGATCTCGCCCGACGAAAGGTCGGGCGACAAACCCTCAAAGAGTCTCAAAACAGTCCCCTGATCAGATAGGCGGAAGTGGAATATCAAATCGGGGTCCATATCGGGCCAGATAGGCGACCTCCCTTCCATTCCCGATCCGAACCGGAGGTACCAAAAAACTAGGGGGGCAATAAATTCAACCCCAGCTCTTTTTACCGTCCCGCAGTAAAGAACGCGGTCGGAGAAATTAACGTCCTTGACGAGTTCGCTGAAGGCTCTGAGACTGTTTCTAACCATTTGGCCGTGTATTCTAGGTTGGGTGTAGTCCGAAAAGAGATGCTCTAGCGGGAAAATCCTTCCGTCTCTGAACACCACATCGGGCCGGCGCCGGCCCCCCCCGTTCAGGGCCTCGTGGTCTTTAAGGTACTGACGGACATTTAGGGCCGCACTCAAAGTTCGCTCCCATAGCCTTGGATCGGCCAGTTGAAGGTACGCGCTAGGTGGGACTAGGATCCCCTGATCGATGGCTTCTTCAGATGTGTATGTCACCCATGTGCTCGGCGACGGTTTTGCGTCGACATCCTCTATTTCACTTGTATACAAGTTGTAGTATATGGCAACGGCTGCCAGAATCGCCATCGGGTGGCGCTCAAATTTTTTAGGCAGGATATCCCCCAACGAGAAAATTTGGAGAGAAGCGTCCGTACCCACTTCAGTGTACGGTTCCTCCAGTTGACCGACTTTAAACCTCTCTAAAAAACTTCTTCCGAGCACTACTTGTTTTAAGTGCTTATCGACGATGTCCGGGTCAAAGTGGGCCTCGTCGCTGAGGGTTCGGGGTTTAAACTTTAACTGGAGACCTTTTCGTGGCACCCCAAGTTGGCGCGCGAAAACCGAGTCGGCGACATTGTCGATATCCCATACTTTCCTCCCCATCTCTTCCACCCTTTTCTTATCCCCTGCTTTCTTCGCATTCTTAAGACGATCCACGCAAGCCTTGTGTTCTTCGTAGAGCCATTTAGCAAACTGCAGAAGAAGTTTACGCGGATCCTCAGCCTCGAGCCGCCGAGCCGCTTCCCGGAAGTATTTTTTGAGCTCGCGGGAGTCGATGTCAACGAGTTCTTTCCTAACGATATCCAATATCAGCCGATTCCCCTTCTCGAACTCCTCCCTCTCCACCTCCACTCTGAATAGGTCTTTAGGCTCCCCTAGCCAACGGGTCAGCGGGATGGCCGCAAGATGGTAGAGTATCTCAGGGGGGTTCGACCAATCGTCTTTAATTACGAGACCCCTGCTCACCATGCGTTCGATCGCTTTCCTCACATTCTGGTATGTCGTGCCCAGCTTCGCCGCGATCTGTGAAATCGTCCCCCTTCCGCCCAAGTCCTCAAGTGCTCGAGATATTCGCGCCTCCAGACCCTTGCCTGCTTGAACCCGTCTCTGTCCAACCATCACAACCACTTTTCCAGTCCCTCGCTCTCCCCCCTCGGCGGGCCTGCGATTTCCTCCTTCGGTTCGCCAGCCTCGCGTGGGGTTGGTTGAGTTCTAGGTTTCCACTTTTGGACCTCTGTAACAATATCTGGTGTGGCTCCGCCATGCTTCGTTTCGCGCCCCCTCACTCTGATGGGGACGGCGTGGCGCACCGTCTCTCTGCTTCCGGTAAGCAAACATGTGCCCTGCTCGAATTTGGGTAGCCGTCCTACCAAGTCACGGGGCGCGTCTGCGAAGACTCCTCTGAGAGAATCGAGCTGGTCTGGCTCCAAGGCGAAGATGAATCGGGTGTTAGTCACGCGAATCACGCGCTGGTCGATGTCCGTCGGAGAGGGGGTGACCAAAATTAAGCAGACACCGTAGTGGCGACCGAACCTGATAGTCTCGCGCAGGACGGTCGAAGAGGGCGTGTCTCCGCTCGAGGGCAAGAACATGTGGGCCTCGTCTATCGAGAGCACCAGTGGGGGTATGCGGTTGCGCATCCTCAGGCTTAAAAGTTCTCTAGCGATGGCTGCCGCCACGGCGTGTAATTCGCTGTGACCGAGACCCCGGCAATCTATGTTAACGAGGGCCTTGGGCCTCAAGAGGGAGGGCCAATCGACTCCTTTTCCGATAACGTGAACGTGCCTTAACGCGCTAGCGCGGTCGGAGGCGATGCTGATGGTGTCTCGTCGAGCGTTGAACTCGGCACCCACTTTTGGGATTTCGTTCACAAGATCGTCGACATCGAAGTCTCCTCGCTTCTTCAGATTTAAGAAGGCTCGTCGTACGAGTTGTTCCTGCAGTTCGGTGAGCCAAGGAATCATGCCTATCACTTCGGGCTCGGCGAGGGACGAAAGGCGAATGGTGAGAGTCTTCCCTGGAGTCAGGTTAATACCGTTTAGCTCTTCCGTCGCCTCTACGGCTTCGCCGTGAATGTCGAGGTTAACTTGGGGTACTCCCAGCGAGACTAGCTCCTCAGCCAAAACGCCGCGGAGCCAAGATTTCCCGGTACCCGTGGTTCCCACGATGAGGATGTGCCGAGGAAGCACCTCCTTCGGGTTTAGGGATATAGGCAAGTTAGCGCCCCCCACCAACGTCCCTACACTGAGACCCTTACTAGGACTGACTAAACCAAGAACGTGTGCCACCGTATCTGGTGTAGCCCGATACACGGGCGATCCCGCCGGAACTAACGTCTGTGGCTCTCTGAGGTTCCAAGAATCTCCTTGCCGAACTAGTTCCTCGAGCAAATCTAGCATAACGAGTCGGAATCTTCGTGGGAGATCCTCTCGCACGCTCGGACTTTCGAGCCTGAGTAGCTCCCTCATGTGGGAGAGTTCGGCTGCCTCGTATGGGTTAACCTCGCGTCCCCAGACAACCCTGCCAACGCTAAGTGAGACACCCTCCTCCCCGACGGCGACGAGCAACTCTCCAGGTCGGGCGAGCTTCCCCGGTCGGAGGGCAACAAGTAAGGATGAAAAAGAGGGGGTACTCTCATCTGCGACTACCGTTCCCACCCGCTCCGTTAAGTGGGCGAATGACATTCCTCTCACGTTAAGGTTGTTGGAGGGTATATTTAAACCTTACCTTTTAACAGTTTCATGATACTTTTCGCCAAGGCCTGGGCCAGCGCCACCGGCATGGCGTTCCCTATCTGTCTCGCTACGGACTGAGCCGTGCCTTCGAAGACAAACGAGTCGGGGAAGGTTTGGAGCCGCGCGGCCTCTCTGGGTGTGATGGCCCTGTCTTGCTCGGGGTGGATGAATCGCCCGCAACTGGGAGCGTTGAAGCGAGACGTAATCGTGGGAGACGGAGAATTCCAAGACATCCGGCCGTACACGTTCTCCGCGCCCTTATCGAGCCTACGGTGGCACCGGAGCCACAAGTAACGAGGTAAGCTCCTCCTGCTCCCCCCGTCCCTAGGGACACGACGGACGGTCTCTAAGACACGGGCGGAGTGGTTCGTCGCCACATGGTTGGGTATTGTGGGGTGAACTTCTCCCGCGTGCAGGGGGGGCAGGTCTCCTATAGCGTCTCTCACGGTTCGCCACTTGGGAAGGGCGAGTTTCCCAGCGCATGTCGGATTCGCGTGAGTTGGTGGGGGGAGCCAGACCGACTTGACGGTTCTGTCGACCGAGAGCACTATCAGTCTCTTGCGGAACTGGGGGACGCCGTAGTCGGCGGCCTCTAAGCACCCCCAAGTGGACCGGTAACCCAGTCGTGCCAGTTTTCCCATGTAAAGTGCAAGGTACTGTCTTGTCTTCCGGTGGATCATCCCCGACACGTTCTCGAAGAGGACGGCCTTGGGCCTGATCTCGCCGACGAGTCGCAAGAGAGTGCGAACCAGACCGTTCCTCGGATCTCGCGCGTACTTAGGTCGAGTCCTCCGCAGGCTACTGAACCCCTGACAAGGCGGACACCCCACGACGATGTCGATCTCGCCGCGTCGCGCTCCAGCCGCGGTGAGGATGTCGTCGCCACCGATCCTCCTCGCGTCGGAGCAAATTGGATCGACACCTAGGTTCCGTTTAAACGTGGCGCAGGCGGAGGGATCATTGTCCACGGCCGCCACCACACGGAAGCCCGCGCGCTCGAGGCCGAGGGACGCGCCGCCGCAACCGCTGAATATGTCGACCGCCAACATCTCTGACGTCAATTATGACGTCAAAAGTATAAATAGCTTTGGTTCCAAAATGGATGCGATGCCGCGATTGGAAAAGCCGAGAGCAATCCAGATTACGATTCGAGATAGGAGGACGGGGAAGAGCAAATCACGGACGGTGTACGACACAACACTCGACGAGGTGTACAAGACTATAGAGCGTGTCTTCGGTGGGAAGGGGAGAGTTCGCTAGTTTCCCTGCTGGATTTCTTAATGGGGTTCGATGATCCCGCGGGAGGGTCTGGAAACGAACCCGAAAGGACGGCAGTACTTGAACTACTCGTACTCGGTGAGGACACCTGAGGGGGAACTGAAATAGGTGGTGTAACGACACTATAGTGGATGGTGTCCGAAAGCAACGCCCAAATCATCTAGCCGCTCTGAAGAAATTCTGCGAATTCTGTGGAAAAATCCAAGTCAAACTTCCTCCCATTTACACTTCTTCCCCAATTCAACCCCTAAAGTCATTAAGGCTCATAGGGAGAAAACGGGATTCTCTTCCTTTCCCGCTGAAATTTAAATCAGTAAAAAAATCAAAAATACTTTTCAACCCCCTCGCAAATTTAATTGACATGGTTTTGGCGGGTGTTGGAGGTCGGGCATGAGATTCGATACCGCTTTTTGGGTGGATCGGTTCAGGGATCTCGGATATCCCTTGAGACATTTGGGTTTGGATGTCGGGTACCTCAGGGGGCAGGGGATCCTGCCTCGCGAACTCGAGGTGTCCTCGGCCAAGCTCCTCTACAGGGACGACTACGTCGAGGTGGTCGTCCTGGAGCTCGAGCGTCTCGCCCCCAGGGGCCTGTGCAGTCGCGTCGCGAGGGGGTGGAAGGGCAGGAGGCTCCGCAGGCCGCTCCTGGTCTTCACGGACGGCGTCGACAGCTACGCGGTGATCGTCCCAGGTCCCGGCGTCGGGGGCGAGGTCAAGGCCCTTAGGCTCCACGGCGAGCTCTACAGGACGGACAGGGAGGTTCTGGAGTCGCTGAGGTTCCCGGGAGACCCGGAGAAGCTGAGGGAGGCCTACGACGCCGTCTTCTTCCCCTACGAGAAGGTCAGGGACGAGTTCTTCCAGGGGTACAGGGCACTGTTCGAGCGGATAATCGACTCCGTCAAGAAGCTGCTCGGGCAGGACGCCCAGTCGTACGCGCAGCGCTTCCTCGGCAGGCTGATGTTCCTGTACTTCCTCCAGAGGAAGGGTTGGCTGAAGGGCGACAGGAAGTTCATCGATAAGATCGGCGACTTCCGGGAGCTCAATAGGTTGTTCTACGAGAGCCTGAATAAGGAGGACGGCGAGGAGGGGCTGCCGTTTTTGAACGGTTCGCTCTTCGAGAGGGAGCCGTACATGACCGACAAGATGGAGGCCGGGCTCTTTCCGGTGATGGACCCCATATTCAAGGAGGCTCGGGAGTTCTTCAACCGGTACAACTTCACGGTCGACGAGACGTCTCCCATGGAGGTCGAGGTGAGCATAGACCCCCTCCTGCTGGGGACCGTGCTGGAGAACATGCTGCCCGAGCACGAGAGGGGTGAGCGGGGCACCTTCTACACCCCGGTGGACGAGATAGGATTCATGTGCAGGAGGGCCATCTCGGTTTACCTTGGACTGGGGGACAGGGTGGAAGCCAAATCGGACAGAGGCACGGAATTCGTGGACGGCCTGTCGGAGTTCGTCGAGCGGCTGAAGCGAGAAAAGAGTGAAGAAAAAGTGAGGGAGTTCAAGGAGAAACTGCTCTCACTGAGAGTTCTCGATCCAGCGGTTGGTTCGGGTGGCTTCCTCGTGGTCATGATGCAAACGCTTGTTCAGCTGATTCATGAGGCCGAGGGGGCGGTCGGGTGGAAGACCGACCCGGAAGAACTCAAAAGGAGAATACTTCCGAACCTCTTCGGGTTTGACATCGAACCTGAGGCCGTCGAGATAGCGAGGCTCAGGCTGTGGCTTTCCCTCATCATCGACCAGAAGTATCCTCTCCCCCTCCCCAACCTCGACATGAACATCATGGAGATCCACGACGCACTATCAAGGAAGTGGGGGTACACCACCAAGCTCGACGAGTTAGAGCATCAGGCAAGTCTCAGGGACAAGTTGGAATGGCTCAGGGAAAAGTACCTCACCGAACACGATCCGAGGAAGAGACAACACCTCCGAAAAGAGATCAATGAGTTGCAGGAGGTGCTGATGGGGAAGATTGATCCGAAAGGAATTCAAATCGAGTTTTACCTCCCAGAAAGAGCTGCAGATATCGTAGTTATGAACCCGCCCTACGTGAGGCAGGAGAAAGTACCTCTAAAGAAGAAACAGCAGTACATCAACGACTACAGGCTCGATAGAACATCCGACTTGTATGCTTACTTTATGGTGAGATCGCTTGAACTCCTTAAGGAGAATGGGGTAGCGGCGATCATTTCGTCCGACAAGTGGCTTGAGACGAACTATGGGAGGACGCTCCAAAAGAGGCTCAAGCCCCACTTGGTTGCGGTCTACGGACAACGTCACAGAAGTTTTACGGCGGATGTGAACACCGTAATAACCGTCCTAACGAAGAAGCGACGCGACGCAAAAGAGCCTGTGCAGTTCGTCTACTTGGAGTCGTACACAGAGGGTGTTGTCAGGAACTACAAGGCCATCAAGAGAGGAGAGCTGACGCCAGGCAAGTGGTACTACTTGAGAGCTCCAAAGATATTCGAAGAGGTTCTCCTGCCAAAGCTAACCCATAGACTAGAGGAGTTCGCCGAGATAAAGCGGGGTTTCACTACTGGTGCCAACGAGTTCTTCTACCTCAAGGACGTGAGTCACCTCTACGAGGCCGACAGACTGGCGAACCCCAAGAAGTTCCGGGAGTGGGGGGTAACCGCTAAGAACGAAGGAGCGCTGAGGAGGCAGGGGCTCATCTACGTGGAAAATGAGGGAGGGGAGAGGTTCCTCTTGGAGAGGGATGCTGTGAGACCGATTCTTAGATCTCCGAGACAGATCCGGAGCTACGGGGTGGAGGAACCCGAGACCCTCTGTTTCTGGGTTCGAGGAAGACCAGGGCCCTTCGCCTCTCGCTACATCGAATGGGGGAGGAGGAAGGGATTCTATAAAAGACCAACGTGCAGGGCCAGGGATCCTTGGTACTCCCTCCACGAGTTCCAGGAGGCCAAGATTTTCCCACCAATGTCTTGGGGAGATGTCATGTACATTTCCTACAGCCCGGAGCCCTACGTTTGTGACGCTCGTTTGTACGGGCTTTATCCCAAGAAGCCGGGACTTGAGAACACGTTGGCCTGCTACCTGAACTCCACGCTTTTCTTTCTCACTGTTGAACTCTACTGCAGAAGACTGGGTGGGGGGGCAACTGATATTAAGGTTGAGGACTACGAGCAGATGCCAGTTCCTGACCTAGCAAAAACTAGGATTGATTTTGATTTCTCCAAGTTTGCTAGAGAACCGTTGAAGTACATGAAGGAAGTGGAGCAGGCGGACAGAAAGGAACTGGACAGGGCTGTGCTTAGGGCGATGGGTTTCAAGGAGAAAGAGCTGGAGGGCCTCGTGGACGAGCTTCACCGCGCCTTCGTGGAGGTCGTGGAGGACAGACTGATAAAAGCCGGCAGGCCACTCAAGCAGGGAGAGGAGGCTGCGGAGGAATGACTAGGATCGTGGACAACAAGGGGGAGACCCTCGCGTCCGTCCTGAACAGGGAGTTCTCCGAGGTGAGCGAGGTCGCGATCGCCTCCGCCTACTTCAACATCCGGGGGTACGGTGACATAGAGAGAGGGCTCGGGGACAAGCCGATGCGCCTCCTCCTGGGACGCGAGCCAACCGAGAGCGTGAAGTGGGAGGAGGAGATACTCCGGGAGCTCGAGGAGAGCGAGGACGACCTGGACTACTTCCTCCTCCTGCAGCGGGCGATAGAGTACTTCCGGAGCGACAGGCGCCAGGTCAGGATCATGGGGGGACCCTTCTTCCACGGCAAGGCCTTCATCGGGGTGCATCCGAACACGTTCTCCGTGAGGCGCGGCGTGGGGGTGGTCGGCTCCAGCAACTTCACCCACGGGGGCCTCGTGGCCAACCGGGAACTCAACATGGTCAACACCGACCGCGAAGTCGTGCGGGAGCTCGCGGGGTGGTTCGAGGAGCAGTGGCTGAACTCCCGCGACTACAAGGAGGAGTTCCTCTCCATGCTCAGCAACTACGCAATCACGAGGAGTCCGCTGGAGGTCGTGGCGAAGGCCCTCTACGAGACCTACAAGGAGAGCCTGGGCGAGAGGAGGGCGGAGATCTTCAAAGGCATGTACCCCCACCAGCAGCTCTCGTACATAAACGCGGTGGAGAAGCTCGAGAGGTACGGGGGCGTGCTGATCGCCGACTCGACGGGACTCGGCAAGACCGCGACCGCACTGAACCTGGCCCACACCGCGATGAGGGACGGAAAGAGGGTACTGCTCGTGGCCCCCAAGAACGTCCTCGAGACCACGTGGAGGGACGAGATGAGGAGAACCCTCGGGACCAGGGAGTTTCTGGAGACCCTCTCCTCCGAGATGCTCTCCCAGAACCCGGCGTGCGTGGAGGAGTACGCGGGCGAGAACGGCGTCCAGCTCGTGATCGTCGACGAGGCCCACTACTTCAGGAGGCAGTCCACCAACAGGTACCAGGCCCTCAGGGAGCTGATAACCAAGAACGGTGCATCGGTGGTGCTCATAACGGCCACCCCCGTGAACACGAGCCTCATGGACCTCTACTCCCTCCTCGCCCTCTACCTCCCCGAAGACTGCGTGCTCGACCTCTGCGGGATGACCCTCAGGGGCTACTTCACCTCCAACCAGGCTAGGTGGCTCAAGGGTGAGCCCGTGAACATGGACGAGGTGCTGAGGAGGTTCATCGTGAGGCACTCGAGGGAGCTCGCGAGGGCCATGGACAAGGAGGGGAGGATAAGGTTTCCGGAGAGGGAGCTGGACAAGATCGAGTACCCGGTGGGCGTCGACCTGTGGGCGGTTCACGAGGTGCTGTCCCGGATGAACTTCGCGTTCTACGACCTCTCCGTGGAGAGGTTCTCCGGCGACCTCAGGATGCCCGACGGAACCCCCCTCTCGAGAGCCGCGAGTGAGGAGCAGGTGGAGAACCTGAAGGATCTCGTCAAGACGATAGTGGTCATAGGGCTGTTCAAGCGACTCGAGAGCAGCCTGACCGCCTTCAGGGAGTCCCTCCTGCGGACGCGGAGGTACGTGCGAGTCGCGCGCGAGTACGCCGTGAAGATGCAGTACTTCGTGCCCCCGAGGGTGAAGGGCGACGTGCTGTCCATTCTCGGGGAGGACGATGAGCTGGAGGAGCTGCCCGACCCCGGGGACCTCCTCTCCAAGCTGAGGGGGGAGGATGCCTTGGAGAAGTGCAAGCTGGACCGGCGCGATGCCGAGGAGTTCGCGTCGAGGTGCCTGGAGGACGAACGGGACATCGACGAGCTGCTGAAGATGCTCCCGAGCGAGGACGAGAAGTACCGCGCGCTTGAGGAGAAGGTCGGGGAGATGCTGGAGAGGGTGAGCGCGGGCGAACCGGGCGTGAAGAACGGCATCATAATATTCACCCAGTACGCCGACACCGCGCGCTACCTGTACGAAATGCTCAGGGCGAGGTTCGGCCGCGCCATGCTGGTGACGGGGGGAGGGGGGTACGGCGGCGACGGTAGGTCGTGCACCGAGGCCGAGGCTGTCAAGGATTTCCAGAGGCACGGTGGGATACTGATCAGCACGGATGTCCTGAGCGCGGGGCAGAACCTTCAGAACGCCCAGTTCGTCGTGAACTACGACTTCCCGTGGAACCCCGTGATCCTGATCCAAAGAGCCGGGAGGGTCGACAGGATAGGTTCGCCCTACGACAGGATATACCTGGTGAACGTGCTCCCCAAGAGGGGCGACCCGGGGGATCGCCAGAGTCTGGAGTACTTCTTGGGGCTCATGGAGAGGCTCTACAGGAGGCTCGAGATGATCAGGGAGACCGTGGGGATAGACGCCTCGACCTTGGGTGAGGAGGCCGCCCCCAAGGACTTCAGCCTACAGGCGAGGATCGCGCGCAACGACCGAGGGGTCCTCAGCCTCCTGGAGAAGAAGATCGAGCAGTTCACGAGGGACCCGCTGGACGTGCTGGCCAAGATACTGAGGGAGAAGGGTCTCGAGTGGATCGAGCGGATCCCGACCGGAATAGGGGCCATAAAGCACGGTAAGTTCAACGGCCTGTTCGTGCTCTTCACCGACGGGAAGAATCACTACTGGAGGCTCCACGATCACGACGCCAACTCCACGATCACCTCGATTACCGAGATAACCGACATCCTCATGGAGGGGGAGGTGGCGAACAGCGGCGAGAAAATCCCCTACGAGTCCCTGATAGGGAAGCTGAAGGGGGCCAAGGATGCGCTGAGGCGGGAGCTGGAGAGGGCGAGCCTGAGGGAGGTCACGAGGGGGGAGGCCCCGGAGAAAGTGACGAGAACCATCGCGGAGATCTACGATGCCCTGGCCAAAGCGGGCCCCGAGGGGGAGAAGCTCGCCGCGATGTTCAGGGGGCTGGCCAACCGGAGTACGGTCGTGGAGGGGCTGAAGAGGGCGAAGAGCGAGGGACGGTTGCTCGAGAAGGCGCGGGAGATACTCCCCCCGCTCGCGTCCGCGCCACCCCGAGGAGAGAGCGACGAGTCCATCCCGAAGCTGCGCAGGATGTGCTGGTGCCTCATAACGAAATCGTGAGTGATTTTTCTGTTAGCTGAGAGGGGATTCTTGCCAACTCTGGAGGATGTAAAGAACGAGGAATTGGGAAAGCTGGCGAAGAGGCTGAAGGGGGGCTCGGAGAAGGAGACCCTCGCCAACATCTTGGAGTGGCAGGAGAGGAATATCATGTGGGCCGCTGATAGGTGGTACACGTACCGTCTGCTCCAGACAATCGTTGCTTTCACAATACTACTACTTATAGTTCCTTTCTATTGGATGAATTTGATGAACCCCGTACTGTGCTGGGGAGGTATTTTAGTGGGAATTGTGACTGTGGTGTCTTTAAACCCGGCTTATCCACTACCTGCACTCACCCCCCTCACGGTCTACGCTATCCTCTGGCTTTCTCTTAACTCTGGGCCGATTATAACCTCGGTCTTAATCCTGTTAGCCCTCCTCTTGGGAGGCATGATAGTGGTGGTGATCTACCTGTTAATGAAGTATAAGGACTTTTACAGGGAATTCGGGTTTGGGTTTCTTGCCGACCTCTTCCGCCCCAGCCTGCCCGTGGAGAAGATCCTGAGGTACCGGTTGGGGGTGTGCAGGGACTACGCGAAGCTCACGGCGGCCCTGCTCTTCAACTTGTATCCGGGTTCTAAGGTCTGTTTCCTTTCTTTGGGAGGGCACGTTGCCGCGGCCACCAGAATTAAGGGTAAGTACTATGTCCTCGATCAGCGGTTGCCAGTTTCAACGATAAACAGGTGGTTGATGAGATGGGATAAAAGGAAAGTAAAAGTTATCGTTTCTAAATTGAAGTGGGGTCGAAGAGGAGAAGTAGTCGACGTTGAAAATTGGAAGAAAAAATATAATGCGAAACGGGAAAAGTCGTCCTCGCTGAACACTAAGGTACTAACGGAAAAAGTTGTAAAGGCACTTAGGACAAAACAGACCCCGCGGGAATGCTATCCGGACGTTGAGATGCGTCTGAAAAGCTTCGCCCTCTACTACGAGGACGACGGCGTGGTGGAGTACTCGATGGTAAGGGCGATTAAGAACAGGGTCGAGGGCGAGCTGTGTGGTGACGTTGGCAGGATCTCCAGGCTTGAGGTCTGCAAGGATGGGCGAGACAATAAGGACTTGATCGCGAAGGTTTGGGTAGGAGACGACTCTATTTCCATAAGCCGGTTTGGTGATGTGACAAAACAAAAGTTTACAAAATGTAGAAATGTTAATTGACAAACTAATTAGTTTGTTAAGTTTCTTTAAATTCCTGATGAAACAGTTTTCATACAAATTTTTGAAAAAATTAAATTTGAACACTGGAGCGGATAGCAGTCCGGATTCATTTCCCTGAATCCAGAAGGGGCGGGTTTCTCCTCCACGAATATCCCCACCCCGATGGACCCTTCTCCCGCGAGGTGCTCAACCGCTTGATCGAACGCCACGCGGGGGTCCAAACCCACCCTCCTCAGCTACCGGAAGCAAATGCTGGTGTGGGGGCTCATCGAGGGGGCCTCGCACGGAGGGGTCAGATGGGTAAACGGACGGTGAGTATCGTCTTGGAGGACGAGCGCGTCTGGGAGGGCTTCTGCAGGCTTGTGGAGGCGAAATACGGCCGGAAGTGGAAGTTCTTGGGGAGGGGCGCGTTGGTCGCGTGGGATTTGAACCCCACAGTCTTGGCTTTCGCTTGAGGAGCGATTTTATCGTTTTTACCAATTTTAGCAAATCCGATAATTTCCCAGTTGGACCGCCCGTAAGCATTACCCATGTGGGTATTGCTTACCTTTTCGGGGATGTAAGCAATGTTCACGTGAACATCGCTTACATCGTCTTCCCCCTCGGCCGGCCTTCGCGCGCTCGCAGATCTCGGGACGACCACGCGGAGATCGGGGATGGAAGCATTATTCATGTGAATATTGCTTCCATCGCCTTCCCTCACCCATCACTGTGAAAAAATCAGATGGGGGGTTTGTGAATTTTACAAATCGTGGTAGGGGGAATAATGGCAACTAAGAGTTTAGTACCGTTCTCTTTCGCCCTAGGCCGGGCCTAGCGGGCTTCCGGGAAACCCAAGTTCTTCTTTCCAGGTTTTTCCTAGGCCCCCCAAGGGCCTTCTAGGAAGGTGGGGGTCTTGGCCCTCGTGGATCCGGGCCTTTGGGGTTAGGGGGGAAATTATAAGCATTACTCATGTGAGTATTGCTTATCTTTTCGGATGTAAGCATTGTTCACGTGAACATTGTTACGTCCGGACGTAACTTATAGAGACGTAGGAGAGACGGAAGCATTGCTCATGTGAACATTGCTTCCATCGCCTTCCCCCCGTATCCAAAAAATGTGCAATTTACCAAGATTGGTAAAATTCACACTACTTGTAGTAAAAGAATAAATCCGGAAGAGTATAACATGACTCAATTGTTTATTGCTAAATTCTAATTCTATCCCTTTTAGAAAACTAATTCTATCCCTTTTAGAAAAAGTATTGGCTTTGCAGAGAGAAAATAAGAAGGCGCTGGGGCAGGATAAAATGAACCGAGCGAGCGACGGAGAGATCGACTTCGTGCGATGTTGGCTTTCCTGCTCTCAAAGAGGACTCGCACCTAGTTGGGCGTGCATACTTCGGTCTCGGCTCCTTCCCGATATTTTACTGGTAAATTAGTGCCGAAATCCCGTCCTCATCGCGCTCTTCGAGGATGAGGCCTACCGCAGGAAGGAAATGATAGTGAGGAAGCTTAGACACGCTCACAGTCGGGAGATGGCCTGCGCACCACGATCCTCCCGCTGTTGAGCTCCCGGACGATCTCCCAGCCCTCGTTCAGGTACCGCACGAGCTCCTCCTCCCCGATGAGCTTGCTCTCGTACCTCGCGCAGTTTCCGTTGCAGTCTTCCCGGAACCTCGCTGGGGAGATCCTGAGCTTCCTTATTTCTGCCTGGAGGGCCTCGATCTCCTCGCCGAACTCCGGCTCGCGCCCAAGTTCCTTCTGCTTCTCGATGCGGACCTTCAGGGGGTCTATTCCAAACGTCTCCGCGACCCTGCGCATCGCCTCGAGCGCCATCTCCTCCTTCGAGGGCGCTTTTTCGGACTCAGCAGTCTGGAGGTACTCCTGCGCCCTCCGGTACGCCTCGCGCATGCTCTCCACCACGTCCTCGGGGAGCCTGCACTTGTTGGTGGTGTACCGCGCCTCGATGTCCCCCTTGTGGCCCATCCAGAAGGTTCGGTAGTCGCGGAGCACGAGCCCCTTGGACTCCGCGAGCATGAGCTGGGTGTCGAAGTAGGAGCGCAGCACGTAGGGGCGCCAGGGGAACCCCGCATTCCTGATCGCTGACCTTATCGCGTCGCCCACGTTGGCGGCCGTGATGAACCCGATCCCCCTAAATCTAGAGGTGATCAGGGGAGACTTGGCGGTGAGCACCTCGCCCCTCCTCATTCGCTCCTCCAGGTAATCCTTTAAGTACCCGCACCCCTCCTCGCTCAAAAACGTGAAGTAGCGGTGCCTGGCCTTGCTGAGCTCGCGCCTGACTATTACCATCGCCGGGACTCGCTCGAACTCCACCTCCCCACCCCTGACCCTGAGTTCGGGCAGGTCCCCGAGCCTCAGCCCGTCGTCCCCCCTGTAGTTGCCAAGGGTCTCGATGCGCAGCCCGGAGTGGGCCACGAGCACCGAGGCCGCCCTCGCCTTCTTGTCCCCCGAGAGGAATATGCGTCTCAGCTCTTCCTTGGTGGGAACGCGCTCCTCCGCGAGCGAGGGCGTGTCCCTGGCCCCCCTTATCTTTATCTTCCCCACGACCGTCCGGTTGTGGTGGGCGAGCCATGACTTCACCGCCTTGAGCGTGGACTCGATGTAGCTCCCCGCCCTCCCCTTCTCCTCCTCGGCCGAAACGAAGTCGAGCAGTAGGTTGTAGAGCTTCTTCCCCCCCACCCTCCAGAGCTCCTTGGGGGTGAGGCCCACGGACCTGCAGAAGCTCCCAAGCCTGCGCAGGTAGACGTCCGCCGTGACCTCAGACCCCCTAGCCACGTTCCTGTACCAGCGCTCGACCTCCGGGTCCTCGAGCAGTTGCCTGTGGGTCCCACGCATTCGATGATGGGTAGAGCGGGATTCTATAAAAGCGTTTCGAACCCAAAATGGTACGGGCCCGGTGGGATTCGAACCCACGACCGTCCGGTCTCGCCACGAGTTAAGAGCTTCATCCGGTCCTCCCGACCGACGGATGCTCCACCAGACTGAGCCTCCCGGTAGCATGAGCTACTTACGGGCCCGGGCCCGATAAAGCTAATTCTCCCCAATGCTAAAAATCTAATCCTCCTCGGAGCCGATCCGCTTTCCCCGGTTGCTCTTGGGTGGGAGATTGCCCCAACAGCTCGCCACTGAGGGATCGCTTCAATCGAACAGTTTTAAAGCGGGGCGACAGTATTTCCTCCTCTTGGCGACTCATTTCCTCACAGCGGGTTTCGTTTTCATGAGTGTTCTTGCATATGTAGCGTTTTACACGGGCTACTACATGAGGATTCATGATATTTTTAGTCACTCCAGCCCTGATAGGGATGTCTATTTCGATGATGATGGGGAGCCATCCCAAAGGGGCCTTAGGCATTCTGCTCGGTGCATTGATCTTCTCTTCCGTGACTTTCGTTGCTATGGTCGCGGGAGTCGCATCGGTGGGACCATCTGGGAAAATCTCTGAAAACCAATGGAACATGTTGGTTGGGCTGAGAGACCAGCTCCCCGAAAACTGTCTCCTTTGCCCCGTGTCCCACGAACTCATCCCAGACGACTTTCACTTATTGCCGATCGAATTAGTGCAGTGTACGTATGGTGCTGAAGCCTATGGAATACTGAAACTTCTGGTGGCCGTACCCCTCTCGACGGGCTGATCGGGTTCACGATGAGATCATTCTTAAGCCTCGCTCGCGTGCTTAAACTCAAATGACCTTATCTCTTCTGAGCCTCATTGCGAGGTTCACTCCAGCTTCCTCCGGTGTTTCTCCCTCGACGAAAACGCATTTCTTTTCGAAGGGCGGAGCAAAGAGTTCCACAGGCTTCCTCCTCTTCAGCTCGGAAGGATCTATGTTCAGATCACGGGGGCCCCACCTCACAACAGATTTCCTCATCGCTTCTTTGATCTGGGTCATTGAAATGGATCTTAGTTCTCCTATCTCGTTGCTAACGGTGAGGAGAGCGGGCACTGAGACCTTCAGTAACTCAAATCCCTCCTCCGTGGACTTTTTGACCACGACTTCCCCGTCCGAGATCTCCACCCCACAGACCAAGTTCACGGAAGGGAATCTGAGCATCTCCCCCATAATCAATCCCACTTGGCCAAAATTCCAGTCCGCGGCTTGTCTTCCCGTAAACACGAGTTCACAATTACCCAACTTCCTGATCGCCGCTGAGAGTACGTAGGCTGTTGAGTAACTATCAAGATCTGCGAACCTCTCATCGTCCAACAGGATGAGTTCATCAGCCCCCGCAGCTAGCGCCTTCATCAAAACTGACTTGGAGATCCCAGCCCCCACGCTCATCACCGTTACCCTCGCCGAATCACACTGATCCTTAATCCGGAGAGCTGCTTCGAGGGCATTCTCGTCGAAGGGATTTATCACGGGAGGTATCCCGACGGGGATCACCGCCTTCGCCTCGGAATCGATATGGAAAGCTGAGGGCGGGCCCTCGGGATCGGGAACTAATTTGGCGCAGACCACGATCCTCATACCATCTCACGCAACTTGTTCATGAACGCTGGAAGAACCCTTTCGTACTCCCCTATCACCCCATAGTCCGCCACTTTGAAGATGTGGGCTTCTGGATCCACGTTTATGGCGACAATGGTTTTGGCCCTCACTATTCCCGCTAGATGCTGAACGGAGCCGGAGATCCCCACAGCCACATAGAGTTTTGGACAGACCTTCTCCCCCGTCAGACCTATTTGATAAGTCTTTGGTACCCAGCCTAGGTCGCATGGAGGCCTTGTAGCCCCCACCGCCGATTTCTCTCCGAAATGGGCAAGCAACTCAGACAACTCCCTCAACATTTTGAATCCTCTGGGCCCTTTCACCCCTCTCCCCCCCGAGATTACGATGTCAGCCTCACCCAACCTAGGAGTCTCCTCCCTTACCGTTCCCACCAACTCGGTTTTCGGTCGCAAATCACCGGAAGGCTCGAACGGTATCACCTGCCCGAGCGAAGGGGAGGGTTTCGCCCGCTCCCACACTTTAGGCCTCACGGTCACGAACTGGGGTCTCCCCGAGGGCTCGAAAACCGCAACAGCATTCCCTCCATAGACTGGCTTAATCCGACGCAGCATCTTTTTCTCCCCGTCCCACTCTAGATCTGTGCAATCGGTGGTCAGCTGAACCCGAAGCTTGAAGGCCAGCCTGGGAGCAACATCTGCCCCCCTGATGGTGTGACCGAGGAGGATAACATCCGGGTTCACCTCCACACAAATCTGGTATATAACTTCCGCGTACACATCTGCATGGAATTCCTCCAGCGCGGGGCTATCCACCTCGTACACCCTATCGACGAACCTGGCCACCTCTCCCGCGATAGCCTTTATCCCACAACCGAGAACCGCTGCCGAGAGCTCTGCTCCCATTTTCTCAGCTAGTTTTCTCCCCACTTCGAAAAGTTCTAAAGAAACTGGCGCGAGATGTCCTTGTTTGATCTCAGCTACTGTGAGGACCCCACCCCCCATACACATCACTTTATATAGGTGGAAGGATCCGTGACACCCTTCGGATCCAATACTCGTTGGATCCTCCTCTGCCAATCCCTATGATCTACATTCATGTGAGGGGCCACAACTTCGTGGAGTGAAAGCCCTTTCCGCGCGGCTAGGAATTTCAAACTCGTCTTCGGAAAGGCGATCTTCCTTTTTTCAAAGACCTCTTCATTAACCTCTTCATGCAATTTTATCATCGCCTCAACTGACTGGGGATCCCAAGGGTCGTAACCCGTCTCATTCTCCACCCAACTCATGTGACCATGATCGATGATTGGACATCCCCAGTTACCCTCACCCATGTCGTCCACGAGCTTTCCTCCCTTCACATGCTTCTTTTTTATCTCGAGTCCGATCCTGAGGGTTTCCACCACGGTCCGCCTGCCTTGTATGTTATGACACAAAATCGGTGTGAAACCACCAGAAGTACCGAAGACCGCCCTCGCGGGCAAGCTCCCTCCTTTTATCATGAGGAGAAGTACCGTATCTCGGAGAGCTGGATTCTCTGTGATGAGATCGAGATTCTTTCCCCCCGTTTCCCCCAAGATCTTTTCCATGACTTTTTCTTGGTACCTCAGCTCGCTCTTTGAATTCGCGACCAACAGTATCGCACAGGTTACGGGAGGAAGAGCGGGAATCAAACTCTCCATTATCTCCACCGATTGCCTGTTGGTTTCTCCCGATCCAAACGCCAGCAGACCCCTGTCTAAGATGGCCGCTGCATAAACGATCTCGGATTCGGCCAACCTGCGAAGTGCTTCTTCACGACTTTCGAGGGTGTCAAAATACAGATAGTACAGCCTCACGTTCTCCAGAGGTTCCACCAACCTCTCGTCCACGGGAGGTAGACCCTCGGTCACCACCTCGGGTGGACCTCCCCAGTGATACAGCCTCACTGCACACTTGGTGAAGACTCCCAATCCACCCATCGCTCCCAGCGTTCCCCTCATCACCCCACGCAAAGAGGGACCGGGTCCATCCCCGGAGATCCAAGAATCGAATGCTAAGGAGCCGAGCCTCAGCACTTCCCCGTCCGGTAAGACCCATTCCACCCCCAGCACGTTTCTGCTGTTGTAACCCATCGAAACATTAGCATATCCCACCCCTTCTTGGGAAGTACAGCTCGCCAGAACGGATGTCGCACTTCCTGCCCCGATCACCATGCAGTTCAGCCCCACCTTCATCGCCTCCGCCTGCAGTTGCGCCCAGCTCACGTATGGTTCCACCACCGCGTACATATCGTGCTCGTTTATCTCCAAGATCCGGTTCATCCTGCGGAGATCTAACAACACGACCCCCTTCACCCCAGCTGCCCCCCAAGCCCCCCACCCCGTGGAGTGAGCCTTGAACTTCAGCCCGTATCGATTGCATATCCTCACCACCTCCTGGACCTCCTCCGTGCTCCCGGGTAGTACCACGGCCTCGGGCCTGAACGGCATGAAACGGTTCGCTATCTCTCCCTCGAACTCCCCCATCCACTGCCACGTATACCCGTCCAAAACCGCTGGATCCACCGAGATGTTCTCCGGGCCCACCACCGTTTCTAGCATACGATAAATTTTCTTCTCCATCTCATCCCTCCAAACTCTGCATAAGGAGTTCAACCACGTCGTACACCATGAAATCCATTCCCTCTTTTTCGATGACGTCTTTGAAGTTCCTCTCACACCAAGGGCACGCGGTGACGATTGCATCGGCTCCGGTGGACCTCGCCTCCTCGATCCGCTCCTTAGCGGTCCAGAGGGCGAAGTCTTCGTAAGCTTCCTTCACTCCGCCCCCCGCTCCACAGCACCAAGACCATTCCCTGCGCCTATCCATCTCGACCAGTTCTAGGCCTGGGATGCTTTTGAGTATTCTTCGAGGCGGATCGTAGACCCCCCCAGCTCCTCTCCTTATCTGTTTCTGGGGTTCCGATATGGTGACTTGCCCTAAGACTTTCTTCCACTCTCCATTCCAAGGCTCATACGTTTCCCCAAGCCTACCCAAGTGACATGGGTCGTGATAGGTCACCCTCATGCGAACCTCCTTCACCGGCCTGATTTTCCCCTGGCTCATGAGCCTATCGATGAGTTCGGTGATATGAAGCACCTCCACATCCAGCTTGTGCCCGATCATGGGGTAAAGGTACTTGAACGTTCCGTAGCAATCCGAGCACGGAGTTACGAGTTTGCTGGCCCCCGAGGCCTTGATCCGCCGGATCATGTCGTCCGCGTACTTCTCCATCTCCCCACGATATCCAGCATCGAAGACTCTTCCCCCACAGCACCCTTCTTCTCTTCCAGCGATTCCCAAGTTCACACCCGCATCTTTCAGGAGCGTTGCCGCATCCCTTATCACCCCCCTCAGCTCTCCATCGTAAGAGAATCTGCACCCAGCGTGGAAGATCACATCGACCCTCTCTTCGTTGATGTCTTTCAGATCGAGACCTTTCGCCCAATCTCCCCTCTTCGCTTTTGGTTCCCCAAAGACGTTGTCTTCTCTCTTCAGGCCGTCAACCATGAACTGGATTTCGAGGGGAATCTTTCCTTCCTCCACAGCCCTTATTTTGAGTTCCCTGGCGATCTCCAGCGGTTCAACGATTTCTCCTATCAAATGACACGTGACCTGACAGGCTCCACAGAGCTGGCACCTGAAGATGATCTCTCTCAGCTCATCGGTTATCTCACTCCTCCTTTGGAGAAGGGAGTTAGCCGTTATCACCCTCCCTCCGCCCGAGTATGCGTGGAGGTTATATCTGGATATGGCCGGACAGCTTTGGGCGAATCTCCATCCCCTTATTTTGTTGAGTGGGATCCACTTGCACTGTGAACATCGGGAGCAGTATTTGGCTTCAAACTCATAGTCCTCCAGGGCCACTCTTCCACCTCAGAAGCAAAGTTTTCCAGGGTTCATGATGTTTTTCGGGTCGAACACATTTTTCAACCTCCTGAGGACTTCCCTAGCCACCGCATCCCTATCGAAAACGATATCCGCGAGCAGGTCGTACGGTCTCGAGAAGAACGCACCATTTTCCATCAACGTTTTGCTCGCCCGTAGGTACAGGCTTTTGACAATTTCTTTCTGAGAAGAGTCGGTTGGGTCATAGGGAAGACGGAATTCGCAATGGTGACCGTGCCCCTGACACACGGGCTGGATGTAAACCCCTACCTCCGAGGGGGGGTATCCTTCCCTTCCGCAGATCTCCCCCATCAAGTTCACGAGTTTGGGTACCGCGTTGAATGAGGTTATGAAGTAAATGTCTTGGCATCCACCCTTCTCCCTGATCTTCCAGTACGGCTCCTCGGATGGATTACTGGCCGTTCGAAGGAGCTTTTCCGCGGAGATCCCGGCCACGGCCTCAGAGATTTTCACCCCTATCCTCTGTCCCACCTCCTTCACATCTTTCTCTTGATATTCCACCCTCTCTTCAGGGAGATACTCGTAGCCTGCCAGACAGAATAGCAACACCCATGTAGGAAGTGCTTCCTTTAGATCTCTTATCGCCTCCCCGTCTTTTTCAAGAAGTGATGCCAAATTTTTTCCATTCAGGATGAAGAGTTCATCCCCCAGTCTGAGTCTCACGAGCCTGTATCCGAACTCGAGCAGGGTCTCCAGATCTTCACCTGCCGCTATGAACGGTTTTTGGATCCGAGGTAGGACCTCACACTTGATCGTTGACCAAGTGATGATTCCAAATGTCCCCTGGGATCCCTGAAGCAAACGCATGAGGCTTGTTTGGATTCCCTCACCGATCTTCTGTCGCCTGCCGGCCTTCCACTGCTCTTCGATCGTCCCAGGTCCTGCGGCTTCACCGGTTCGGAAGAGATCTCCGGTTCCGAACACCACCTCATTGCATAAAAGGGGATCCGAGTGATCGAGATGGTATTTTGGAATTATGTGGGGTTCTCTCTCAAGACAACTTCCTATCACCGATTTGGTTCTCCTCGGGGAGAGGGGCATGGGGACCCTCATTCCCTCCTTCTTCACGGCCTCTTGAAGTTCCCCCCATCTGACACCTGGCTCGACCATGACCACCCTATCCAACCGGTCCACCATTTTTATGCGGTTCATCCTGCTCAGGTCGACGATCACACCCCCAATCTCCGGGATCGTGTCTCCGCGGAACCGAGGGGGCCCCGAGCTGACGGGTATGAGGGGGATGTTCACTTCGTTCGCCCACTTCACTATCTCCACCACCTCCTCAGAACTTCCAGGCTTCACCACACCCCACGGTCTCCGGGGGGGCACGAAGCTGTGATCAGAAGAGTATTGGTCTAGTGTTTCTGAATCTTCATAAAAGTTTTCGACCCCCACGATGTCGATTAGCCTTTCTTTCCTAAACACTTCTTTATTCTTTTTCACCTATCATAAAAGTTTGCTGAGGGTGGTAAAGTTAAAACGATAGGAGATGGGACCCCATGGTGCCATAGGGCCCCTCATGAGCACGGATCACCGCAAGTGGTTGAGGGAGATCGGAAAAGTTTTGGACCCAAACGGGACCACGGACAGAATGCTTTTACCTCGATAGGGATCCGATTCAGCTCCAAGAGCCATCACGACTTGGAACACCTATTTTTCTTGATGAGTTTTCTCCAACAGGAATTGCAAAATCTAGGCGACTTTATATCGACTTCTACGATCGAGTTAGAAAAACTCATAACACATTCACGATCCCTACAGTGGGCCAACCCGAACACGTGGCCAAGCTCATGGACGGCTTCCTTCGTTATCCGATCCAAGAGAGTAGACAAGCTCTCCTGACCGCCATAAAACTTCGGATCCAGCCTATGAATGGATACGAGCGCCCCTCTTCCCGGACATTGGGCCAACCCGAAGACGAAGTTCAAACTGGGCACGTAAAGATCCACTCCTGTGATCGCGAGTACCGACCCACCCATCCGTTCGAGGATATATCGCAACATCACGTTCGCATTATATTGTCCCCTCCTCGGATTGTATGCTTCCAGGGGAACCTCCATCGGAAGCCCCAGCGAGACTTTTCTCAAAAGAGGCCCAAAAGCTCTACTAAGCCCGGGCTCGAGAGCGAGGACCAGCTCCCGTGGAACCTCACCGATGGGAAGCAAGTGAAGGGAAATCGACATCAAGAGAAAAACGAGACTTTCAACGTTTAATCCTAAGGGATTCTGATCAAAATACTTATTGAACACCTCCCACTGGGTATGGGGCTTATGTTCGACGAGATCTTCAGGGAGGAACTCGAAAAGGAGTCCGTCTTCACCGACGCCAGCAAACTCCTGCCCGATTACCTCCCTGAGAAACTTCCATGCCGGGAGGAGGAATACAGGCAACTCGTCAGGTTCTTCAAACCCCTGCTCGAGACGAGGTGTCCTCAGCGGGTGCTGATAACGGGCAAGATAGGGGTGGGCAAGACCGCGCTTGCCCGACGATTTGGCCAGGAGATCGAGAGAGTGGCTCGGAAAAGTGGGATGAACCTCGACTACATCCACATCAACTGCAGGGGGAAGAGGACATCTTATTCCCTCTTGTTAACCATAGTTCACCGTTACTTTCCGAGGTGGCCCTCAAGGGGGGTGGGGGAGGGTGAGCTACTCTCTATGCTCACCAGTCACTTGAACAACCACGATGTATTCTCGATCATAGCCCTAGACGAAATCGACTATTTCGTCCAGCTGAGTGGATCCGACGTGCTCTATTCCCTCACGAGAGTGTCCGAGGAAAGTGGAACACCGGGGAGGATAAGTCTTATAGCCATATCCCGAAATAGAGATTTCCTCAAAGGATTGGATGCTCCCACCCAAGGAACTTTCCTACACAATGTCCTAGAACTGAACCCCTACACCGCCGATCAGTTAGAGGAGATACTGAAGTACAGGATGAAAGAAGCGTTCAAGCGGGGAAGGGTTCAAGAGGACGTGATTCCCCTGATAGCGGAAATATCCTCTAGGAGCGGGGATGCGAGATTCGCCCTCGAACTACTTTTCAGGGCGGGGATGATAGCGGACGAGGAAAAGAGTAAGGTTGTCTTGCCCGAACACGTGCGAGCTGCCAAAGCTTCCGTTCTCCCCGAACTCAGAAAAGATGCCATGGGGGACCTAACCCTCCATGAACTACTGGTACTTCTAGCATTGGTCAGGAGACTGAAGACGAGCAACCGAGCATACGTCCTGACAGGGGAACTCGAAAAGAGTTATCACCTCGTGTGTGAAGAACTAAAAGAACGACCGAGACAGCACTCGAGGATGCTGAGTTACCTGTATCGACTCAGAGACCTAGGGTTCGTAGAAGTTCAACCCACCACCATACATCCAAAGGGCCAAACACAGAAGATCAGTTTGGAAGAGGTTCCAGCTCGGGAACTTGAAAAAGAGGTGGAGAAAGTGTTGGAGAGCCTCCGAAAGGAGGAGACCTAGGGTTTGCCGAGCAAAACATTTGTCGCTTTGATTATCGCTTTAACTTTGCTCCCCGGTTTGAGTCCTAAGGCT
The DNA here is from genome assembly GCA_029259185.1 of Hadesarchaea archaeon. Lineage (GTDB taxonomy): Archaea > Hadarchaeota > Hadarchaeia > Hadarchaeales > WYZ-LMO6 > JAPDJF01. Next base: position 52,755 of record JAPDJF010000014.1, read on the forward strand.
TCGGCGGCTTCCCTAGTTATGTAAGCCGTTAGCGTGCCCGGTTTCTTAGCTTCTAGCTTGACCACCGCCCCCACCTCTCCCACCTTGACCTCTTTCACCACACATTCTATTTGATTTCTAGCCGAAAACTTCATCGAGATGTCCTCCCAGAAGGTTTCCTCCGCTACGATCTCGTTGATGGAAGTCTTAAGCCTCTCAAACTCCTCCAAAATTTTTCTTCCAACCTTTGTCAGTCTCATCCCCCCTTTTTCTTTTCCTCCGCGGGTAGCCGCCACGATTCTAGCTCCAAGCACTTTCTCCAAGGTTTTGATGATACCCCACGCGTATCTATAGGACATGCCCAGTTTTCGAGCTGCCCTGCGGAGAGAGCCCTCCCTCTCGACCGCCCGCAACAGCTCGATCCTCCCCTCCCCCACCAAGGGTCCCTTCCTAGACTCGAGCCAAAGCTTGATTTTGGGTCTCGCACCCTTCATGATCCTCCCTCTTTACCACTTTCGGACATTTCTGGATATCGTTATGTTTTTAAATACATAACGAGTTGAAAGTGAGAATGAAAAATTGGCGGGTATACTTGATCGGACTCGGGACGATCGCGATCCTAGGAATATCGATGTGGGCGAGTCTAGCCCGCCCGCCCGAACTGAAAGTGTTCTTAGCCGGAAGCCTCATGGGGCCATTTGAAGAACTGGAATCCTCTTTCGAGGATGAATTTCATATCGATGTCCAGCTCGAACCTCATGGAAGCGTGGAGGCCATCATGCAAATAACCGAACTCAATCGATCGGCCGACTTGGTGGCTGTAGCCGATTACACCCTCATACCACAAATGATGATGCCGGAGCACGCTGATTGGTACATCATTTTTGCTGGGAATGAAATGGTATTGGCATTCAAGAGAGGAAGCAAGCACGCATCGGACATAAACGAAAACAACTGGTACAGGATACTCGGAGAACCAGAAGTGAGGTTCGGATTCAGTGATCCCAATCTAGACCCGTGCGGATATCGAACGCTCATGCTGATCCAACTCTCCGAACTCCATTACGAAAACGATGAAATTTTTGAGGATCTGATCTCCACCAACACGGGGATAGAATCGAAAACGGTGGATGGAGGATACATCATAGAGGTTCCCAGTTCTGAATACTTGGAACCCAACACGGATAAAATTGAGATCTCCCCGAAGTCTGTTGAGTTGCTATCCAGATTGGAGGAGGGGGGCCTCGACTACGCGTTCGAATACAAGAGTGTAGCGGTACAACATGGTTTCGAGTTTTTAGAATTTCCGCCCCAACTGAACTTAGGTGATAAAAAATTCGAGAACGTTTACTCGCAAATTAGGGTCTACCTGAGCAACGGAAAAATCAAGAAAAGGGGGAAACCCATCCTCTACGGGGTCACCATCCCGAAGGGCGCGAAGCGTGAAGTAGATGCCGTGAAGTTCATCCAGATGCTGATCGGCGAAGAGGGGCAACGAATTTTAGAGTCGAAAGGACAACCTCCCGTGTTCCCCCCAGTCTTGATAGGTGAGGATCTCCCAGAAGAACTTTCCTCCCCGGTGGGTCAATGAAAGTGGGGACCACCCTATCGTTCACCCTGTTAGCATCTCTTCTCCTAGCCCTCCTCGCATTACCTCTGGTCACCATCCTCTTCAAACAGCTCGCTTTCGATTTTCAGGGTTTTCTTTCCACCATGAGGGACGGAGCAACCTTGAGAGCAGTGGGACTTAGCTGCTTCGCTGCCTCCATCTCGGTTTTGATTGCACTCGTTTTGGGAACCCCCCTAGCCTATCTGCTGGCCCGCAAGGAGTTTCGGGGAAAAAAGATCATCGAAGGATTCGTGAACCTACCCGCTGCCGTCCCTCACGTGGTGGCCGGTATAGCATTGCTGACCGTTTTCGGGAGAGGGGGATGGATAGGAAGGTCCATCTCCCCCATCCTCACCGTCGAAAATTCGATGCTGGGGATAGTCATAGCCATGCTGTTCGTCTCCACTCCTTTCTTGGTCAACTCAGCCGTGGATGGATTCAAAAGTGTTGATCCGAGGCTTGAGAGAGTGGCCAGATCGCTGGGGGCAACCGAGTGGGCGGTTTTCAGAAGAATATCGTTTCCGCTCGCTTTCCCCCACATCTTCAGCGGCGCGGTGATGAGCTGGGCACGCGCGATAAGTGAGTTCGCAGCGGTTGTGATGCTGGTTGGGTTCTTCCCGATGATAGCCCCGGGGATGATCTGGTATAAGTTTTACACCGCTGGTCTCCAAGCCAGCATGGGTGTGGCCACACTTCTCCTCATCATTTCCCTATCCGTGTTCGTGCTCCTCAAGTACACAGGGGTGAGAATGTTTGCTGAGCATTAGAGGCATGTCCAAGGAATGGGGTGGATTCTCCCTGAGGAAGATAAATCTGGAAGTCCAAGGAGGGGAGTACTTTGTCATCCTAGGACCCACGGGCGCGGGGAAGACCCTCCTGCTCGAAATCGTGGCTGGATTTCACCGGCCCGATGAAGGGAAGATAATTGTCGGGGGGGAGGATGTAACGGACTTACCACCAGAGCGGAGGAGAATCGGTTTCGTCTACCAAGAGTACTTCTTATTTCCCCACCTCAAGGTTAGGGAAAATGTGGAATTCGGGTTGAGGATGAGGGGGGAGGACGAGAAGAAAATTCGGAGAAGAAGTTTGAGAATTATGCGCGCGTTGGGAATCGACCACTTGAAGGCGCGATACCCAGCAGCCTTGAGCGGGGGGGAAAAGCAGAGAGTAGCGCTCGCCCGTGCCTTGGTGCTAGAACCCAGGCTTTTACTCCTCGATGAGCCCCTGAGCGCACTGGATCCGATCACTCGGGAGAATTTAAGGAACGAACTCAAGTCGGTGCATCGGAGATTCGGAACGACCTTCATCCATGTGACCCATGATCGGGAGGAGGCCCTCCTACTCGCGGATCGAATCGGTGTGATGAACAAGGGGAGAATCGTGGAGATCGGTGAACCGGAGAAGATCTTCCGGAAGCCGAGGTCAGAGTTCGTGGCTAATTTCGTCGGGTTCGAAAACGTCTTCCGTGGGACATCCGTGGCGAAGGGAGGGATTGCTGAAGTCGATCTAGGGAATGGGGTGAGAATCGAGGCAGTGGGTGAAAAATCTGGTGGGGTGAAAGCTTGTATACGACCCGAGGAGATCTTCCTATCTAAACGTCCCCTCGAATCGAGCGGGAGAAATGTGCTGAGGGGATGGATTTCTGAGATCTCGGATCGCGGGGCGACGGTGAGGCTCAAAGTAAGGGCCGGAAAGGAGTTCGCGGTCATCGTAACGAAGAGATCTTTCGAAGATCTCAAATTAAGAACGGGTTCTAAGGTATACCTGACGTTCAAGGCTTCCGCCGTTCACTTGATTTAGCCTTTTTGAACTCCGTGTACCCACATCGTCCGCAAGACCAGCGGTTTCCATGTTCGGCCATGAAGACCCCCGGACCACACCTGGGACACATCGGCCTCAAATGTTTGAGCTTTCCGTCTTCCACTTTGTAAAACCCGCTCTTAACCTCCCTCGCCACCGCTTTCACCTCCCTGCGTTTCCTCTTTTCCTTCACCTACTTTTTTACCCCTTTCTAAGAGGTACCTCGGCTCGAGCTTGTGGAGTTCCTCCACGGAGCGGTACACGTGAGCTATTCCAGAGGCAACCTGCTGTCCGTACAGACTCGCCATCTTCTGGATCACTATCAGTTCTTCGCCTACACCGAGTTCGGATGCGAGGCGGGCTCGCACCTCCATCCTGCTCGGGGTGGGTCCATGAGGATGTCGAACCACGAACCGTACCTCGGTACGCTGAAGCAACGGATTTTCCTTCCTCTCGATTACCTTGAGTTCCATCGGAACCTCTATCTCTCTGACACGGGATTTTTATAACTCTACCGCCGGGGCCTCTTGCGGAAACGAGGAAACTCACCATACATACTCCGGATCCCAGTTTCTCCGTCTCCTTGGACTTCATCCCTTCGCTGGAAAGTTCAGCTCAACAAGTGAACTACCCCCCCTCACGGAAGGAGCTTCTCCGACCGTGCCTTCACGGCTTGGAACTCCAGCACGGACCCTTTACGGAGACCTCTGTCCCAGAGGCGTCCCCGACAAAGATTTGCGGGCTCTCACCCCCTCCCTTTCGGAAGGGGAACTTCCCACCCGCATCAGTTAAACCACCTGCACCAATTAAAAGTTCGGTGAATATCTTTTATGGGGTCGTGGGGTAGCTTGGTCTATCCTTCTGGCTTCGGGAGCCAGAGACCTGGGTTCAAATCCCGGCGACCCCACACCAGCTTCTTTTACGAGGAGATCAGAGATCCGGTATCTCACCGGAGTCGATTGCCGCCTGAAATACCGAATTAGCGGCTTCGATGTATTGATTCCCAGGTATCAACTCACGACTGATGGTTCGCACGAGTTCCTCTGAGATCCTGCCCTCCCTCACCAACTGATGTCCAGCCTCTCTTGCGGCGTCGAGTATATCGTCCATCTGCAGTCCCAGCCTCTTAAGCAGTTTCAAGCCACCTCCATGGGGGGGGGCAAGAGGGCTCCCGCGAAGTCTCGGTTCGCGTTCTTGCAAGATGCCTTCACGTGGGTCACGAGTGGATCGAAGTTATCTACCTCCGCGAGAAGACCCCTTCCGCAAGGGAGGGAATGAGGGCGATTACCCCAAAAAGATATAAAACCTAGCCACGTATATACGTTTGGTAAGTATGACTCGCCATGTCCTCGAAGACCGCGACCACTTCGTACCCTCTTTCTTTCGCGTACTCCCGAAGCATTTCCCGCTGGCGCTTCAGATCGTCTTTCCGGTCTGCGGACGACACCCTCGCATATTGCCTGATTTTTCCGCACTGGCTGGCCGAGCAAACGCTTGATCTCGCTTTCGGGGATGCGGTATTGTCCTCCGAGTGTCTTTATCGCATCCACCTTACAAGCGTAGATCCACTTCTTCATCGTGTTGAAATGGATACCCAGCAGTCTGGCGGCTTTGCCTGTTGAGTACAGTTTTTCCTCGCGCATTGCAGTATTGTTTTAGGTAGCAGCTACATCACCCTATATCGCCGGGCAAAGATTTTGGTGACCAAGGAGTAGGAAAGCAGTGAGTAAAGACCTCCCCCAGCTAAGTCTTGCCAGTAATGTTCACCGAGGTAGAGGGTGGAAAACAGGACGGTCAGCCAGAGGACTGTCCACACCTCTAGCCACCTCCTCCCAATCCTCCTCACGAAGAGCAGGGCCGTCAAGCCGTTCGCAGCGTGCATGCTGGGGAATGCTCCGTAAACGAAAGCGTTAAACTTCTCACTAGCTCCGAATATTTCCCCCCGGATGTCCCTGACCCCTTCCACGGCTAGCCTAGGTGGTGCTACTGGGTGAAGTAACCAAGTCGAGAGAGCAAAACACTGGGAGAGAAAGAAAACCCAGAAATACCTTTTGAAGCCAACCACATCCCCCTTCCAGAGGAGGAAGGTGGCCGTCCCGTAAATCAGAAAAATGTAGCCAGCGGTGTACACGAGAACCCACCAGTAATCCATTACTTCGGACGAGAGGTGGGTTTGGAGGAAGATCACTTCTCCTCCCCCTAGGGCGGACGGAGCGGAAGGAATAGGGAAGACCCGTGGCAAAACATCGAAGAAAAGGGTGAGGAGGACGAAGAGCAAGAAGAGTATCCCAAATGTCTTCGGTTTGATCATCATCGATTGGTCACCTCAGGAGGAAAATGGTTCTCCTCCGCCGGGCGTAGCGTTCGTTGATCTCTTCTATGAGGTTTACCAGTTTTTCCTTAGGGGCGACGCCAGTCCGGATCAAAGCTTCTGCGAGTTCTCGGGCTTGAATCATCCCAGCCATCTCCCTGTCACACGTCTTCCCGAATGCCGGAGCCCTGCAAAAGTGTTCGACCCTCAATCCGAAGTACCGGACCGTCTCCTCCGAGGCGGGCTTGCCAAGCACACCTTCCACGGCCTCCCTCGTGGAACCGCACGGAGATTCGCGCAGCAACTCCAAGCGTGCTATCTTTCCCCCTCTCACCTCCAAATCAAATTTCGGCTTCCCGTAAAACTTAGAGAACTCATCAAAGACCCCGATCCCCGTGTTACCCTCCAGTGAACACATGGTGGGAGGGGCTAGAACGGATGCGTTTATCCTTCGGGCTTGGTTCAGGAAACCGTGGCCAAAACTTATACCTAGGATGGTCGGAACTCCCTCCTCCAAGACTCCGAGTACCACGTCAGGATGTCTGAGATAAGAAACGTACAGGTCTGATGGGGGGAGCTTAACCTCCACCTCGTCCAGCAGGGAGGATTCGGGGAAGTCGAGAAGGATCCACTCGGCTTCAAATCTCCTCCTCACGTTTTGATAGGTTTTATCCCCGTATTTCCCATCCGAGATCACCCCTACTTTCAATCTTGACCCTCCGATCGTTTTTGGCTCACTCAAAGAATCCATCCCGGAGGCTCTCGGTCAGGTCCTCGGGTAGTGTCTCGATAACAGGTTCACATTGAAATCTCTCCATGAATCCACTATCGCTCGTGTACAGCGGTCTGAATTGGGGTCTGGATATGAGTTTGAAGTTGAGACGATAGTGCTCGTACAGATCTTCTCCAGCTGGTCCCGAGAAAGAAGTGAGGTTGAACGACTCAACTCCGAGTTTCGCGTAACCTTTGAGAACCCGTGATAACCCCTCCGAAAATTCTTCGACATCTCTTGAAGTCATCTCGGTGATCGATGAGATCTCTTTGAAGATGATCCACACCTCGTTCTGCCCTTGGGGGGCGAAGCTCGCAAGCCATGAGACGCGATCGGTTTCGAGTATGAGCCTTTCTCCACACCCCCTCTCTCCCCTGAGAAGGTCTGTCCAGAAATTACTCCCGGTCTGGGTTCGGTACCTCTCACTCGCCTGAAGCATCTCCTCAAGCGTGGGGGTGGGTTTGTGGTCGGCGAGGAGCTGGAAGTGGGGGTGGATTATGCTCGCAGCGGCGGGGGGGAGGTAATTCCAGTTCAGCATGTGATACTTTGCCTCCTCCTCTATCCGCACAACGTGCTTGAAATATTCCAGTGAGACTTCGATGCCGTGCTTGATGAGTTCTGAGGTGAACTCCTCCGTCTTCAAGAAATGGCTTTCCGATATGACCACAACCGCATGGAACTGACCAAATGGGAAGAGGTTGGGGAAGAGAATCGCTGAACCTCTCTTCAACCTTCCCTTCGGGAACCCGGGCGGGAGCATAGGCGTGGACCTCTCCAGATTCTTGGGGCAGAAATAACACTTCTCCGTATCCCGGACGATCTCCTCAGGGGTCTCCCCTCCTTTTGCCTGCTTTACCCTCCTCGCCCGATTCACGTTTATCCTACACCACCTTTTGGTCAAAGGGTCTTTCCTGAATTCTATGCTTTGGGTAGAGGGTTTGAACCCCTCGAGGGGGCTAAGGAAGGTAGCCTCCCTAGTTCTCTTCTCGAAGAACATCGAGCTCACAATTTATTTCATACAGGACACCAACATAAATTTGGTGATATGTCGACTGGACCCCTACCTAGGTTCACGGAGCTACACGTTCGGGCTGCGGGCGAAATAATAGCCGAGAGAGGGAGGATAAGCAGGAAAGAACTCGGGAAGAAGCTTGGTGTTGGGGAAGGAAGTGTGAGGACGATCTTGAACATCTTGAAGCAGAGGGGATTCGTCACCTCTTCTAGAGGTGGGCACGCACTCACCGCGAAAGGTAGGAAGTGGGTGGGCGAACCCCCAGAACTCGTTAAAGTGAACTGTGGGGGACTCACGGTCGGAAAAGTCGATGTAGCCACGGTGGTGCGCGGTGGAGCTGGGAAGGTGAAGAAAGGAGTAGAACAGAGGGACGAAGCGATGAAAGCTGGAGCATTAGGAGCGACCGTACTCGTGTTCCAAGACAGCAGGCTACGGTTCCCCGACGATGCCACCGAGGTTGGGGGGAGTGTCGGAAAAAAGTTGGTGGAGGCGCTGAAGCTCAAGGAGGGTGATGTAGTGGTTATAGGCACGGCAGACGACGAGGTGAGGGCGGAAATGGGTGCTAGAGCTGCCGCCCGGTCACTGAGGTGATCACCAGCTCACAACTTCATAGCTGAACTTGATGTTGTCTCCGTCCTCCAGCTGATAGGAGCCCGCCCCCACGGGTGCGAGTACCCAGCCATTCTCATTCCACACGTAAAACATCCAGTATTGACTGGTCTCTGGATCCTGGGATAGCCCATCGATGGACGTTATGAACTCTCCGAGCCCTGGGTAGTACTGAGTCTCGACGATCGCCACCCTCCGCAGAGCATCTAATGCAGTGGCACCCCTCGTGAGGTGAACCGTTCCCTCTTTCAAGGCTGTCCCGTTGTCTATCGTTACCCCAACATCAACTATTGTCCACTCCAGCTCGTTCACGCGCTCTTGGAGAGCCAGAACGCTGTGACCCAAGTAAACCAAGCCCAATGCCATGACGAGCAACACCACCACGATCGCTTGGCTCGCCACCTTCAATCCATCACCTCCTGTGGGTCGATGAGATCCCGGCCCCCGTCCTCACTGCCACGGGAACTGGGATTCTAACGCGAGTGATGATTTTTAAAAAACCTACCAGTGGAGGGATGAACGCGAGAGAGGTGAGGTGGTAAAATGTGAATGGGATCTGTCCGATGAACGCCGCAAACCAAGTCGAAGTGGCCGTCAGAGGACCGTAGAACCCGGCTAGGGGGCTACCTATCACCCCGGTCCAGAAATCGAAGAGGAGGATAGCGAAAGCCGCCGTCACCATGGTATGACCCAACAAGTTCCGGAAACCTGAGAATGGAGAAATCTTGTTCTTATTCGCGAGCATCCAGACCAGAAGGAACCCAGACCATGTGAAAACGTAGATTCGGAGGGGACCCCAGAAAATGAGTTCGATAAGCATTACCCCTAAAATCACAACCACCCCAAAGTAACGATTGAGTTTCTTCCAGTACTCGCTAGATCCGTGCCATAGGTATGTGGAACCTGTAACCACCAGCACGGGGAGTATCAGCTCCATGTTCGGAAGGGTGATCCCGGAAAGGTAAAGTAGCTTGCTCGAAATCGCTAGGACAAGACAAGTGATCATGAATATCCTGAACCGTTTGATCAGGACTTCATCCGCCGTCTTTCCACCACACAATCTCCTTAAAATGGACATTTCATCCAACAATTGGATAATTCATCCCGTATATAAATCTTCACCCAAATTTTGCTCATTTGGCGGTTTCAGAGTGGTGCGGGGGGAGAGATTTGAACTCTCGAAGACCCTTCGGTCACAGGATGTCTTCGCAGGACCCTTAAGTCCTGCCCCTTAGGCCTAGCTCGGGCACCCCCGCCAAAAAATGTGAGTTTATTCAAGTTAAAAAAATAAAAAGGGAACCGGGATTTCCCGACTACTCTCTCTTTATGATGATTGCCTCTCCCTGTCCGCCGCCCACGCATGGTGTTGCCAAACCGTACGTTTTGCCCGTCTGCTGGAGGATCCTAGCTAGAGTCCCCACGAGTCTGCATCCCGTTGCCCCCAGAGGGTGGCCTATGGCTATCGCTCCGCCCTTGATGTTAACCTTTTTGGGGTCGATCCCTAGCTCGTAGATCGCATTCAAAGTTACTATTGCAAAAGCCTCGTTTATCTCCCAGAAATCTATATCCTCCACCTTAAGCCCAGCCTTCTTGAGAGCATTCCTGCTGGCCGGTACCGGACCGAGACCCATTACTCCAGGGTTGACTGCAGCCCATCCGAGTGAAACTATGGATGCCATCGGCTTCAAACCGTACTCTTCGGCCTTCTCCCTGGACATCATCATCACTCCGGTTGCTCCCGCGTTCAGGGGTGAAGAATTCCCAGCCGTTATCACTCCATCTTCTTTGAACGCAGGAGGTAGGGAAGCTACTTTCTCCAGCGTGGTGTCCGGTCTTATCGACATGTCTCTATCTATGACCTTGACCGTTCCATCCGCCTGTTCGGCTTCCACCGGTATTATTTCGCCCTTAAAATAACCCTCCTCCAGAGCTTTAGCGGCTTTTTTGTGACTTTCCACCGCCCACTTGTCCATGTCCTCTTTGGTTATCACATCTTTCCTCATCTCTGCGAGCTTCTCGGCAGTCAGACCCATGTTCATTCCGGTCAGTAGATCATAGTGTTCGTACTTGGGGTTGGTAGCGAGTTCACTACTGGGTTCCACGAACTCCATAAGGTACTCGGGCTGCATCGGCACATGGGTCATGTGTTCGAATCCCCCAGCTAGCACGATGTCTGCGAAGCCACTCATTATCTCCAATGCTCCTAGGCGGATGGTTGCCATAGAAGAGGCGCACTGTCTGTCGATATGCAATGCCGGGACGGTCTCCGGGAATTCGGCAAGAAAGACGGGGAACCTCCCCCCGTATGTCCAGTTCTCTTTGACGGGCAATGCGCATCCGGTGAGGACATCGTTTATTTCTTCAGGTTTGACTCCAGTTCTCTCAACGATTTTCTTGTACACCATCCCAAGCACTGTATCCATCCGCAACTTGTTGAACACGTCTCTGTCCGGCTCTCGGGGTCTCGATCGAGAGAAGGGAGATCTCAGGAAATCCACTATCACGGCTTCTCTCGTCTCCTTCATTTTGGAACCTATCTCTCCTTTCTTTCTACCTTAAATAATTAACGTCCTCGGCACCACAAGATATTTATGTGCAATAGCACAAGAAAAAGAAAGAGGTGAAAAGGAATGTGGTGGTCTGGTTTCGGAAGAGGTCGGGGCTGGTATGGGCCTTGGCCGGGAAGGGGACCGTTCAGCTACCTCCCACCTTGGCAGAGGCCGGGGTGGATCTTCGGTAGAGGAGCCTGCTGGTGGCTTCTCGGGCCGTGGGCGTGGATGCGGGGTTTCGGGTACCCCTGGTATCCATACTCACCATACGTGGTACCGATTCTACCCTAGGTTCGAGAGGTGAGCAGGGTGTGGTGGCCTAGAGGGTGGAGATATTGGTGGTGGTACCCACCTTTCTATTCGCCGTACATGTTTTCCCAATTCCAGCAAGAGAGTTCGCAATCTCAGTCAGCTCAACAACCATCTGCGCCTTACTTCACGCCTCCACCTTTTCCACCTTTCCCGCCACCCGAGCAGGAGATAGAGATGCTTGAAGCCTACAGGAGAGAACTCGAGGAAGAGTTGAAGGGAGTCGAGGCCAGGATCAGAGAGCTTCGGGAGCACCTCGGCAAGAAGTAGAAGGGACCGTGATGAAGATAGCTATCCCCTCTCACGCACCGGGAGGGTTAGACGCCGAAGTCTCTGAGCATTTCGGAAGATGTGAATTTTTCACGGTGGTGGAGATAGAATCGGGTGTGGTGAAGAGGGTGGATGTCATCGAGAATCGGGGATCCCATTTCGGTTTCACCTCCACTCCCGCCGAGGTATTGGCGTCGGGTGGTTTGGATGCCTTGGTAGTTAAAGGCATGGGGCCCAAAGCGCTGGGACTGCTGAGGCAGAGGGGGATAATGGTTTACCTCACCTCTGCCTCCAAGGTGGGGGAGGCGGTACAAGAGTTCCTCGATGGCAGAGTGCGAGCGGCCACGATGGAGGACGCATGTGGTGAGGCCAGAGAGCCCGCGATGACTTCATTTCCTTCCTCCACGGCGCCCTTCGGAGGAGGGTGGGGAATGGGGAGGAGGGGTAGGGTCGGGTTTCAGCCCCCCGGAATGTATTCCTTCGGATCGGGATCGGTGTGGGGACCCAAGCCAGTACCTCCCCAGGCCCCTCTCACAGGCCGGTTCAAAGTGGGTGTCGCGAGTCAAGGAAGTGGTGGACTGGATGATTTGGTCTCACCCGTTTTTGGTAGGTGCAATTCCTTTACTTTGGTTGAGGTGGAGGATGGGAAGATCAAAGGTGTAAAGGTGATTCCGAATCCCCACACCGCCGCGCCTCAGGGAGTTGGGATAGCCGTGGCCCAAATGCTTGCGGGTGAAGGGGTAAAAGTCGCTCTCGCTGGAAGGTTCGGTCCGTGGGCATCGACGGCCTCCGTCCAATTCGGTATTCAGCTGATTATGGTTCCTCCTGGGATGAAAGTGGGCGACGCTGTTGCCCGATACGTGATTAACCCCCGCTGAGCACGTCGGGTAGTTGAGAATCGACTGTGAGTTTTTGAGGATAGCCATGCGTGAGATTGTGGTGGCAAGTGGGAAGGGGGGCACGGGTAAGACGACGGTTGCAGCATCTCTAGCCGTTTTCCTGTCTAAGGGGGGCGAAAAAGTCGTGGCGGTGGATGCGGATGTTGATGCACCCAATCTCGCTCTTGCTCTGGGTGGGGGAAAACGGCTTTCATCTGTGAAGGTAGAGGCATCGGAAAAAGCGGAGATCCAAGAGTCTAAGTGTGTCCGATGCGGTGCGTGTCTAGAAGCGTGTCAGTTCGGGGCGATCTCGGCTCATCGTGGGCAGCCGTTCATCCATCGCTTAATGTGTGAGGGATGTGGTGCATGTGAACTCGTTTGCCACTATGGTGCCATCACGATGAAGAAAAGAGATACGGGTGAGATCGTAGTGGAGGAAACCCCATATGGCTTCCGCTCCATTACGGGATATTTGAAGCTGGGTGAGCATAACTCAGGGCATGTCGTAACGAAGGTGAAAGAACTCGGAAGGGAGGTAGCTGGATCCGAAGGGGCAGGGACGCTGGTGGTGGACGCAGCTCCTGGAATAGGTTGTTCCGTGATAGCATCGATCTCTGGTGCTAGCTATGTTATCGTCGTGACGGAGCCCACACCCGCTGCGAGACGAAATCTGGGGCGGTTAGCCGAAGTCATAAACCACTTTCGAGTCCCTGCGGGGGTGGTAATGAACAGATCGGATATATCCGATTTCGGAGGCACGATGAGGGGATGGATAGAGGATGAACTAGGGTACCCTTTGCTTGGGGAAGTGCCTTTGGATGGAGAAGTCCTCAGGGCAACGATCGGCATGAGACCGGTGATCGAATTCAATCCCAAAGCTAGAGCCTCCAAGAGTCTGGTTTCTATTTTCAGGAGGCTTGAGGAGGAAAAGGTGTACGGGTGGGATAAAGAGTGAAAGCCCCGGTAGTGGCCGTGACTGGTGGGAAGGGGGGAACGGGCAAGACCACGGTGGCGGTGAATCTTGCTATCGGTCTCCAGAAAAGTGGTTTGAGGGTGATGCTGGTAGACGCTGATGTCGATGGTCCGTCGTGTGCCACGCTTTTGGGAGTGGAGCTGAACGATGGTGAGGCCATCTCAATTTTTAAACCATTGATCGACGTGGAGAAGTGCACTGGATGTGGAAGGTGCGTGGAGGCATGCCGTGAACATGCGTTGGCAGGTTTGAGGGGACTTCCCCCGATCTTTTTTGAGGAGCTTTGTTCGGGGTGCGGGGCATGCAAGCTCGCGTGCGAGGAGAGCGCCATCCGGGAAGGGTGGAGGAGGATTGGGACCGTCTACGTACGGGAGATGGGGTGGGGAAAGCTGGTGGTTGGGGAACTCAAACCTACCGAACCCAGATCCCCCATCGTCGCTCGTGCTACCGTACGAAGGGCCAGAGAGGAGCTTCGAAAGGCCCACCACGATGTGGTGGTGGTGGACACATCACCCGGAGTGCACAACGTGGTGGTCCAAGCGTTGTGGGATGCAGATCTTGTCTTAGCCGTGACGGAGCCTACCCCTTTCGGTATCCACGATCTCCATAGACTGCTCGACCTCACGATGGAGTTAAACAAGCGAACCGAAGTGATTCTCAATCGAGCGGATGTAGGTGGGGGGATCAAAGCCAAACTCATGGATTCGGTTCGTGAAAGGGGGCTAAAAGTCATAGCGGAAATACCTACTGATGAGGAGCTACTCCGATCCTATGTCCGTGGTGTTCCTCTCTTGATGGGGACCGAGAATACTCCGTCCGCCCGGGCGCTGCTGGCAATGGTCTCTCACATCAGGGCCGAGCTGAAATCTTCGTCTTCCTGAGAGGCTCACCTCTTCCCCCTCTTATACGATCGCCTGTAGAGGGATCTATATTTCTTACTCCTCTTCTGAAGTTTCTTCTCCAATTTTTCCTCGAGTTTCCAGAGTTCCTGTTCCATGAAATCACCAGAACCGACGAGCTTCGATGCAGCTCGCTCGGCCATTTCAAAGATCTCGTTTTCGTCTAGGGTTAAAAGCTTGCGTTTTCTCATCAAGATCTTCCCGTCCACGATCACCGTGTCCACGTCTTCCCCCCTTGAAGCGTACACGAGGTGGGAGGAAACATCGTGGAGGGGTACGAACCTCGCGTTCTTGAGATCCACGAGTATCAAGTCAGCTTTCTTACCCACTTCTATCGATCCGATCTCCGCGTGCATCCCTACGGCAACGGCACCATTGATCGTAGCCATTCGGAGCAAAGTTCTGGCAGGCATCACCGTAGGGTCGAGTTTTTTGACCTTGTGGAGAAGGGCGGCGACTTTCATTTCCTCAAACATGTCTAGGGTGTTGTTGGAAGCAGCACCATCGGTTCCTAGGGCTACGGGTATTCGCTCGGCCAGCATTTCGGGTACGGGGGAAATCCCAGAGGCGAGTTTCATGTTGCTGATTGGATTATGAACGGGTTTTACTCCGTTCTTCACCAGCAGGGATATCTCTTTTCCGGTTAGCCAAACACAATGGGCCGCTAACACCTCCGGCCCCAAAAAACCGAGCGAGTCCAAGTATTCTACGGGCCTCTTTCCATACCTCTGGGAGATCTCCTTCACTTCTTTTTCGGTTTCAGCTAGATGGATGTGCACACCCACGCCATAACGTCTAGCGAGTTCTT